>NZ_JAJGUI010000090.1:0-1312 GCF_020784875.1 Limosilactobacillus reuteri subsp. simiae | reverse complement strand
TACACAGGAAATCGTTCCTGATATGATGTAATTACCCCTAAAAACAACCAAAGGGAGCGATTTCCATGTATCAAAATTATACCATAGGGCAAACCGAATTCGTACTAAACTATAACTATGATTTACCACAGAATCATGTTGCGCGACTAATTAGTGATTTTGTCGACTCGATTCCACAAGAAGTGCTATTAGAAGATTCAGGAGCGGCTACCGGCCGCCCTTCATCGCATCCAGCAATTATGCTTAAGATTCTCTTGTTTGCCTACTCACGTCAAACTTATTCTGGAAGAAAGATTGAAATGATGTTGGATGAGAACCTGCCAATGCGTTGGTTAGCCCATGATTATACTTATAGCTACCATACCATCAATAACTTTCGCCGCAGTCAGCACGCTAGTAAGCTAATTAAACATGCCTTTGTTTACTTTACCATGGCTTTGAAAGATCACGGACTAATTCAAAATGATGCAGTTTTTATCGATGGGACCAAGGTAGAAGCCGATGCCAATAAATATTCATTTACTTGGCGACGGGCAGTTGAAAAGTATCACGCTAAGTTAAGAGAAAAGACAAGTAAGCTTTATGAGGAACTAGTAGAAAAGCAAGTGGTGCAAGAAATGGCACCGGAGCTGGTTACTTCCGCCGAAGGCATGGAAGTAATGGAACAAGAACTGGCGGAGAAAATCACTAAATTAGATGAAGAGATTAAGCAAGAACCAAAAATCATCAAAGGTGGTTCAGTTAGAAAACGGCGCCGTCGTTTTCTAAAAAAGCTTCGTCACCAATTAAGCAACGACTTAATTCCGCGTGCCAAAAAGTATGAACGTGCTGAAAATATCTTCCAAGGTCGTAATAGCTATTCCAAAACTGACCATGATGCGACCTTCATGTGTATGAAGGAAGATCCGATGATGAATCGGGAGTTGAAGCCTGGCTATAACCTGCAAATCGCTACCCATAAGCAATTTGTGCTTGATTACGGGCTGTTTTCAAATCCAACTGACACCAGGACCTTAGTGCCATTCCTTACCCAGTTTCATGCTTTAGATTTCTTTGAACATATCGTCGCCGATGCAGGCTATGGAAGTGAGTACAATTACACAATGATTCTTGATCGGTTTGAAAAGCAGCCGGTTATCCCATACACAACCTATCAAAAGGAACAGAAACGTAAATTTAAAAACGATCCAACTAGGTCACAGAATTGGGAATATAACGCTAATGACGACTACTACATTGATCATCAAGGAGTTCGTTTTAGTTTTTATCGCTATAGTAAATCCACTGATAAGTATGGCTTTAAGCGTGACTT
>NZ_JAJGUI010000009.1:0-237 GCF_020784875.1 Limosilactobacillus reuteri subsp. simiae | reverse complement strand
CGCGTTCGGCTTTTGAATAACGACTTTCAAAATAATCAATAATTGTAGGTGATAGACGATCCTGTAACTTTGTGACAATTTGGTGGGTTTCAGCATCACAACAGATAAAGGACATCACAGACTTAGTTGAACGAAACTCGTCAAAACATAGATGCTTAGGCAACTTAGCTACACGATAGTGTGGTTCCATGCGCTCTAAAATTGTTCGACGAACACTGCTAGAAGAGCAGTGACACA
>NZ_JAJGUI010000089.1:0-87484 GCF_020784875.1 Limosilactobacillus reuteri subsp. simiae | reverse complement strand
AGGGGTAATTACATCATATCAGGAACGATTTCCTGTGTACATAAAAACCGGATGATGAATTGTTCAAACAATTCATCATCCGGTTTTTATTTTGGACTAGGAGTTTTTTCCCAGCCTCCTCTTTTTATAAAAAGTTAAAAATAAAAAGCAACTAACTTAATAGTTGCTTTTTTATTACTTAGCGTAACGTGCTGAGAGACGTGACTTGTCACGTGCAGCCTTGTTAGCCTTGATAAGGCCCTTAGAGTGGGCACGGTCAATTGCTGAGATAGCAGCCTTGTATAAGTCGTCAAGGTTATCTGCGCCAGCAAGCTTTGCCTTATCGAACTTCTTAATAGCAGTCCGCATTTGGCTTAATTGTGAAGCGTTACGTGCTTCAGCTTTTTCACTAGTACGAACACGTTCAATTGCTGATTTGATAATTGGCATGAGTTTCACCTCCGTTACCCGATTTTCAGTTGACCAGAATTTTCAACATTTGTCATTATACAAAAGACTAGCGAGCAATGCAATAGCTAACGACGATCAAGTCAAAATTTCATAGAAATAGTTGCAACATTAGTAAATTTTATGTATATTTGTATAGGTTACTTCAAACAAGTAATTAATTGCCTCTTCTCAGTTTAACGATCCTCACCGACGTTATACTTAGATCTTAGGCGCATTAATATTGAAAGGTGGGAAAATAGCATGGCTATTTCAAAAGAACGTAAAGATCAAATTATTAAGGAATTCGCAACTCACGAAGGAGATACTGGTTCTACTCAAGTTCAAGTTGCTGTTTTAACTGCTGACATCAACGAATTGAACGATCACCTTCGTACACACAAGCACGATTACCATTCACAACGTGGTTTAATGAAGAAGATTGGTCACCGTCGTAACTTATTAGCTTACTTACGTCGGACTGATTTACCTGCTTACCGTGAACTTATCCAAAAGTTAGGTTTACGTCGGTAATATTTTATTATCAAAGCACTTTGCCTTCTACTTGGAGGCAAGGTGTTTTTTGTTTTTACTCCATTATTTTCACTGATTGTGGTAAGATATTTATAACTATAATGAACGATATAAAATTCTTATCGCTACATATTGTAATCGATAAGGGGTTCAAAACTAAATATTAAAGGAGCCAAATCAATGGATAATAATATTAAAATTATTCCTTTTGGTGGTGTACGCGAAAATGGTAAAAATATGTACGCCGTTGAGATTGAAGACCAAATTTTCATTTTGGATACGGGGTTAAAGTATCCTGAAAATGAATTAATGGGAATTGATGTTGTCATTCCTGACTGGGAATATCTTCGTGAACATAAGGACAAGATAGTCGGGGTATTCTTAACACACGGACATGCAGATTCAATTGGAGCACTCCCGTATTTCTTGATGGACTTTAATGTTCCGGTATTTGGAAGCGAGATGACGATTGCCTTAGCAAAGCTGGCAGTTAAAAACCATAAGGAAGTTAAGAAGTTTAATGATTTTCATGTTGTTGATGCGTCAACAGCAATTGATTTTAATGATGTTACAGTTTCATTCTTCCAGACGACCCATACTATTCCTGAAACTTTAGGGGTTGTTTTAGAAACTAAAGCAGGAAATATTGTTTACACTGGTGATTTTAAATTCGATCAGACAGCTAAAAAGGGTTATCAAACAGACCTTGCTCGTTTAGCGGAAATTGGATCACAAGGTGTATTAGCACTTTTAAGTGATTCTGCTGGGGCCGGAATTACGGGTGCGTCTGCTCGTGAGCAAGATATTGGAGACTATATTAAAGAAACCTTTAAATATCAAAATGGTCGAATTATTGTTGCTAGTGTAGCTTCAAATATTATGCGTGTACAGCAGATTATCAATGCTGCTGTAGCCGTTGGTCGGAAGATTGTTTTATCTGGAAAAGATATTGAACAAATTATTGATACAGCAATGTCTTTGGGAAAGTTACACTTACCAGATGACTTATTTATTAGTCGCAAGGAAGCAGAAAAACTCGAACCAAACCAAGTTGTTATTTTAGAAACTGGTAAAATGGGTGAACCTATTAAGTCATTACAGCAAATTGCAAACGGCGATAATCCTAATTTACAATTAACGAGTACCGATCTTGTCTTTGTCACTACTACTCCTTCTTATGCGCAGGAGACTGAGGTACAAAAGACAAAAGATATGATTTATCGTACAGGAGCAGAGGTTAAATTTATTTCTGATGATTTGAATCCTTCTGGACATGCTAACCAAAATGATGAACAATTAATGTTGAACTTCATGAAACCCAAGTTCTTCATTCCAATTCAAGGTGAATACCGTCTGTTAGATCGTCATGCGGAATTAGCAGAAGAAGTAGGAGTTCCAAAAGAAAATATCTTCCTTGTTAATAAGGGTGATGTTCTGACTTACAAAAATGGTAAATTCCATGTTGGAGAACATATTGATGTAAGTAATACTATGATTGACGGAACAGGTGTCGGTGATATCGGTAATATTGTTTTACGAGATCGGCGCGTCCTGTCAGAGGATGGGATTTTTGTTGTGGTGGCAACTATTGATCGAAAAAAGAAAAAGATCGTTGCTCGACCACAAATTACGTCACGAGGATTCGTGTTTGTAAAGACTAACCGTCAACTAATGCAACAGAGTGCTGACTTAGTTGAAAAGATTGTTCAAGAAAATCTAGATCAAAAGGAATTTGATTGGAGTCACTTGAAACAAGATGTTCGTGATAAATTAAACCGATTCTTGTTTGATCAAACTAAACGGCATCCAGTTATTTTGCCAGTTATTATGGAGATTAATCAACATCAAAAGAAGATTAAAAACAATGTTGAGAAGAAAGAAGAGAAATCTGCGAAGTCACGTTCAACGAAAGAACATCATCGTGGTCGTGGTAAAAAACGAATGGCAAAAGAAAAGAAGTAGCTGTTTAATATAAGTAATGTGAAGGGAGGCTGGGAGAAAACTTTCGTTTTTCTCCCAGCCTCAACTGCTTTTATGAACAATTGTATAAAGTAATGAAATAAAAAAGGGTGATAAAAATGAACGAAACCCAACAAGATCAATATCTCCAGGCTCAAAAATTAATTGCTGAAGAAAAATGGCAAGAAGCTAGTAATATTCTGGAAGATCTTATAAACGAGGTTGATGATTCAGAAATAGGTCGATTGACGATCATCGCTCTGTATCATTCTCAACAATATACCAGGGCTTGTACTTACTTGTTTGAGTATTTAGAAGTAATGTTTGATAGCTTGGCAGATGCTCAAATTGCCATTAAAATTTTGTGTCAAAATGAATTATTTGTTTTAGCAAGACAGGTGATTAGTAGTCTTTCGCAATGGCAGGAAGATTTGCTGACAATTGTTACAATGGGTGAGGAAAAATCTCGTCAAGAGTACCAGGAGACATTACAAACACGTTTGCGAGACTTTTATCATTTAGGAGATTACTCCCTTGAAGAGCAGCAAAGTAGGTTGCAGGCGGCTTTTAAACTTCCCTTAAATGAATTTATTACAGGTGCTAAATTCCTGCTTCGTGACCCCTACACTCATTCATTGGTAAAGTCTAGTTTGGTTGAGCTGCTTAGTAAGTTACAAGTTGCAGATCCAGTTACTGTTTATTGGCTAGATAAGAAAGAATATACAATTGTGCCAGCCGATATTCAGCCTTTAAATTTATTGCCAATCGTTAGTGAAGGTAAGAGATTAATTACGGAAAAGTGTGGAAATCAAAACCCGCAGACAGAAAAGCTGGCAATTCAAGAATTTCAATTACAGGTAATGTTTTTGTATCCGCGAATTAATCAAATTATTGAGGACATTGATGAATGGACAGACGTTTTAATCGCAAGAATAGAAGGAAAGAAAGTCGCAACAAATACAGTTTCTAGTACCTGGCAGGAACGACTAGGTAAGCAGATTGACGAATTAATAGAAAAACATTAGTCAAATACATTTACAAATGAACAGATAGTTGATATTATATTTAAGAATTCTTCTTCAGAGCCTAAGATTAAAGCTTTCAATTGGCGAAAAGAAGTTGTACAATATGTATAAGGGTATGTCAGTCACCGAATCAGATGATCTGGCATTATACTTGTAAATTATCAGGAGGTTTTCATTAATGGCTGAAAAAGAACATTATGAACGTACAAAACCCCACGTTAACATTGGTACTATTGGCCACGTTGACCACGGGAAGACTACTTTAACTGCTGCTATTACAAAGGTATTGGCAGCCAAAGGTTTAGCAAAGGCAGAAGATTACGCTGATATCGATGCTGCTCCAGAAGAAAAGGAACGTGGTATCACTATCAACACTGCCCACGTTGAATACGAAACTGAAAAGCGTCACTACGCACACATCGATGCCCCTGGACACGCTGACTACGTTAAGAACATGATCACTGGTGCTGCACAAATGGATGGTGCTATCCTTGTTGTTGCCGCTACTGATGGTCCTATGCCACAAACTCGTGAACACATTCTTCTTGCTCGTCAGGTTGGTGTTCAATACATCGTTGTATTCTTGAACAAGACTGACTTAGTTGACGATGATGAATTAGTTGACTTAGTTGAAATGGAAGTTCGTGACTTACTTAGCGAATACGATTTCCCTGGTGACGATGTTCCAGTTGTTCGTGGATCTGCTCTTAAGGCACTTGAAGGTGACCCAGAACAAGAAAAAGTTATCCTTCACTTAATGGATGTTATTGATGACTACATTCCAACTCCAAAGCGTCCTACTGACAAGCCATTCATGATGCCTGTCGAAGACGTATTTACTATCACTGGTCGTGGTACTGTTGCTTCTGGTCGTATTGACCGTGGTACTGTTAAGGTCGGTGACGAAGTTGAAATCGTTGGTTTAACTGAAGACGTTCTTAAGTCAACTGTTACTGGTTTGGAAATGTTCCACAAGACTCTTGATCTTGGTGAAGCTGGGGATAACGTTGGTGTACTTCTTCGTGGTATTTCACACGACCAAATCCAACGTGGTCAAGTTTTGGCTGAACCAGGTTCAATCCAAACTCACAAGAACTTCAAGGGTGAAGTTTACGTTATGACTAAGGAAGAAGGGGGACGTCACACTCCATTCTTCTCAAACTACCGTCCACAATTCTACTTCCACACAACTGATGTTACTGGTACTATCGAATTACCAGATGGTGTAGAAATGGTTATGCCTGGTGATAACGTTACATTCACTGTTAACTTACAAAAGCCAGTTGCTCTTGAAAAGGGTCTTAAGTTCACTATTCGTGAAGGTGGACACACTGTTGGTGCCGGTGTTGTATCCGACATCTTAGACTAATTTTTGAGTACAGATGTGCTGAAAGGCTTGGGGAAACCCAAGTCTTTTTTCTTTAACAAAAATATTTGAAAATAACTTGGGGATCAGCCGTCAATAAGTTGCAATTACTGGTCTCCTACGGTAAACTAATATAGTATGTAAAGACTAGTTATAAATATTAATTAGTCAAATTGATTTGTTATTGGAGGAAATAAAATGTCAGCAAAATGGGAACGCGATAGCGATGCCAGCAAAGGTACATTGACATTTGAAATTGATGTCGACACTATTAACAAGGGAATTGACGAAGCTTTCGTTGAGACTCGTAAAAAGATCACTGTTCCGGGCTTCCGGAAGGGTCGTGTCCCTCGTCAAATCTTTAACCAAATGTACGGTGAAGAATCATTGTATCAAGATGCCTTAAACAAGGTATTACCTGATGCATATAACGAAGCAGTAAAGGAAACTAACATTCAACCTGTAGATCAACCTAAGATTGATATTAAGAGCATGGAAAAGGGTCAACCATGGGTATTAACTGCTGAAGTTGACGTTATGCCAGAAGTTAAATTAGGTGAATACAAGGGTATGGAAGTTCCTGCTCAAGACACCACTGTTACTGATGCTGATGTTGATGATGCACTTGAAACTAAGCGTCAACAACAAGCTGAACTTGTATTAAAAGAAGATAAGCCAGCCGAAAAGGGCGACACTGTCGTTATTGATTACAAGGGTAGCGTTGACGGTGAAGAATTTGATGGCGGTTCAGCCGAAAACTACTCACTAGAATTAGGTTCAGGCTCATTTATTCCAGGTTTTGAAGATCAATTAATCGGTCACAACGCTGATGAAGATGTTGATGTAAATGTTACCTTCCCAGAAGATTACCATGCTAAGAATCTTGCTGGCAAGGATGCACTTTTCAAGGTTAAGATTCACGAAATCAAGGAAAAGCAATTACCAGAACTTGACGATGATTTCGCTAAGGACGTTGACGAAGATGTTGATACTTTAGCTGAATTAAAGGAAAAGACTAAGAAGCAACTTCAAGAAGAAAAGGATAACCAAGCTAAGGCTGCTATTGAAGATGCTGCTATCAATAAGGCTGTTGCTAATGCAGAAATCCAAGATATTCCACAAGCAATGTTGGATGATGACACTAACCGTCAAATGCAACAATACTTAGCAGGAATGCAACAACAAGGTATCAGTCCTCAAATGTACTTCCAAATTACTGGTACAAAGGAAGAAGATTTGAAGAAGCAATTTGCTAATGATGCTGCTCAACGTGTAAAGACTAACCTTGTCTTAGAAGCAATTGTTGACGATGCTAACTTAGATGCTACTGATGAAGAAATTGCTAAAGAAATTTCTGACCTTGCAAAGCAATACGGTATGGAAGAAGATGCTGTTAAGAAGGCATTATCTAAAGACATGTTAATGCATGACATTAAGATCCGTAAGGCTGTTGACTTAGTTGCTGATTCAGCAAAGCAAGTTAAGGATGACGAAAAGTCTGACAAGTAATTTGTTAAATAATTACTAATCAATGAGGCTGGAAGAAAACAGTAGTTTTCTTCCAGCCTCGCTATTTTAATCAAATATTAGTAAGATAAAGTAGAAAAGAATTTACTGAGTAATTTAGTCGAAATTAAACAGTAATTTTGTTATTATGTTTTAATAAGTCTTAGAGGAGGTTCATTTATGTTTGAAGATACCACTGGTATGGATTCAGTTCACTGTTCATTTTGTGGAAAGTCTCAAGATGAAGTGAAAAAAATTGTTGCTGGTCCTGGCGTCTATATTTGTAACGAATGTGTTGACCTTTGTAAGCAAATTATTGATCAGGAACTAGCAGAAGATGAAGCTAAAAAAGCTTTCCGTGTGCCAACTCCAGGAGAGATTGTTAACGAACTGGATGACTATGTAATCGGTCAAGGTGACGCTAAAAAAACATTAGCAGTTGCTGTTTATAACCACTATAAGCGGGTTAATGCAATGATGAGTGGCGATAATAATGATACAGAACTTCAAAAGAGCAACATTGCCGTAATTGGTCCAACTGGTTCTGGAAAAACCTATCTTGCCCAATCACTTGCCCGAATTCTAAATGTTCCGTTTGCAATTGCAGATGCTACAACTTTAACTGAAGCTGGATACGTTGGTGAAGACGTTGAGAATATTATCCTTAAATTACTTCAGGCTGCTGACTTTGATGTAGAACGTGCTGAAAAAGGAATCATTTACATTGACGAAATTGATAAAATCGCAAAGAAGAGTGAAAATGTATCAATTACACGTGATGTTTCTGGAGAAGGGGTTCAACAAGCTCTTTTAAAGATTCTTGAAGGAACAATTGCTAATGTACCCCCTCAGGGAGGGCGTAAGCATCCACAGCAAGAATTTATCCAAGTCGATACAAAGAATATCCTCTTTATTGTGGGGGGAGCCTTTGATGGGATCGAAACAATTGTTAAGGAACGACTCGGTGATAAGACAATTGGATTTGGAACAGACTCACGAGAAGCTGAAGAAGTTACGGATAAAAATATTTTGCAACATGTTATCCCAGAAGACCTTCTTAAGTTTGGCTTGATTCCAGAATTTATCGGACGATTACCTGTAATGACTGCTCTTGAAAAACTTGACGAAGATGACCTTGTTCGAATCCTTACTGAACCAAAGAATGCATTAGTTAAGCAATATCAAGAGTTGATTCGCCTTGATGGAAGTAAGTTGACCTTTACTGATGGTGCATTACGAGCAATGGCACAACTAGCAATCAAGCGAAATACAGGTGCTCGTGGTCTCCGTTCGATTATTGAAGATGTAATGCGGGATGTAATGTTTGACTTGCCAAGTCGTAAAGATGTAGAAAAGGTAATTATTGATAAACGATGTGTAACGCAACATACAGAACCTCGTTATGTTTTAAAGGATGAAAAAGCTTCTTAATGAAATGAGGTAAGCAAATGGAAGTTCACAATGTAGATTTAACAATTAGTGCCGTAAGTGATGAACAATATCCTAAAACAAATATTCCAGAAATCGCTTTAGTTGGTCGTTCAAATGTTGGGAAGTCATCGTTGACAAATGTCTTAATCAACCGGCGCAATTTTGCTCATACGTCTAGTCAGCCAGGTAAAACCCAGACGTTAAATTTCTATGACGTTGAGGATAAGGTATATTTTGTCGATGTTCCAGGATATGGGTATGCCAAAGTCTCGAAAAAAGAGCGAGAACGATTTGGAAAAATGATCGAACAATACTTAACCCAACGTGAACAATTACGCGGAGTTATTCAATTAGTTGATGCACGGCACGAACCAACCCCTGATGATGTAAATATGTATAATTGGTTACAATATTATAATATTCCAACATTAATCGTAGGGACAAAGATTGATAAGGTAAAACGAAGTGCATGGAATCGCCAACTAAGCCTTATCAAAAAGACCCTTGATGTTGAGAGTTCAACACCGATTATTCTATTTTCAGCTACAGAGAAAAAGGGTAAAGATGATGTTTGGCAGTGGATTGAAGAGCGAATGGGGAAGAACTAAGTTGGATTTTAATGAATACCAAAATGCAGCAAAACGAACCTTATATGGGAATGAACAAGTTTTAACAAATTGTGCATTAGGATTAGCTGGCGAGTCAGGACAAGTCGTTGATTTAGTAAAAAACTATACTTTTCGTAGTCGAAAATTAGATCGTAAGGAACTAATCCACGAAATGGGTGATGTCTTATGGTATTTATCTCAAATTGCAGAATGGGCCGATATTCCATTTGAAGAGGTCGCCAAAGCAAATATTGAGGAATTAAATCAGCGCTATCCGACTGGTTTTAAAAAACAAGATTAAAAAAATAAGCGGGGATATGAGTGATCACATCTCCGCTTTTGCATTATTTCTTTTCTTTATCCTTGCTATCTTTTTCTTTTTTATCGTCATTTTTTTTAGTTGCTTTTGGTTTTTTAGGATCAATCGCAAATTGATCAAATAATTTATCAAGCTGTTCGCTTCTTCTAGTAACTAATCCCATTTTTTTAGCTCCTTTTTTATATTTGACAAAATGCTAGCATAAATTTTGCTAAATGTACAATTATTTCTAAACACTTTCTTTGCCTTAATGATGATTTTTCAGATATAATATATTGTTAGATAATTTTTCGGAGGGATTTTGCGATGGCCAGTGAACATTTAGAACATAAACTAGCATTGTTACCTGACAAGCCGGGTTGCTACCTGATGAAAAACATTAATGATCAGATAATTTATGTTGGTAAAGCTAAAAATTTAAAGAATCGGGTTCGCTCTTACTTTAAGAGTAGTCACACCGGTAAAGTAGCTAAAATGGTTTCGGAAGTTGCGGACTTTGAAACCATTGTGACTTCGACTAATAAGGAGTCGTTCTTGCTTGAAATAACGCTGATTCAAAAACATCAACCTTATTTCAATATTAAATTAAAAAAGGGAACTGGTTATCCCTACATAAAAATAACAAATGAGCGGGATCCTCAAATTAAGATCGTTAGTAAAATAAAAAAAGATGGTGGATATTATTTTGGCCCTTATCCAAATGTCTATGCTGCGGAGGAGACGATGCATTTTATTCAAAAGGTTTACCCATTAAGACGATGTAATGGGTATCAAGGTCGTCCGTGTTTGTATTACCATATGGGACAATGTTTAGGAGCTTGTTTTAAAGAAGTTCCTAAGAGTGAATATGAAGAGCAAATTAAAAAAATTAAGTCATTTTTGAGTGGAAACACAGCGACAGTTAAGCGACAGTTAACCAAAAAGATGCAACTAGCAGCAGAAAACATGGAGTTTGAACGAGCTGCTGAAATTCGAGACCAGCTTCACTATATTGAAGTGACAGTTGAAAAACAAAAGATTATTTCAAATGATAAAACCCCTCGTGATTTATTTAATTTCTATATGGATAAAGGGTGGCTTTCTATTCAAATTTTCTTTATTCGGCAGGCGCGGTTGATGAAACGAGAAAAACGCCTATTTCCAATCGTGGATACAGCAGTTGAAGAAATGACTAGCTTTATTCTCCAGTTTTATAATCGTCGCAATAATATTTTGCCTCGTGAAATTCTTCTTCCTAAGGGGCTTCCCAATAAAGAAATAAGTGAAATATTAGGGATACCAGTTCGGACACCGGTTCGTGGTGAAAAACGGGACCTCTTAGCAATGGCACATGAAAATGCTCAGTTGTCTTTAGATGAAAAATTTCGACTGCTTGAGATGGACCAAAGTAAGACTACCGGTGCGATGAAAGAGATTACGGATGCCCTTGGACTTCCAGAAGGTCACCGGATTGAAGCGTTTGATCATTCTCATATTCAGGGGGCTGATCCCGTTAGTGCAATGGTTGTATTTGTTAATGGGGAACCGGCTAAAAATTTTTACCGGAAGTATAAATTGAAAACGGTGATTAATCATGCTGACGAAGCTGCCAGTACCCGTGAAGTTATTCGGCGGAGGTATTCGCGTCTCTTAAAAGAAAACAAGCCAATGCCGGATATGATTTTTATGGATGGTGGCGAAATTCAGATGGATGCGGCTAAAGATGTTTTAGAGAATGAACTTGGTCTTGATATTCCGGTAGTCGGGATGGTAAAGAATGATAAACACCAAACCGCTGACTTATTGTTCGGGGATGATGATCACCATATTAATTTGAATCCACGGAGCCAAGGCTTTTACTTAGTTCAACGCATTCAAGATGAGGTTCACCGGTTTGCGATTACTTTCCACCGGCGCGTTCATACCAAGCATTCGTTGAGCTCGCGGTTGGATGAAATTAAGGGAGTGGGGCCCCGAACTCGAACAAAATTGCTTAAAAAATATGGATCAATTACCAAAATTGCTCAAGCATCAGTTGATGAAATCCATTCACTAGGGATTAATCGACCTACTGCCCAGTTAATCAAAGTTTCATTGCAGAAAAATGCTGAGGTGGCGAAGGGTAGTAGTCATGATTGAGTTTTGACAGGCTTATAAATTTTAAATATACTAAATAATAGACTAAAGAACGGAGACAATCATTATGAATATGTTTGTTGATCAAATAAAAATTGAAGTACATGCAGGTAAGGGTGGCGATGGAATGGTAGCATTTCGTCGTGAAAAGTATGTTCCTAACGGCGGCCCCGCTGGTGGTGATGGTGGCCGTGGTGGTAGCATCATTTTAAAAGTTGATGAAGGATTACGGACTTTAATGGATTTCCGTTATCATCGAATTTTTAAAGCTAAAAATGGTGGCAATGGGATGAGTAAACAGATGACTGGTCCAAGTGCAGAAGATACAATTATTGCTGTTCCCCAAGGTACTACCGTTAGGGACCTTGATACCGGCGAGATTATTGGTGATCTTGTTGAAAAAGACCAAGAATTAGTAGTGGCTAAAGGTGGCCGTGGTGGTCGCGGCAACATTCACTTTGCTAGTGCTAAAAACCCTGCTCCTGAAATTGCTGAAAATGGTGAACCAGGAGAAGACCATTACTTAGAATTAGAACTAAAGATGCTTGCTGATGTCGGATTAATTGGGTTCCCTTCTGTTGGAAAGTCAACTTTATTATCAGTAGTAACCGGTGCTAAGCCTAAAATTGCTGCATATGAATTTACGACATTAACTCCTAATCTCGGAATGGTAATGCTACCAGATGGCCGTGATTTTGCGATGGCTGACATGCCTGGTTTAATTGAAGGAGCATCGAAGGGTATCGGCCTTGGATTGAAGTTCTTACGGCACATTGAACGTACCCGTGTTCTTCTTCACCTAGTGGATATGAGTAGTGAAGATCCTCATCAAGCAATTGAACGTTACCGGCAAATTAATAAGGAACTTGCTAATTACGATCCTGAATTATTAAAGCGACCACAAATTGTAGTTGCGACAAAGATGGATTTGCCAAATTCTGCCGATAACTTAGCTGCTTTTAAAGCTGATTTGGCAGCAGATAAGACTTTAGAAAAGCAGCCAGAGATTTTCCCTATTTCAGCGGTTACTCATCAAGGTGTCCAACAATTAATGCAATTAACGGCTGATCTCTTAGATAAGACGCCCGCATTTGATAGTGAGAGTCATGATAAAGAATTGGTCGCTGAATATCGTGCTGCTGCTCCTGACAAGAAAGATGAAGCGGACTTTACTATTACCAAGGATGAAGATGGCACCTGGGTATTGGGCGGTGAAAAACTTATTCGGTTATTTAAGATGACTGATTTAACTCATGAAGAAAGTCAATTACGCTTTGCTCGTCAACTTCGCCATATGGGGGTTGATGACGCGTTAAGAGCTAAAGGTGTACAAGATGGTGATCTTGTAAGAATTGAAAAATTTGTTTTTGAATTTATTCAATAAAATTATACGTAGCAAAGGTAGGAAAAATATAAATGCAACTTGAATTTTTAGGAACAGGCGCTGGTTCCCCAAGTAAGCAACGTAATGTAGCAAGCGTTGCATTGCGGTTGTTAGAAGAACGAAACGCAATTTGGCTATTTGATGTGGGAGAAGCTACTCAACATCAAATTCTCAATACGACAATTAGGCCACGAAAGATAGAAAAAATCTTTATTACTCACTTGCATGGTGATCATATCTTTGGTTTACCTGGTTTACTAAGTTCCCGCTCTTTTCAAGGAGGAACTGAACCATTGACGATCTATGGACCAGTAGGAATAAAGCGGTATGTTCAGACTTCTTTGCAAGTAAGTGAGTCACGCCTCAGTTATCCTTTGCACTTTGTTGAAATAACAGATGACGGGGAACTATTTAATGATCATGGTTTTAGAGTGGTTGCACGAAAGTTAGATCATAAAATCGCTTGTTTTGGCTACCGAATTGAAGAAGCGGATCATCCAGGAGAATTACAAGTTGAGAAATTACGAGAACAAAAAGTACCATCTGGGCCAATTTACGGCCAACTAAAAGCTGGAAAAACGGTTACTCTTCCTGATGGTAGAGTATTAGATGGTCATGACTTTATTGGCACTCCTCAACCTGGACGTATTGTTGCAATTCTAGGTGATACTAGACAAACGAAGAATGCAATTCTGTTGGCGCAAAATGCAGATGTATTAGTGCATGAAAGTACTTTTGCTAAAGATGAGACAAAGATGGCACACAATTATTACCATTCAACCAGTAAACAAGCAGCTGAAATTGCGAAAAAAGCTGGTGTTAAAAAATTATTGTTAAATCATATTTCAGCACGATACACTGGTAAAGCAGCTTATCAATTGGCATATCAAGTTCGTAATATTATTCCTGATACTCGAGTTGTTAATGATTTTGATGTAATTGATATTCCGTTCAAAAAATGAAAAGAGATGGCAAAAGATGCTGAGAAGAGTAAAGACGTTACGTTTTCTGCGAAATGAAGTTGTATTAATTACTGGTGGTTCAAGTGGAATCGGCAAAGAGTTGGCTTTTGAGGCAGCTCGCCGCGGCGCAATTGTTGTTGTTGCTTCTCGTAATCTTGAGAAGTTGCAAGAGGTAGCTAAAAAATGTCTGATCTTATCAGGTCGGCCAGCATTTGCTTATCAATTAGATGTCACCGACCCTGATCAGATTGATGATGTGCTTTCGAAGGTTCAACATGAAGTAGGAGGAATCGATGTATTAATTAATTCTGCTGGGCTTGGTGACTTTATTCCCGTAGTTAAGGAATCTTACAGCTCAATGGAAAAAATGGTACATACGAACCTCTTAGCCTTAATGTATATTAGTCGGTGTGTAGCTAAACAAATGATGGATCAAGGGTATGGGGCCATTATTAATATGGGTTCATTAGCTGGTAAATTACCTACACCAAATAGCGCTGTATATTCAGCAACAAAAGCCGGAGTAATCCAGTTTGATAATGTTTTACGAATGGAAGTTGCTGATTATGGTGTCCAAGTGTTGACAGTTAATCCTGGTCCAATTGATACGCCTTTCTTTGATAAAGCGGATAATGATTATACGTATCGGGCCCATTTACCAAAATGGATGTTTATCTCTCCTGAAGACTTAGCTCGACGAATTTGGAATAATGTTGGGTATAAGACGAGGGAAATTAATGTTCCAGGATATGTGGCTTATCTTGGTTGGGCATACCAAGTTATTCCCGGTTTAGGTGACTGGGCAATTAAGAAATTTTTTGATTTCCAACAGGATAAGAAGAACTTATAATATGCTCCCTTATTTTCGTGAAATTGCAGAATTTAGCAGTTTCTTTCAAAAAATGAAAGGGGCAAAATAAAAGAGACTGAGTTTATCCCAGCCTCTTGTTTAATTTTGGCGTTGAAATGGTGGTTAATTTTAAATGATTGATACAAAATTTAAGTGGGAACTTGCCGATAATGCTCCCTCATTAACTGTTGATAATCTTGAAAAAGAGTTAGGCATTTCTAGAATATTGGCAACATTATTAGCTCAGCAAGGAATCGATTCAACCGAACAAGCAAAAAAATTCTTTGAACCATCGATGGAAGAGATCCATGATCCAACCTTATTGCATGATATGGATAAAGCAGTTGAGCGAATTGAGCAGGCAGTTGAAAAGCAGGAACAAATTACTATTTATGGTGATTATGATGCCGATGGAATTACTAGCACATCCTTAATGTATGAAACGTTATTATCTATCGGTGCCAATGTTAATTATTATGTCCCAAATCGGTTTACAGATGGATATGGGCCTAACATGGACGCTTACCAACGCCTTATTGATAATGGTACCCAGCTTTTTATTACGGTGGATAATGGCGTTAGCGGAAAAAATGTTATCGATAAGGTAATGGCAACAGGAGTAGATGTTGTAATTACTGACCACCATGAGTTGCCTGCTGACTTGCCTAATGCGGTTGCGATCGTTCACCCTCGCTATCCTGGTAGTAATTATCCTTTTCCTGATTTGTCAGGCGTTGGTGTTGCATTTAAGGTGGCCTGGGCTTTAACTGGTGAGTTTCCTGTTGAAGAACTGGACTTAGTTGCAATTGGTGAAATAGCTGATGTAGTAAACGTTACGGACGAAAATCATGCGTTAATTTCCTATGGCATTCAGCAATTACGGCAGGGGATGCGTCCGGGATTAGCGGCTTTAATGAAGTTAGCTGATATTAAAGCTAACAATCTAACTGATCAGGATATTGGATTTGGAATTGCACCACGGCTAAATGCGCTTGGCCGAATTGCTGATGCTAATGATGGAGTTAAGCTGCTGACGAGTTTAGATGAGAATGAATCACAAAAATTAGCTAAAGAGGTAGATCAGGCTAATAAAGAACGTCAGAACCTAGTTGCTGAGATTATGAAAGAAGCAGAAAAACAGGCTAATAGCTCAGCTAACCAGCAGAAAAGGACCTTATTAATTGTTGGGAAAGGTTGGCATCAAGGTGTATTAGGAATTGTTGCCAGTCGAATTATGAATGAGACCGGAAAGCCAACAATTATCGCATCAACTGATCAAAATAATCCGACCTTAATAAAAGGATCTGGTAGAAGCATTGACAGTTTTAACCTGTTCAATGCCTTGGAGGCTCATCGTGAACTATTTACGACATTTGGCGGGCACCCTGCTGCTTGTGGTCTTTCTTTTGATCAGAAAAATATTGTACCTCTGCAAATAGCCTTGGAAGAAGAAGCAGGCAAACAAAAATTTGATCCAACGGTAAAGCAACCTCTTCCAATCGCAATGAAACTTGCACCAGCTGATGTTACCCAACAGTTATATAACGATATTCAACGGGTTGCTCCATTTGGTCCAGGAAATATGGAACCGGTTTTTGAATTAAATAACGTTAAAGTTGTCGATGTCAAAACAATGGGACAGGAACACCAGCATTTAAAATTTTCGATTGTAAGTGATAAGAAAAATCTAACAGTCGTCGCTTTTGGTCAAGGAAATTTGGCAACACTATTATCCGTGCCAACCGGACAAATTAATTTAGCCGTTAAAGTTAGTCTTAATGAGTGGCGTGGTAAAAAAAGTGTCCAACTGATGTTAGAAGATCTCCAAATTAATGGAACGGTAATTATTGATGAACGCACGAATAAACTAACTCCTCAGCTTTTTAGTTCTTCAGATTATTACATTGTAAGAGAGCCAAGATTGCGAGAAAATATTGCTCCCCATGTGGCTCCTGGCTATACTTTATCGATCGAAGAAGCAATTAAGACTGATTTTTCTGGTCAACAAGTAACGCTGGTTGACTGCCCATCTAGTGAAGAAATGCTAAAACGGATTTTTGCAGAGGATGAAGGAGAACCAGCAACTATTCGCTTATTACTGTATCAGCGAAAAAGTGCCTATTTAGCTGGACTGCCAACACGGAATGATTTTGCACAGCTTTATCGATTTATTTATAAACAAAAAGAATTAAAATGGCCCATGCAAGCTAAAGCAGTTAGCAATCATTTAAAGATTAATATGGATCGATTAAATCTAATGATTCAAGTGTTTTCTGAAGCAGGATTTGTTACAATAAAAGATGACGTGTTAAAGTTTAATGAGCCAACTAATAAGACTGATTTAACGCAAACTAAACGTTATCAAAAACAATTAGCACAATATAAAGTTGAACAACAGTTGCTTTTTAATGATGCGGCAACGGTTGCTAACTGGTTATTGAAATATTTAAATTTAGAATAAGGAGACTATTTATCTCATGGCTTTAGACCTTTATAAATACGTAGCTAGTGTTCCTGATTATCCAGAAAAGGGTATTATCTTTCGAGATATTTTGCCATTAATGGCTGATGGGGCTGCCTTTAAGCAAGCTACTGACGAATTAGTTGATTATGCTAAGGATAAAAAGGTAGATATGGTAGTAGGACCAGAAGCGCGAGGCTTTATTGTTGGGTGTCCTATTGCTCGTGAACTGGGTGTTGGATTTGCTCCGGCACGTAAAAAGGGTAAGTTGCCAAGAAAAGCAATTAGTGCATCTTATGACTTAGAATATGGAACAGCTACCTTGCAAATGGAAGCCGATGCAATTAAACCGGGACAACGGGTTCTTGTTGTGGATGATCTCTTAGCTACAGGAGGAACTATCTCTGCAACAATCGATATGGTTGAACAAATGGGTGGTATTGTTGTTGGCTGTGCATTCTTAATCGAATTAAAAGATCTTCATGGTCGCAATAAGCTTAAAGATTACGATATGAAGGCATTAATGGAATTTTAATTAGGAGGAGGCTGGGGATACTAGCCTTTTTTCTTTTTAAATTATAGTTGTATATATAAAATGAATGCGGGACAATAGCATTACGTTGATAAAAAGGAGCCAGTTAATTTATGATTTTCTTAGTAATAATGGGAGCCCTATTTTTGATTTTGGGTGGTTTTTATCTTGCTAATTCATGGCAACAGTATCGCGAATGGAAAAGCGGGACAATCATTGTTGTATTGAGTATTATCGCAATTGTTTATGGTGTGATTAATTTACCTTATTTTCATCATAATAATTCTGCTAGCTCAAGCCAAAGTACTTCATCTTCACAAGTGGCGCGGTCCAGTAGTTTTTCATCATTTTCGAATGGATTAACGATTGGCAATTCAAGTGCAAATGAAGCGCAACAAGAAAGTAAGACAATGGCTGTTTTGCGTCAAATGCAAAAGGGTTATTCAAAATTAGGTTCAGTTGATTATAACGAAGATAGTAAGACATTCCAGATCACGCCAACTGATGATAATACGGTTGAAGCATTGAAAGCTTTAGCGCAAGATCCAAGTCAGGCTGAACAAATGGGGTGGCCTAACTTAACTAAGTCGATTAAAAGCAATTCAGGGCAAGTAGAAAAAGCATTAGGTGAAGGATATTCAATTAGTATTATGAATCCAAGTGATTCTAGTAAGGCATTATATACAGCCAAAGATGGCAAAACTACATACGATATTGCTAATCAATAAAACTAAATAACCTAAGATTAGTTCAAGACAGATTAGGGCACTTAATAGGTGTCCTTTTTTGTGTAATAAAAAAGCTGATATACCAACGTTTTAACAACGATTGGCTACCAGCAAAACTTTAGATAAAGGAGACAAGGGGATTTGAAAGTGTTGATATATCAAGGCTTAGCGTTGGTTTTTCCGCACTTTTTCCGCAATTCTTAAAGTTCCGCCAATTTGTCAATAATCAAAGTATCATTTTTAGCTTTGTACTCATCAATCAAATATGAATAAGTATTTAGAGTAATAGTGATATTTGAGTGACCTAATCGCTTAGAGATAGCGTATATATCAACACCTTTACTCAACAGATAGGCTACATGGACGTGTCGCAATGAGTGAAAGTGAAAACCTTGCTTATCGATACCGCATTCACTCATAATAGACCGTAGACATTTATTCAAGGCGTTACTGGTAGGAATAGTACCAAAGACATTTTGAAAAACCATCGTTGTATTATTAGCTTTCAACTCAGCTAATCGGTTCAGTAATTGACGATTAACCTTAATGGTTCGTTGACTGGATTCCGTTTTAGTTGTTTTGAAAGCTTTTTTCGTATCGTCCCATGATTTAGTGATAGCGATAGTGGAATGTAAGAAGTCTATATCATTCCACGTTAACGCTTGGATTTCGCTTTTTCTCATCCCCGTATAAATAGCGGTGAGTATCATGTAACGGCTTGTATTGTAGTGGTTTAAATTTGCCACCACAGCTTGTTTTAGCAACTTTATCTCTTTATTAGTAAGATATTCTACTTTAGTTTGGTTGTCCTCGTTGTAGACTAACTGGACGTTATGGGTAAAATCCTTAGCGATAATATCATCATCAACTGCATAACTAACACAAGCACGAATTGCACCATTTAACTTTGAAACACTACTAAAAGCGTGATTAGCTCCATACCAGTTAATGAATTGCTGGTAAGTGGAGCGCTTAATATCAACTAATTTAGTGTCTTTGAAGTAGTCCGCTATCGTTTTTAAAAAAGTACGATAACGGCTTTTAGTAATATCAGATAAAGAACTGTTTTCCTTGTAGATTGAAAACCAGTTTTGGTAGTAATCAGCAAAAGTGACAGCTTGCATATCAATATTCACATGGCTGTATTTATCTTCTAATTGTTGAGCAGCTTTAATCGCTTCTCGTTTTAGCTTAAAACACCCTGCTGATTTTTGGTGACGTTTGCCGTCTCTGTCTCTGTATTCCGCTATTCCGTAATAGCCTTTTTTAGCTTTCTTTGCATAACTCATAATTAATTACCTCGTTTCGTACCACTAGCAGGCAAGGCGTGAAGTGAGGTAAAGCGGATAAGGGCGCCACCCCTAGTTGATGTGTGGTTACCCATGTGGGAGCTTAGTTGTGATTGTCTAATAGGTTATCTAGTAATTGATGAGCTAGTTTCTTATCATCCTCTAGTATGCTTCCTTTCTTGGTTAAATTAGTGTCAATGGCAAGTAAAAGGTAAAGATAATTAGATATATCAGAAGGGCTACCTAACTTAAGAATATCATCATTCATTCGTTCAATCGTTCGCTTGTTAAGCTTGCCGGATTCTATATCTTCTTTTGACAAGCCGGTATACTGTTCTACTGCTTTCCAACCATCTTTATCGTCTGAAAGTCCCATTAGATAGGCGGTTGTAACATTAAAATAGTTGGCAAGTTTACGCCACGTAACTAACTTAGGTTCTCTTTTCCCAATTTCATAAAGACTAATGGCTTGTCGAGTCAAATTAGTTTCCTTTGCTAATCCTTCTTGGCTAAGGCCTTTTGCTTTTCGCAATTCGCCTATTCTATTTGTTTTTTTATTCATAACAAAACCTCTATTCTACTTCAACAATAATAACATTTTCTTTTAATTTTTGCTACATTACTGTTGACGGCTACGTGGTCGTAGCATATAATTATGGTACCAGCTACATAGCTGTAGCTAAAAAGGAGGTGATATATATGACAGTAATGCTTACAGACAAACAGGTATTAGCTATTAAGCGTAAACGTGGTGAATTAGAGTTACCTATTATTGGTTTAGCTAATCAAATTGGTTTAAGCCGTTGGACGCTTGACCGAGTGCTTAAAAAAGGTGTTCGTAAAGTAGCACCCAGCACCTATAAGAAACTGACTGATTGGCTAATTGATGAATACACTAATTCAGATATTACCAACGATAAGCAAACCGTAGTAAAGAACTGAGGTGAATAACATGGAGGCAAGTTTCAGTCTACCGCCGGAATTTGAACAGTCATTAGAACGAATGGTGCTAAAGATTGTAGCTGATTCGGCAGACAAGGCCAACCAGCGCCAGATACACGAGTATATGAGTAAAGGTCAACTTTGCCAGTATTCTAACGTCAGTCGAGCAACGTTAGATGAGTGGATTCGTAAGTATAACGTTCCATTCGTCAAGATAGGCGGTAAATGGATTATTAAGCGGTCAGATTTTGACCACTGGTATCAAGAATTTCGTAAGTCACAAGAGCAATAAAAACCTAGCAGGCAAGGCGTGAGAACTTATGAAGAAATTTAATCAATGGTATTTAAAAAAGTGGCAGACAGCCCCCGATGAATGGTTTTGGGCTTATCTACCACTAGTAATGTTAACTTTAGCAGTTATTAGCGTCTTGGCATAAATGTGGGTACAAAAAAAGACTTAAATCAAAGCAAGGTTTTGGCGAACGTTCTTTGATAAAAGCCTAGAAGGTAATGTGTAACAAATACAGCTATTTTGTTTCACAACTTTTTATCTCCATTATACCAAGTCCTAGCTACAAATTAAAGGAAGGACTAATAGAAATGGATATATCTAATAATATAGCACAACAATACAACATTAACGGCCTATTACAGGCACTAAGAGACGAATTACAGCCAATTACTGATAAGGCACAATCTCACCGACTAACTACAGAGGAATCCGGATTAATTGCCACTAGTATGGCACAATCAGCACCAGCAATTGAAAGCCTATTAGCAGTCTTAACCCAGTTAACACAAGCACAACTGGACGGTTTACTAAAGAAGGACGGTGAAAGCAAATGACATTAATACAATTAGCAAGTACTCGGCACACGACCCTTGCTAAGGCACGGATTTATGAGCTAAAGAAAGAAATTGCTAGTCGACAAGAAGAAATCAGAGAACTGGAAGCAATGGAACACACTGTTGAAGAGGTGGCTAAAAAATGATGGATTATCAATGGAACTACCCCGAGATGTTGAATTATGTTAACCCTGCTCAATTAACAGAACGTGAGTGGGTCATGGTGGGGATGGCTCTTAAACATGAAAACCAACCTTTCTCTACTTTTGATGAGTGGTCTAGTCGTGACGATACTAAAACCAGTAACGGACACCCTCGCTACACTTTAAGGAGCTGTCAACGAGCGTGGAATAGCTTCAAGGAAACCGGACGACCAGTTACTGGGGCGTATATTACTAAGTTGGCAAAGGCTGGGGGATGGCATCCTGTCTATCGTAAAAAGACTCCAGCAAATAATAACCACCAATCAATTAAGATTGAACCGCTTGATCCTAATCCGATTACTCAATTGTTAACTTTCTTAAATACTTTGTTTAAGGGGGATGAACACATTGCCTATACCACTAGAAGTTTTCAACGGAATGGTAAGTGGGAACCTTATCCTCCTAAAGGCAATGACGACACAAGTTATACCTATCGACATACAGCAGGTGAACTTACTAAGGCTTTAACAGACGCTTTAAACAAAGGCCAGAACAGTTTATCAGTAATTTTTAGAGGGCTTAATACAGAAGCTGGTGCATGGATTAGGGTTAATCCAATGGACGGTAAAGGCATTACGGATAAGAATGTAACTCAATATAGGTACGTCTTAGTGGAAAGTGATAGTACCTCGATTGAAGAACAGTACCGCTTGTATCAGCAGTTAAACTTACCAATTGCCACATTAGTATATTCCGGTGGAAAGTCTCTCCATGCAATTGTAAAAATTAATGCTGATAATCGTAAAGAGTATGACCAAAGAGTTCGATACCTTTACGACACCCTCAAACGTTATGGTTTTAATCCAGATGAAAGCGATAAGAACCCTAGTAAATTAAGTCGTTTGCCTGGTGTTAAACGTGGGGCAAAAGAACAATTTTTAGTGGCTACTAACATTGGTGTTAAAGGCTGGAACGAATGGTGTTGGGGTATACCAGACCAGCCTTTAAGTAAAGAGGCATATCAGCTAATTAAAGCAATTATGAGTGACCAACAAGATTGTAATCAGTTCTTAGGCTGGTTAAAACATCCTCGCAAAGATAATCGATTAGATTTTAAGGCGTGTGGTGTTATTGCCTATCACTGTAATCAACAGTTCCAACAATGGAATACCCACCTAATCAACGAGGTTTTTATGTGGACGGGCTTATTTGACCACGCACGGTGGTATAGGCTTATCCCAACTAAAGATGGTAAATACACTACTTATGGCCATCAGACTATTGAACGGGCTATTAAGTGGAAACAAGGCGGTTATAACAGCAATCAGACAATGGGGGTGGAATGATGGCTTTAAGATAACTGTTAAAGATGGCAGTGTCGGTTAAAAAGAATGAATAAAGCATTGGTGTGTGAAAGGAAGTCCCGAATGGAGTTTACAAATAAAAGAAGAGGGAGGCCACTCAGATGGCTGATAAAGATAAATGCAGTGAAGCAATTGAGAATATGGATGAGGCAAAGGCAATCAAGAAGCAGATTGACCAAGAGAGTGGTAATAAAAACGGGAGTCTTGACTATGCAAAAATAATTACAACCGCTTGTGAGGGGCTTGTTAATCAGTACAAGACAGATGCCGTTACCGATAAAGGTAAGGAAACCACGTTAAAGATAGCTAATAGAATGGCAAAAATCATAATGAAAGAGTTTGGTAAAGAAGCTTACCAATATATTAATAAGGCTTCTGACTTAGCTATTGAACTTGATAATGACAATTCGGAAGCACGAATGGCAATTATTAATCGCGCTACTGACTGTTTAATCACAAAAGCAACTGGAACCAATGTATTGGACACCGAAAACGCTAAACGGTTCATGTTAAGAACCAAGAAAGGTGGAATTCAGCCTAGCGCGTCCGAAAATTGTCGTTTAATCTTTTCGCAAGACCCACACTATCAAGGATTGCTACGGTACAACGATTTTACCGAAAAACCAGAGTATCGAGAAAGCCGTCAAACGGGTTTCAAACAATTAAAGGATGATTTTGCCAAAAAGCTAAGTGCTGAGGTGCAACGATATTATCGGTTCATTCCTTCAGAAAGAGCAGTCGCTGACGGAATTGTATTGGCCTCTCAATCAAATAGCTATAACCCTGTTAAAGAGCGTATTGAAAGTGTTCAGTGGGATGGCAAGAAACGGGCAGCAAACTTCTTCATTGACTATTTGGGTGCTGATAATACTCCTTATGTAAAAGCCGTTACCGAAACGTGGCTTGTTGGTGCAATTGCACGTGTTTATCGGCCCGGAGTGAAGTTTGACATGGTACCGATTCTTAATGATAGGCAGGGAACGGGGAAGTCTACACTAGTTAGCTTATTAACACCACCGCAATATTTCCTAGACGATTTATCTAGTTTGAGTGGTAGCAAAGATAAGGATAACTTACTCAAAATTCATGATAGTTGGATTGTTGAAATTGGCGAGTTGGATGCTATGGGCAAAACGGGAATTGCTGAAACGAAAGCATTTATTTCTAGGCAGAACGACCAGTACCGTTCTCCCTACGGTCATTATAATGGTGGTCATCCTCGAAAAAACGTGTTTATTGGAACGGTTAATCAATCGGAATATTTACACGATTTAACTGGTAATCGTCGCTTTTATCCAATTCACTGTGAGAAAGACAGAGCTACTAAAAAAATTCCAGAACCTGGTGACTACAATAATCCAGATATCTTACAGGTATTAGCCGAAGCCAAATTCTTATTTGATAAAGGGCACCCGTTAATGCTTTCTAAAAAAATGGAGGCGATCGCTCACGAAAAGCAAGCCGAAGCTACTGTTATGGATATGCAAACCAGTTTAATGCTTCAATATAGTGAGTTACTAGTACCAGATGATTGGGATGAGTTTAGCATTTATCAACGTCAACAGTATTTCAAAGCATTCAAAGAACACGGCGAATATCGTAAATACAACCAAAATATCAAAGAATTTCAGATAATACCGCAAAATCAGCTTCATAAATTATCACAGTTTACTAACGCTGAGTTGCTGGAGGTCGTCTTTCAGCAAGATGGTCGCGAAATTGCACGTGGCGGCCGAAATGGTCTTACTTCTAAAATTTCAATGGTTTTTGGTAATGACCCTCACTGGAAAAAGACAAACCACACCAAGCTTTTTGGTAAAGAGAAAAAAGGTTACAAGCGGACGGCAGACTAATCGGGCGGACGGCAGGACGGTGAAAGTGTCCATCTCCTAACGCTTAGAGCCACAAAAGATTAGGACAGTGGACGGACGGTGGACGTCAAAATCTACGCGAGAAACTTTAAAAAGAATACACAGGAATATAAGTAATGTAAATATATATACTTCTTTCTAAAAGTAGTGTCCTACTGTCCTTAGTAAGGTCTAAAGCGTTGTGTATCATGGGATTAAGAGATGGACGGTTAAGGTGTCCCGTACTGTCCAGCCGTACCGTTCACACACACCCGTGATAGCTTGAGGCAGTGACCAGATAACACCGGTAGGGTGAGACGCCCTATAATCCAACACAAGATAGCCACCTAAAACTAGAGTTGGGGTGGTTACATGATGATGGAGCTATCACAGTAGGGGTATCATTCCCCTAAGACAGAAAGGAAGATTAAACATGATATTCAATCAATACGGACAGCCATATACTCGGTATATTCCGAACGTAGAGCGTTACTTGGACGGTGTAGCGTATACCGACAATGAGGAATACTTAACAGCAATTAACAGCCGAATTAGTGAATTGAAACGGCTAGTAGCAGAGGTTGAAGGTGAAGATAACAGTAACGTACTCGGCTGGAATGATCCTATCAAAGCGTGACTTAACATAATTTCTCTACTATGCAATACGATGCAAACACTGGTATAGAAGCAATTACAGTTTTACAAAGCGGGTTAAAAACTGTTAACCCCATTAACTATTCTAGTTATTTGAAAGGATGACCTAATGTGAAAGCAAATAACGCATATATTATTGACGATGGCAATGGTCATAGTCTTATCACCGTGACCTTAGATTATCAGTATTTTAAGCAAGACCTCACCACTTTTGAGAAACGGGTAATAAGCATGATTCCAAAAGGCGGACAAAGGCGGGTGTCACAAGCAGAACTAGCAAACCTATTAAGTACAACCAAGCGGGTAATCCGTGAAGCGATTTTGTCAGCAACTAAGAAAGGAGTACCGATAGTAACAGATAACTCTAATAAGACGGGTGGCTATTATATTGCTCGAACTAAAGAAGAATTAAACAATGGTATTAGGAAAGCCAAGCACCAAGCCAATGAAACACTTAATCGGATGGTGGGACTTGCTAACGTTGATTTGAGTAAATGGAGCTAAGTAATATGAAAGTGTATAAAGCACAGAAAGTAAATAACGCATTTTTAGATATAGCCGATGATACATATAACAAGTATGGAAAAGTAGCTTCACTAAGGCTCAGAAAATGCTTAATGCTTTTGCAAGTGCAAATGAACTTACACCCTAATTGGTTTGAAGAATTAGACAAGTTGGGGTGGTCAATTAAAGTGAATGTATCAAGTGATGGAATACCTCAAATAGTCACTTCAAGGGGTAAAAGAAAAAGTCACTTATACCATGTGAAAGCCAGTAATGGCGCACGTTTAGAGTGGGTAAAGGACTAACAAATATAGTATAATATAAGTAAGGCATTGGCTTAACTGAATAAGTAGGCCGGTGCTTTTTTGCTATTTTAAATCAGTAATAAAGAATCAAAAATAGAAAGGAGAAAATAGAATGGCGGAACAGTTTTCAGTACAAGCTGTTATCAGCGCTGTGGATAAGGGCTTTTCTTCAGCGATGCAAAACGCTGGTAGTTCCTTAAAAAGCTTAGGTAGTGCTGCTAGTCAAACACAAGGGACTGTAAGCAACGCTGGTAACGGAATGATGGCTTCAATGAAAAGCATGGCTGGAGCTTTTGGAATTGTGCAGGTTGCCAGTAAAGCCTTAGGAATTATTAAAGATTCCGTTGGTGGAGCAATTAACCGGATCGATACGCTAAGCAATTCACAGCGTGTGTTTGCTAATTTGGGTTTTTCAGCTAAAGAAACCAGTGCAGCGATGAAAGGCTTGCAGAACTCTATTAAAGGATTACCTACTGGACTAGATCAAGCGGTTAGAGGTGTCCAGTTAATCGCTGGTACTACTAAGAGCTTGGGACAAGCGCAAAAGGTATGGTCAGCGATTAACGACTCTGTAATTGGGTTTGGTGGTAGCTCAGCACAAGCAGAAAATGCAGTACAACAGTTATCACAAGCTTTTTCAGCCGGGAAAGTTGACGCTGAAACGTGGAATTCAATGATTGATTCTGGAATGGGGACAGCGTTAAACGCCTTAGCTAAGAACATGGGACTTACGACTGCTCAATTAAAGCAAGGGTTATCGGATGGTACAATTTCAGTTGACCAGTTTCAAAATGCGTTAATTGATTTAGACAAGAACGGTGGAGGTGGTATTAAATCACTCCATAAAATCGCTTTAGCAAGCACTGCCGGTATTTCAACCGCACTGACTAACGCTAAGCTTGCTATTCAACGTGGGATTGGAGACGTAATAAATTCACTGAATAAGCTTTCTACCGATGTAATAGGTTCTTCAATTGGACAGAATATTTCTAATATTGGTAAAGCCGCTGAGAAAGGTTTTCAAGCACTGGGTAAGATTATTACTTCCTTAACTCCTTATATTAAAAACTTTGGTAATTTCTTAAAGGCTGCTTTCAATAATGAAATTGTCCAATCGTTTATAGCTGGATTGGCTGGTGCTGTTGGTGCCTTTGCAGCTATAAAAACTGGAATGGCTGTGTTTAGCGGTGTTAAAGCGGCGATTGATATGGCTAAGTTAGCATGGGTAGCGTTTCAAATTGCACTTAGTACGCCTCTAGGAATCGTCACCGTTATAGCTGGAGTGGTTGCAGCGTTAGTCTATTTCTTTACGCAAACTAAGACCGGTCAAATGCTGTGGCAAGGCTTTATTTCATGGCTCACTAGCGCATGGCAAGCTTTAGTTGGGGTGGCTACTACGGTTTGGAGCGCAATAGTAACAATAGTTACAACGGTAGTAAGTACGATTCAAAGCGCATGGACTGGCTTTACCGGTTTTATGTCTAGTTTATGGCAAGGTATAGTTTCTGTAGCTCAAGCAGCGTGGCAAGGTCTAGTAACGGTTGTTACAACCATTTGGAATGCTATTCAATCAGTTATTCAAACTGTTATGTCGATAATTCAAGGAATTATTACCGCGATTATGGCCGCTATCAATGGAGATTGGTCTGGTGCTTGGAATGCTCTTAAAGGTGTTACTCAAACAATTGGAAATGCAATTAAAGGGGTAGTTACCTCGTTTATGAATGCAATCAAGAACGTATTCTCTAACATTTGGAATCAAGCAAAGACTATTTTTAGTAATGGTATTAAAGCCTGTTTGAATGTGATAAAAAACGTTGGTAGTTCAATGGTTTCTGCTGGTCGTGATTTCGTTATGGGATTTGTTAATGGTGTGAAAGGTGCTATTGGTAACGCTATTTCCGCCGTTGAAAACATGGCTAGTTCAGCAGTCAATGCCGCTAAGAAATTCTTAAAGATTCACTCACCATCACGTGTTATGAGAGAACTTGGTGGCTATACCGCTGAAGGATTTGCAAACGGAATTTTAGGACAGCTTGCCATCGTTGAAGGTGCTGCTGAAAGGTTAGCTAATTCAGCAATAATAACCATCCTACCTTCACAGATTGATGATACAGGCTTGAGGAATTCTTTTTCTAATCTAAACAACATGATAGGTGGCACCTATAGTGGTACTGTTACTATGCAAGGTGATACAACGGTTATGAATAGAGTAGAAGCTCTAATGCAAGAGTTAGTTAACAAGTCCGGTGATGTATACATGGACGGTAACAAAGTAGGTAATATAGTTGCACCTACTATTGATACTCAATTAGGTAATAATGTTTCTATGAAGGGGCGTTGGTCATAAATAAGCATTATATAGAGGATTTCGATAAGGAACCCTCTTTTATTTTGCTCTCAGACATAACGAAATATGAATAAGCGGGCAATCGATGGTTTAAGTGATAATAAAAAGCACTCACTATTGTGTGAATGCTTAGTAAATCGTTCCCTCTGCCATAGTAGAAAGGAGCACATTATTCTTAATTGCTAGCTTCATAGCCTTTATACCGTCACGATAATCTTTTTCATTAGGATGTAATGGATCGACCAAAGCTAAATATCCATTTCCAAATTTGCGATGGTAAGTTGTAAGTTGCTTCTACTTGTTGAAATTCCTTTATAAGCTTTTGCAAAACCATTTTTCACCTCTCCTTTTAATTTAATAATGCTTTGCTCCGAAACCGTTTTTGGTTTTGTAAACTTTTCCACTCTCTTTCAACTCATGTATAAACTTTCGGAAAGTCTCTTTCTCTTTCCTAGAAACTTTACCCTTCAATTTAGGAATATCTGGATTTGACCAATCTATCTTATCCATAATGTCTAACGGTGGCATTAACATATAATAATCACCTTTTTTGATAATTTTAACATATCAGTATTCTGTCATTAAAATAAAGATTTTAATGACAACAAAGTGGTATAATATAGCTATAATGTATAGTTATTTAATATATATGTATTTAACGAATGACGGAGGAAATAAATATGGATGATTATAACCGCATTGACACAGACGCTCTCTTGGCTAAGCTTAGACAAAATCTAGGGCTTGACCTAGAAACATCACAACCAACACCAAAGAAAGTTGATAAACAAATTGCGCTAGAACAACAGGCAATGGCCAATACTCCTTACAACGCTGATTACTACAATCAAGCAATCAAACGGGTAGAAAAGTTAAAGGATTATTGCCAGTCAAGTATGAAAAATAAACATCCCCGTGCTGATATTATCGCTGATATTGATTCCTCAGCTCATGCAATCATGAGGGACTATCACGAGGGTGTTAAAGATCAAATTAAGCAATTAAAGCAATGGCAACAGGATTATATTAAATACTTCAAGAACAAGGAAAAGAAGTACGATAGTCCTCAAGAGGAACTTCTACACCGGCAAGACTGGAATTCAATGGTTAATGCAATGGACAGTGAAGAGTTAGCTGATTACATTCGAGAACTCACTAACGATGACAGTAAGACACTTGGCGCATATGAAGTTAATACATTACTCAGTAAGACAAAGAATAATCCTTCATTATTCGCTCTTGTTAAGAGTTACCGTAATACCAAACACGTTGGTAGTGAATGGGAAACTACAGACGCATGGCAACAGGTGGAAAAGTCACTATCAATTTTAGGCGTATACCAGAGAAATAACATTCTTTACGACAAGCCAGAAGAAGGCGAATGGATTAGCCGTAAGATGATTGACCCGAAAGAAGAGGCAATGAGTGTATTAAACTCTCATCCTAATAATCACAGTCAATATAAGGTAGAACATCATCAACCAGTTAACATTTTTGAATAGGTAGGTGGTTAAACGTGGTAAGAGTAGGAAGCTTTTATCGTGGAAAGTTAGTCTTACCAAGTGTGTGGCGACCACAACTTAAAGATAGTAGTTTTAGGGTACGGAACAAGGATAAAGGCCACCCTACTGTGTTAGCTTATGTTTATTCTGACCGGGTATATAAAGACCGACAAGCTTACGTCCCTTGTATGGCCTTGTATCATGATTATCAAGCTTATTGTAAAGAGCAAAGCTTAAAGCCGTTAAGTTCTTGGCAATTTAAGCGCAATATGCAAGTACTGGGTTTTGTTTGGCAACGGTGCCACTCTTTCTATCGTGGGTATGGTAGTTATTACGTTACAACGGCTTACAAGAATATCTGTTTTGACCACCGGAAAAACCGTAGATATCATAAGCACCAACCAAGCGCTAAGGATTTTATAAAAGAATGAGACTAAGCATAAAAGATGTGACAACTTATTTCCGTGACTATCAGCTTCTTAGATTGATAGTGATAGGGCGATATAGTTTACAACCAAAGGATAATAATTATTTTCGATATAAGGCACAGCTACAATCACGGGTTAACGCTCTAAAAGCAATTAAAGAACTTGAACCAATTGGTGGCCGTGTAATTGAAGTTTCATTGTGTCACAGAGGCAATCTAATACAGTTAGCCACCAAACTTGGCTTTTCTAAGAGTGGTTTACGACATCGTAAGGATAAGGCACTAAAATTACTACAGGATTTATTAAATGACCAACATTTTCGATTAAAGCACCGGATAGCAACACCAGAGTTATATAAAGGAAGGTTTGATTCATGGACAGATGGACACGGCAAGCGTTAATTAATTGGCTAGAGGAATATCAAGATTATGTGGTAAGCGTCAAATTGCAAGAGCGCCCTAGAGCGATACAGTTGGACGGAATGCCAAAGAATAAAGGGTATAAAGACCCCACTAAACGGTTTCTTCACTACCACAATGATAATGAAGAAGCTAACCGGCGCTTGCAAGCTGTTCAAAATATTAAAGATATTGGTGATGAATATGAGTTGTATGGAGATATACTTTACTATCGTTATATGGTAGGGTTACCGACTGACCAACTCTTAGAACGGTTAGAGAATTATAGCAACCTATTAGACAGTAACCGGTATATCCCGACTGTTTCCCGAGTTTCCCGATGGACGACTAAGGCTTTACTGTGTTTAGAAGAAATGATTCCCCAACAGTGGTACCTTAACAATAAAAAAGGCGCCCCAGTCTAAAAAGACCAGAGCGCTTGAACTGTTACTTGAACAGTTTTTTAATTAGGTGTTTAATGTGCTTACTAGGCACAATGAGAATTAGTACACACCAATGCAAGGGAGTCACCTCCAAACTTGCGCTTAGTAAAGAGTGATTAAGTCTTCGGTGCGCTTAATCATTGTACCATAATTTATTTGTGCTATAATACGTGTATGAGAATTAGTATGCCGGTGTGCAAAATGGTTTCAGTTGATTACTTAAACCGAACCGGTTGGGGGCGCTTAATAGGCGTCCTTTTTTTATGCAATAAAAAAGACGGTGAACATGTTATTCATCGTCTACCTTGCCTGCTAGATTTTTCCGCAGTTTTTCCGCAGAATTGATTAAAAATAGTGTTTTTTAGCGTAACTCGAAAAATAAAAAAGCTGATATATCAACGTTTTAACAACTATTGAATATCAGCAAAACTTTAGATAAAGGAGACAAGGGGATTTGAACCCCTGCACGCTTTTACACGCCTAACGGTTTTCGAAACCGTCCTCTTCAGCCACTTGAGTATGTCTCCATTTCAACTTTATTATTGTAACAAAAAAATTGTAAAGCGTAAAGAGAATATCAATCAAGGAAATAGCTATTTAATAATTTTGCAGAAATGATTTCTTGCTGATATGATATTCTAATATATGATGTAATTTGAAATTTAATTAGGGGATTTTTATGGTAAAAAAATATTATGCAGTTAAAAAAGGTCGTCATCCAGGAATATATAAAACTTGGGCTGAATGTCAGAAGGAAGTTAATGGATATCCAAATGCTAAGTTCAAAAGTTTTTTAACACTTAAAGGTGCTAATGAATGGCTTCAGGCTACGGGAAATACCGTGCCATCAACTAAAGCAGTTGATTATTCTGATAATATTCTTGTTTATACTGATGGAGGCTCCCGTAATCATGGCAATAAGTTGGGGCAGCATGTTAAGGCAGATGATAAAGCGGCCTGGGCTTATTTTATTCAAACTAAAGATCAAGCTTATACAGGAACTGCTGGCGAATTTGGGGCTACTAATAATAAAATGGAGATTACAGCTTTAATCCAAGCACTAACTAAACTATTAGAACTTGGCCTCCAAGATCAATCAATTACAGCGATTTTGGATTCACATTACGTACTTGACCCAATTATGAAAGGTTGGTTAACTAATTGGCAGCGACGGGGATGGTTAACCGCTGGTGGCAAGCCGGTAGCAAATCAGAAGCTATGGGAAAAAATAGTTGCCCTTTTACCTCAATTCCCTAATTTACATTTTGATTGGACTAAGGGTCATGCAACGAATGCTGGAAATAATAAGGTCGATGAATTACTAAATAAGACGATGGATCAGTTATAATTATTTGACAAGAGGATGATAAGAAATGAGAATTGGTATTGACAAAATGGCTTTTGCAACAACAAATGACTATTTAGACCTTGTTGAATTAGCAAAAGAACGCGGCGTAGATCCTAATAAATTTACCATTGGAATTGGGCAGGATCTACAGGCAGTTGTGCCACCTACGCAAGATATTGTGACTTTAGGAGCTACGGCAGCGAAAAAATTACTTACTCCTGAACTAGAGAAAAATATTTCAACGGTAATTGTGGCAACTGAGTCAGGAATTGACAATTCAAAAGCGAGTGCAATCTACATTAAACGCTTATTAGGGCTTAGCGACTTCACCCGAACGGTAGAAATGAAAGAGGCGTGTTATTCTGCAACAGCTGCTATCCAATTTGCAAAGGGGGTAGTGGCGCTTAATCCTCAAGAAACTGTATTAGTGATCGCTGCTGATATTGCTCGTTATGGATTAAATACTCCAGGAGAGGTGACTCAAGGAGCTGGAGCAGTTGCAATGTTGATTTCGCGTAACCCTCACATCCTAACCCTTGAAGATACAACTGTTGCTTATAGTAAGGATATAATGGACTTTTGGCGGCCGTTATATGCAACAGAAGCTTTAGTAGATGGAAAATACTCTACTAATGTTTATATTGAATTCTTCCTTCAAACTTTTACCCGTTACCAGCAATTAACTGGGCGAAATTTAGCGGATTTTGCTGCCCTTACATTCCATATGCCGTTTACTAAAATGGGAAAGAAAGGGTTAGAAGGGCTGCTCAAAGATCGTAATGATGAAGTAGCTCAACGATTACGAACACAATTAACCGCAAGTCAACTATTTTCGCGTCAAGTTGGTAACCTTTATACTGGCTCCCTATATTTATCATTAATGTCATTGTTACAAAATAGTGACTTAAAAGCTGGAAGCCGAATTGGGTTATTTAGCTATGGTTCTGGTGCAGAAGGAGAGTTCTACACAGGAATCCTAGAAGATGGCTACGAGCATTATATGAATAATATTCAAGAAGAACTAGAACATCGTCACCAGGTTTCGGTAGCAGAATACGAAAAACTATTCAGTAGTCAATTAGGAATGAATGACCAGGATATCGAGTTTGATGTTACTAATGATCCATTACCTTTCGTTCTTAAAGGGCAAAAGGATCATCAACGGATTTATGAAGCTAAATAAAAAAGGAGCCCAAAATGGACTCCCTTTTTTATTTAGAAAATATGATCACGAAATAGTCCCACTACTTTACCAAGGATTTTTACATTGTCTAAGAAGATTGGCTCCATCGTATCATTTTCTGGCTGTAAACGAAAACGTGTTTTTTCTTTATAGAATCGTTTACAAGTAGCTTCATTATCATCATTCATTGCAATAACGATATCACCATTTTTAGCGGTGGATTGTTTACGCACAATTACTTGGTCGCCATTAAAAATCCCTGCTTTAATCATACTAGTTCCACGAATGGTAAGCATAAACAAATCATTATTATCTTGAATAGAAGGAGGTATCGGGAAAAACTCAGTAGCATTTTCAACTGCTAAAATTGGTTGTCCAGCCGTAACAACACCAAGCATTGGAATTTCTTTTTGAATCGGTTTTACACCTAAAATATCAAGTCCCTTGGGTGTGATCTCAAGTGCTCGAGGCTTAGAAGGGTCTTTTTGTAAGAATCCTTGTTCAATTAAGCGAGAGATGTGTCCATGGACTGTTGAAGTTGAAGACAGTCCAACAGCACTACAAATTTCACGAACAGTCGGTGGATAGCCATGATCTTCAACTTGTTTATGAATATAATTTAGGACGGCCATTTGTTTATTTTTTGCTACCTTTGCCATATTGACACCTCATTATCATTAATTGTGTTAAGCTTATCATAGATAGATGCATATTTCAAACGTACGTTCGTGATTTGCATTAATTTTATAAAATAAGTAAAATCGACTTTATTAAGGAGATGATTATAATGGCTGAATCGAAAGAACAAGATGCTTTATTGAAGCGGATTAATGAACTTGCTCATAAGAATAAAGAAGAAGGTTTGACTGAGGAAGAAACTAAAGAACGAGATCGTTTACGTAAGGAGTACCTAAAGAACTTTAGAGAAGCAATGCGTAGTAATATTGAAATGATGCGGATTTTTGATAAAGAAGGTAAAGAGGTTACTCCTGAAAAGGTTCGTGAAATTCAACGTAAAAAAGGACTTCGTGACGATTAACAGCGATTTGCTCTTTTCAAAAATTGCTCTTTCGTGTAAGATGGATAGGTAACGAGCAAAGGAGGAAGTAATTGTGGGTATGACGATCATGCTAATGATTCTTGCATTATTAGTCGGTTTGGTTATCGGCTTCTTTGGTGCACGTAAATACATGGAAAACTACCTCCGCAATAATCCACCGATTTCGGAAGAGATGCTGCGGACAATGATGCTTCAAATGGGTCAAAAACCATCCAGTCGTAAATTACATCAAATGATGCAAGCGATGAAAGCACAAGCTAAAAAGTCAAATCGTAAATAATATAAAAGGATGTGATTTTTATCACATCCTTTTATATTGGAAATTAAAATTCATCATTCTTCGGTTTTGGAGGAACAACATATTTATAATTGGGATCGATTTGTCTATCTAATTGGTCAAAAGCATCTTGCATTTGCTTTTCTAAATCAGCCTGTACTTCAGGAGTAAGTCGTTGTTTGCGGTCAATATAAATAGGCTTTCCAAATGCAATTTGGCGCGGCTTACGGGTAAATAGCTGGCTAAACTTAAGAGGACCCTGATAAACAGCAGGAACTAAGGGAACATTTGCCATTTTAGCAATCACGGTGGCCCCGCCTTTTAATTTAGATGAGTAGCGCGATCCGCTAGGAAAAATAATGGTCGATAAGTCAGTTTTCCTTAAAATTGTAACCGGCTTTTTAATAGCAGACGGTCCAGGATTTTTCCGGTCAACTGGATAAGCATTTAACGCTTTTAAGAATTTGCTAGCAATTGGATTCTTAAAAAGTTCTTTTTTGGCCATGAAGCTAAATTTTTTTGGCCATACGGCAAGTGCTAGTAAGACAGGATCCATCCAAGTACGATGTGGTGCAATAATAATATAATTGCCTTCGGGGATATTTTCCCGATTGTATATTTTAGGTCGCCCGTTAATCAAATTTAAAAATGGATTAACGATTTTAACGAGGAAAGTGTACAACATGTCAATCTTCCAATCTATAACAAAATTAAGTTTTCGTTCCTCAGTATGACGAAAAAAAGTGGATCTTGCAAGTACAAAAATAATGGAGGACATAATGGAAAACAGAAATATTCTAAAAAAGAATGAAAGAATTGATCAGTTATATAGTCAGGATGTACGGATAATCCAAAATCCCCATTATTTTGCTTTTTCACTAGATGCTGTCTTATTAGCAAATTTCGTGCGTCCCAATCATCGACAGAAATTGAAAATTGTTGATTTATGCGCTGGAAATGGGGCAATCGGCATTTTTCTCCACGATAAGCTTGGCGGAACATTTACTGAAGTTGAATTACAACCACAGATTGCTGATATGGCTAAACGGACAATTTTGCTAAATGATTTACAAGATCGTTATACCGTCATTAATGATGATATCGCTAACGTTAATGATTATATTTCTAAGGACTCGATTGATATTGTCCTTTGTAATCCTCCTTATTTCCCAGTTACAGCCCAAAGTCAGAAAAATCCAAATAAAGCTTTAGCGATTGCTCGTCATGAAATAGCGACTGATTTAGTGACAGTTATTAAAAAGATGAGTGGTTTATTAAAAATGAATGGTCATGGGTATCTTGTGCATCGTCCAGATCGTTTAGGTGAGATTTTACAAGTGTGTCAGGAAAATAGATTAGCCCCTAAAAGAATTCAATTTATTCATCCTAAACCTGATCGTGATGCGAATATTTTGTTGCTTGAAGTGATTAAGGATGGCCGACCTGGAGGAGTAAAAGTAGTACCACCATTGATTGTTCATGGAGCAGATAACGAGTATACTCCAGCGGTTCAGGAGTTATTATATGGCAAGTGAGAAATACTATATTTATGTATTGTATTGCGCGGATAATAGCTTTTATTGTGGCTTTACCAACAATGTTAAACGGCGCTTTCATACCCATCAGACTTATCAAGGGGCAAAATATACTCGTGTGAAAAAGCGTCATCCGCTAAAGCTTATTTATTCAGAGGAATTTGAATCAAAGCACGATGCCTTAAGTGCGGAATATTATTTTAAACATCAAACCCGCCGCCAAAAAGAAAAATTTTTACTAGACCATGGTGTTAATTTATTGAAACTACGGAGGAATTAAGATGAAGATTTATATGTATGGTGTTTATCAGGATGAAGTCCCTTACATTGAGGAATGGCAAGAGGAACATCCTGAAGTAACTGTAGACTCAACAACTAAACTTTTAGACGAAAGCACAGTCAACTTGTCTAAAGGAAGCGATGGAGTAGTAGTATTCCAGCAAAAGCCTTATTCAGATGAGGCCTTACGTCAATTAGCGTTTAATGGTATTACAAAGATGTCATTGCGGAATGTTGGGGTTGATAATCTTAATCATGAATTAGTACGAGAACTTGGTTTCCAAATTACCAACGTACCAGTTTATTCCCCAGCTGCGATTGCTGAATTTTCAGTTACTCAAGCACTCAATCTTTTACGTCGAACAAAAGAATTTTATTTAAAATTAGCAAAAGGAGATTATAACTGGGCACCGCATATTGCTAAGGAAATGAATAAGCAGGTTGTCGGGATAGTTGGAACAGGAAATATTGGATCTACGGCAGCTAAAATCTTTGCTGGTTTTGGTGCAAAAGTGATTGCATATAGCCGTCACCAAAACAAGGAACTAGAGGGAATTGTTGAATACGTTAGCCTTGATGAATTATATAAACGGGCAACAATTATTTCGCTTTATTTACCGCATGTTCCAGCGACAGATAAAATGCTTAATGAAAAAACATTTGCAATGATGCAGGACGGGGTCTTACTGGTTAACACTGCACGTGGACCATTAGTCGATGAAAAGGCATTGATCGAAGCATTGAATAGCGGTAAAGTCGGAGGAGCTGCTCTAGACGTAATGACTGGTGAAACCAAGATTTTTAACCAGCAAATTGATTTCCAAGAAGTTGATTATAACGAATTTAAGGATTTAGTTGATCGGCCAAATGTTTTAATCACGCCACATATTGCTTTCTATACTGATCAAGCAATCAAAAATATGGTTAAGATGAGTTTGTCTGCCAATCTAGATTTAATTAAAACTGGGACGTCAGATAAACTAGTTAAATTTTAAAATAAGTTAAGTGAAAAACCTTGTCAGTTTGCAAGGTTTTTTGTATACTATATTTCGGTGTTACACGCCAATTTCACACCCAGAATGATGGTGGTGAGGGTGCTTAAATAGTCCCATTGCCAGAAGAAGACTGGGGAGGAAAAACAATTTGGAGGTATATTTATGTCTGTTGTATCTATGAAGCAATTGCTTGAAGCCGGTGTCCACTTCGGTCACCAAACTCGTCGTTGGAACCCAAAGATGGAAGAATACATCTTTACTGAACGTAACGGTATTTACATCATTGACTTACAAAAGACTGTTAAGTTAATTGATACTGCTTACAACTACATGAAGGATGTTGCTGCTAACGATGGTGTTGCTTTATTTGTTGGTACAAAGAAGCAAGCTCAAGATGCTATTGAAGAAGAAGCTACTCGTGCAGGTCAATACTACGTTAACCACCGTTGGTTAGGTGGTACTTTGACCAACTGGAAGACTATCCAATCACGGATCGCTCGTTTGAAGGAACTTAAGAAGATGAGCGAAGACGGTACATTTGATGTTCTTCCTAAGAAGGAAGTTGCTGTCTTAACTAAGCAACGTGAAAAGCTTGAACGTTTCCTTGGTGGTATTGAAGATATGCCACGGATCCCAGATGTTATGTTCATTGTTGATCCTCACAAGGAACAAATTGCTGTTAAGGAAGCTCAAAAGTTACACATTCCAATTGTAGCTATGGTTGATACTAACACTGACCCAGACGACATTGATTACGTTATCCCATCAAACGATGATGCTATCCGTGCCGTTCGCTTAATCACTTCAAAGATGGCTGATGCTTTTGTTGAAGGTAAGCAAGGTCAAGACGATGCTCAACAAGAAACTGCTGATGATAACGCTGCTAACGAAACTGTTAGCGAAGATTCATTAAAGAACTTGAAGAACAGCGTTGAAGGTAAAGAAGACTAAAAATATTAAATTCTTGGGCTGTTTTGTACGGACCATTCTGGCCTAAGTACTAAACAGCCCTTTTTTCAAAAAAGATTATAAAAGGAGAGATTTCGTCATGGCTGAAATTAAAGCTGCTCAAGTTATGCAATTACGTAAAAAGTCCGGTGCTGGTATCATGGATGCTAAGAAGGCATTAGTTGCTAGTGATGGTGACATGGACAAAGCAATGGACTACCTTCGTGAAAAGGGTATTGCTAAGGCAGCCAAGAAGAGTGACCGTGTTGCAGCTGAAGGATTAGCTGATATTGCTGTTAATGGTAATACAGCTGCAATCGTTGAATTGAATTCAGAAACTGATTTCGTTGCTGCTAGTGAACCATTTAAGGACTTATTGAAGAAGGTTACTAAGTTAATTAGTGAAAATAAGCCTGCTAATGTTGAAGAAGCATTAGAAATCAAAACTGAAAATGGTACATTAAATGATGATATTATCAGTACTACACAAAAGACTGGTGAAAAGGTTAGCCTTCGTCGGTTTACTGTTGTAGAAAAGGATGACGGCGATAGCTTTGGTGCATACTTACACCAAGGTGGTCAAATTGCTGCATTAGTTGTCTTAGAAGGTGCTGATGATGCCACTGCTAAAGACGTTGCAATGCACGTTGCAGCTATCAATCCTGAATTCATGACTCGTGATGATGTTTCTCAAGAACGTCTTGACCATGAACGTGCTATCTTCAAGGAAGAAACTTTAAACGAAGGAAAGCCTGAAAAGATCGTTGACAAGATTGTTGAAGGTCGTTTAAACAAGTTCCTTTCACAAATTTGTTTAGCAGATCAAGACTTTGTTAAGGATTCTGACCAAACTGTTGAACAATACGTTTCAAGCAAGAATGGTAAGTTGAAGTCCTTCATTCGTTACGAAGTCGGTGAAGGAATCGAAAAAAAGCAAGATGACTTTGCTCAAGAAGTTAAGGACCAAATGAACTAAGCGTTCGGTCAAAAGGAGGACGTACTCAATGTAGTGCGTCCTTTTTTAAAAATTAACTTACCAATTCAAGGAGGATATCATATGGCAGATATTAAATATAAGCGAGTAATTTTAAAGCTCAGTGGAGAAGCATTAGCTGGCGACAAGGGTTTTGGGATTAATCCACCCGTTTTAAAGGATGTAGCTAAAGAATTAAAAGAAGTTCATGATTTGGGTGTTCAAATTGCCATCGTTGTTGGTGGTGGTAACATGTGGCGTGGTGTTACTGGTGCTGAATTAGGGATGGAACGTGCGCAAGCTGATTACATTGGAATGTTAGCAACTATCATGAATGCCTTGTCACTTCAAGATGCGCTTGAATCAATTGGTGTTCCTACCCGGGTACAAACTTCAATTGAAATGCGCCAAATTGCTGAACCATATATTCGGCGGAAAGCTATTCGTCATTTAGAGAAAGATCGAATCGTTATTTTTGCTGGTGGAACAGGAAGCCCTTACTTCTCAACTGATACTACTGCCGCATTACGAGCAGCAGAAATCAACGCTGATGCCATTTTAATGGGTAAAAATGGGGTTGACGGTGTTTACTCAGCTGATCCAAATAAAGTTAAGGATGCTACTAAGTTTGATCATTTAACCCATATGGATATCATTGAAAAGAATTTACATGTAATGGATACTACTGCTAGTTCACTATCGATGGACAATCATATTCCATTGGTAGTCTTCAACTTGAACACATCAGGCAATATTATGAAAGTAGTAACTGGTCAAGAAGTTGGTACAACAATTGAAGGAGACTGATAATATGGCTACAGGAAAAGAAATTTTAAATGATGCCAAACAAAAAATGGCAAAATCAGGTGATGCACTTCAACGGACACTTGCTGATATTCGTGCGGGTCAAGCCAATGCAAGTTTATTAAATTCTGTTAAAGTTGAATATTACGGAGCACCAACTCCATTAAATCAAGTTGCATCAATCACAATTCCAGAAGCACGGCAATTATTAATCACCCCTTATGATGAAAGCGTGCTTGAAGAAATTGAAAAAGCAATCTATGCATCTAATTTAGGATTAACTCCTCAAAACGACGGAAGTTCAATTCGCTTAATCATTCCACAATTAACTGAAGATCGGCGGAAAGAATTAGTAAAGGACGTTAAAGCTGAATTAGAAAAGGCAAAAGTTGCAGTTCGAAACGTTCGTCGTGAAGCGATGGATGACTTAAAGAAGGGTAACAAGAACGGCGACTTTAATGATGATGAATTCCATGATCTTGAAAAGAAAGTTCAAAACGAAACAGATGCTGGAATTAAGAACCTTGAAGATATTGCAAATGCAAAAGAAAAGGAATTAATGGAAGGCTAGTTTTCAGAAATAAAAAGGTTGTGAACTTTGCGTAAGTCCACAACCTTTTTATCCATAAATTTGCGAGAATACCCCCATTTCTATAAGTAGGGGATGAATCGCTCTCTTAAAGCACGTTAGTGCTTTTTCTTTTGTTCTATGATATATTTAGTATATATCTATAAAATGTGGTGATAACAATAGAATTAGATAGAAATCAGCATTCAGTATACTTACTTAATTACCATTTGGTAATGGTGGTTAAGTATCGTCGAAAAGTAATTAACGATGAAATATCTGAATATCTTAAACATCGTTTTGTAGTTGTGGGACAAGCATACGGCATTAATTTGCAAGAATGGAATCATGATCAGGACCACGTACATGTTTTGTTTAGAGCAACGCCTCATACGGAAATGGCTAAATTTTTAAATGCTTACAAATCGTCTAGCTCCAGAATGGTCAAAAAACAATTTCCAGAAATCAAGCAGTATCTTTGGAAATCAGCCTTTTGGACACAAAGCTATTGCTTAATTAGCACTGGTGGAGCGCCTTTAGAAGTTTTAAAACGATATATTGAAAGTCAAGGGAGAAAATAATGGTTCTAAAAGCCGTTAAAATGCGCATCTATCCAAATTCAGCACAACGAAATCAGCTCTGGCAAACCTTCGGTTGTGTTCGTTTTGTATGGAATCAAATGCTTAATATGCAAATTGAACGGCGCAAGAACAATCCGGAAGCTAAATTTGTGAATGCCTTTGGGATGAATAATCTGTTGAAACAACTTAAGGTTGAGTATCCTTGGTTGAAACAAGCAGAATCAACTGCTTTGCAAAGTGCTAATCGCAATTTAGCCGATGCTTTTCAACGCTTTTTTAAAGGTCAAAATAAGTTCCCTCGATTTAAATCCAGAAAATATTCTCAGAGCTACAATTCAAAGTACGTTAATGGCAATATTAAAGTTTTAGATTGCCATCATATAAAGTTACCAAAACTCGGTATCGTCTATTTTAGAGCTGGTCGATTGCCAATGGGTAAAATTAAGAATGTCACTGTTCGTCTGAACGTTGCTGGTCAATATTACATTACTGTTTTAGTGGAAAGCGAAAACCAAACTCTTCCTAAAACAAGTAAATATATTGGTGGCGATTTAGGACTTAAGTCATTACTTAATCTTTCAGATGGATGCAAGGAACCGATCAATCATTTTGAAGACAAATACCGTAAAAAGTTGTATCGTTGGGAGAAATTGCGTAGTCGTCGGTTCTTAAAGGCCCAGCAGGAAATCGCCTGGGATCATCATAATAAAGTGTTAGTTCCACGGCAATTAGACGATTTTAAGAATTATCAGAAAGCTCGTATTATGGTGGCGAAGTATCGGCAAAAGATTGCCAACCAACGGTTGGATCAGCTACAAAAATTCACTACTAAATTGGTCAAAAAGTACGACATCATTGTGTTGGAAAAACTTAATACTAAGGGAATGATGAAGAATCACCATTTAGCTAGAGCAATCGCTAACGCTAGCTGGTCAAAATTAGTAGATATATTGCAATATAAGTGTGACTGGTACGGTAAAAAGCTTATTCAGGTCAATCCGTCATATACTAGCCAAATTTGTGCTAATTGTGGGAAGAATAATCATCGGTTAGGATTGAATAAATCGGAATGGTTAGCGGCACGTGAGTGGGATTGTCCAAACTGTGGTAAACATTTAGATCGTGATATTAACGCTGCACAAGTCATCTTGCAAAAAGGATTAGCTATCCGATAGATAAAGTTCGGCTCGGGACGAGCCTTGGTTAATAGTCGTAACCTCTGCTTGAAGGTTCGTTCAGAATCGGTAGGGTAAGTATGCGATGTTTCCAGAATCTCCCACTTCAAGCATTAAACCGTAGGTTTAGCTAAGTGGGAGTAGTTCAATTTGGCTAAAATTGAATTGTTATGATAAAACTATGTAACAATTTCCTGTGGATTGACAAATCGAAATTTGCCTCTGGTATAATAAAAGCTATAATTAATTGACAGACGTGAATTTTTAAGAAGTGTCTGTAATTAATCTTAAGTACATGATAAAAAATGGAGGAACAATTGGTGTTTTCCAAAAGTAAACATGATGAAATAAATCAGCAACTTGATATGGAACGTATTCCTAACCATATTGCAATTATTATGGACGGCAATGGTAGGTGGGCGCAGAAACGGCACCTTCCACGGGTTGCTGGTCATAAGCAAGGAATGCAAACAGTAAAAAAGATTACAATTGCTGCCAGTGAATTAGGGGTAAAAGTCTTATCATTATATGCTTTTTCAACCGAAAACTGGAAACGTCCTTCTTCAGAGGTAAGTTATTTAATGCAGTTGCCTGTCCGCTTCTTCTCAACATTTGTTCCAGATCTTGTCAAACATAATGTTAAGGTGACAGTGATGGGAGATATTACGCAGCTACCTGAAGCTACGCAAAAAGCTGTTAAAGATGCAATGGCTGATACAGCCCACTGTACAGGAATGATTCTCAACTTTGCTTTGAACTATGGGAGTCGAGATGAGATCACTCAAGCTGCTAAAAAGATTGTAGAAGACGTTCAAAATGGGAATTTGGCACTTGCGGATATTGATGAAGCTTCCTTTGGTAAGTACTTGATGTCAGCACAACTGGGTCAATTTGCGGACCCTGATCTGCTAATCAGGACAAGTGGTGAAGAACGGATTAGTAACTTTATGCTGTGGCAAATTGCTTATAGTGAATTGGAGTTTGTTTCAGAACACTGGCCAGACTTTGATGAAGATTCATTGCGATCAGCAATAATTGCCTATCAAGGACGTCATCGGCGGTTCGGTGGGCTAAAAAATCAATAAATAATAAGGGGATTTTGTTTTGAAAACAAGAATAACGACCGCGGTAATTGCACTTGCAATCTTTATACCGCTTATTATATATGGTCATTGGCCATTAACAATTGCAGCCGTTGCCTTAGGGATGGTTGCAATGTCAGAAGTATTGGTAATGAAAAAAATGTTTGTAATTTCGTTTGAAGCTTTGATCAGTTATCTGGGGGTTGCATTATTAATACTGCCGGATAGCTGGCTTGACTTCTTGCCTAGTGTTGCAACTCGATGGTTCGGATTCTATATTTTAGTTGTTTTACTTCTATTACATACGGTTATTCGAAAACAACGCTTTACTTTCGATGATGCTGGGGTTTTAACATTAGCAATGCTCTATATTGGAATGGGATTTCGCTATTTTATTGCTGCTCGTGCAATCAATTTTCAAACGCTATTATATGGAATGTTAATCGTTTGGATTACAGATAGTGGAGCATATTTAATTGGCCGAAAAATTGGTAAAAATAAACTCGCTCCTAAGATTAGTCCTAATAAAACTTGGGAAGGTTCAATTGGTGGTACATTAGCTGCTGTTATTATTTTGGCTATTTATTGCTACTTTATCCCTGTTGGTGCAGGTTGGGTAACAATGATATTCGTTACTTTGATTCTTTCAATCTTCGGTCAATTTGGTGACTTAATCGAATCATCATTAAAACGCTACTATGGTGTGAAGGATTCAGGAAAAATTCTTCCAGGCCATGGCGGAATTTTAGATCGGTTTGATAGTATGCTAATTGTTATGCCAATGCTTCATTTATTAGGGATCATTTAATCAAACGTAAGGAAGAGATTTTTTGATAATAACAATTATTACATTTATTATTGTTTTTGGAATCCTTGTCCTTGTTCATGAATATGGTCATTATTATTTTGCTAAACGAGCAGGAATTCTGGTTCGTGAATTTTCAATAGGAATGGGTCCAAAAATTTGGTGGAGACGAAAAAATGGTACTACCTATACTATTCGAATTTTGCCCCTCGGTGGTTATGTTCGTTTAGCTGGGGCTGATGATGAGGACCAAGATGAGTTAAAGCCAGGTACCCCGCTAACGATTCAACTAAATGATCAAGATAAAGTTATTAGTATTAATGCTAGTGATAAAACAACCTTATTTCAGGGGATTCCTCTTCAATTAGTTGCTTGTGATTTAGAAGATGGCTTATGGATAAAAGGATATGTCAATGGGGACGAAGATCAGCTAAAGGTATATAGTGTTGACCATGATGCAATGATTATTGAACGAGACGGAACCGAGGTACAGATTGCTCCACGTGATGTGCAATTTCGTTCAGCAAGTCTTCCTGCCCGGATGATGACTAATTTTGCTGGTCCAATGAATAATTTCATTTTGTCCTTAGTAGTATTTATCATTCTTGGTTTCACCTTAACGGGCGTACCAACTAATAGTAATCAGTTAGGGCAAGTGAATGCCGGTTCCGTAGCTGCCAAAGCGGGCTTAAAAGCAAACGATCGGATTGTTAAGGTTAACAACCAAAAAATAAATAATTGGACTGACCTTTCAACTAATATTTCAAATAAACCTAACAAGACAGTATCAGTAACGTATGAGCGTGGTAATAAGACATATCATACTAAGCTAACACCAAAAGCAGTTGAGCGAGGGCATCAGAAAGTTGGCCAAATTGGAATTGTTGAAAAGCAAGAAAAGAGTTTAGCTGCGCGTCTGAAGTTTGGTTGGCAACAATTTATCCAAGCAGGAACATTAATCTTTAGTGTTCTTGGCCACATGGTTACTCATGGGTTTAGCTTAAATGACCTTGGGGGACCGGTAGCAATTTATGCTGGGACATCGCAAGCCACCTCATTGGGAATCAATGGAGTTTTAAATTTCTTAGCCCTCTTATCAATCAACTTAGGAATTGTTAACTTATTACCAATTCCAGCATTGGATGGCGGAAAATTGTTATTGAATATTGTTGAAGCGATCATTCGGCGACCAATTCCTGAAAAAGCTGAGGGAATTATCACAATGATTGGTTTCCTAATCTTACTAACACTTATGGTTCTAGTAACATGGAACGATATTCAAAGATATTTTATTCGGTAATTAAAAAAACAAAGGAGTATATTTTTTAATGAAACAGTCAAAGGTATTAATTCCAACAAAAAAAGAGGCCCCAAGTGATGCGGAAGCCTTAAGTCATAAGATGATGATTCGTGCCGGATACATTTACCAAGTATCTGCGGGGGTATGGTCATATTTACCATTAGCTTACCGGGTTATTCGCAAAGTAGAAAATATTATTCGTGATGAAATGGATAAGGCAGGAGCGGTTGAAATGCTTATGCCGGGACTTCTTCCAGCTGATTTGTGGAAGGAATCTGGGCGTTACGAAAGCTATGGTGATAATCTTTTCAAACTTAAAGATCGTCGTGACCGTGACTTTATTTTGGGCCCAACTCATGAAGAAACCTTTACTGAAGTATTGCGTGATAGTATTAAGTCGTACAAGAAGCTTCCATTAGTAGTTTATCAATTACAAGATAAGTTTCGTGATGAAGATCGTCCTCGGTACGGTATTCTACGTGGGAAAGAATTTGAAATGCTTGACGGTTACTCTTTCTCAGCAGATCAAGAAGGATTAGACGAAGCCTACAATAATCAAGCAAAGGCTTACCGGAACATTTTTGATCGGATTGGCTTAAACTATAAAGTTATTCTCGCTGATTCGGGAACCATGGGTGGTAAGAACTCACAAGAATTCTCTGCGCCTGCTGAAGTAGGAGAAGATATAATCGCTTATACCGATGGGGATTACGCTGCCAATATTGAGAAGGCTGAAAGTAAATTTACTGGTGTACAACAAACAGCAGCTCCTGCATCAATCGAGAAGAAGGCTACTCCGGGTGCTCATACGGTAGATGAAGCTGCAGAAAGTTTAGATCTTGATCCTAATCAAGTAATTAAATCGATGCTGTACATTGCTAAAATGAGTGAAGATGAATACCAACCAGTCTTAGTATTAATGCGTGGCGACGATGAAGTTAATGAAGCAAAGGTAACAAATGCTCTTGATTGTGAAGAACTAGAATTAGCTACAGAAGAAGATGCCGAAAAGTACCTCAATGCTCATCCAGGATCACTTGGACCTGTAGGAGTAGGCGAAGAAGTAAAAATTCTTGCTGATAATTATGTTAAGGTCTTAGTTAATATGGCATGTGGTGCCAATGAAGATGGTTACCACTATGTTAATGCTAATATTGATCGCGACTTCCGCGTTGATCAGTTTGGTGACTTCCGGAATGTTAAAGAAGGAGAAATTGCTCCTGATGGCCAACCGCTTAAATTTACTCCCGGAATTGAAATTGGTCATATCTTTAAGTTAGGTACTCATTACTCAAGTAAACTTGGTGCCCAAGTCCTTGATAGCAATGGTCGGTTGACAGACGTAATCATGGGAAGCTACGGTATTGGTGTAACTCGTCTATTGTCCGCCGTTGCTGAACAAAATGCTGATGAAAATGGTCTTGTCTGGCCTGATAGTATTGCTCCATTTGATGTTCATGTAATTCCAGTTAATGCGAAAAAAGAAGACCAAATGGCAATGGCTGATAAGATCGATCAACAATTAACTGAAGCTGGTTATGAGGTATTAGTAGATGACCGAAAAGAACGAGCAGGGGTTAAATTTGCTGATTCAGACTTGATTGGTATTCCAATTCGGGTTACTGTTGGTAAGAAAGCTCAAGATGGTATTGTTGAAATTAAGATCCGTAAAACTGGTGAAACTGTTGAAGTTAAACAGGAAGAGCTAGTAAATACGGTGGGAATTTTACTAAAGCAATTGAACGAAGAAAAAAACAAATAATTTAAACTAATGTGGCTGCGATGTTAAGATAAGTAACGTTACTCGCACCACATTTTTAAGTAGGAGGATTAGAACGTGGGATTAAGTCGCCAAGAATTATTTGGAAAACTATTAGAACAAATTCACTTTCCGGAAAAAGACAATTCTGCATTCAGAAATGCCGCAGTTCAATCAGTTGTTGTTCATAAAAAGTCTCGGCACTGGGAATTTCACTTAATCTTTAATAAAGCTTTACCGTATGACCTATTTACGCAGTTCAACCAGAGCTTACAGCTAGGGTTTAAAGATATTGCTAAAGTTAGTTTGAAGATTAGTACTCCCATGACAGAACTTGATGAATCACAGATAGCTAATTATTGGCAGTTCATCATTAATAAGGCAATTAGTGATACACCAATGCTCCAACAAGCTTGCTTACAAACGGCTCCCGAGGTTAAGGAGGGTCGCGTAACGCTGGTTGTTGAAAATGAGGTAATTAAAGACTTACTAGCACAGAAAGCATTAGATAAGATTGAAAAGTCATACCAAGAGCTAGGCTTTCCTAAATTTAGGATTCACCCATTTGTTGACCAGTCAGCCTCGCAAGCAAAAATTGAAGAATTAAAGGCTAAACACGAGAAAGCTGATGCCGTGCTTGCTGCCAAGGCGGCTGCCCGTATTAAGAAAAATGAGGCCGCAAAGAAAACGGCAAAGAAAAGTGCACCAGTTGCTCCTGCTGATGGCCCAGTTCAACTTGGCCGGATGATTGATAGTAAGCAGAATGTTATTCAAATGAAAGACATTGAGGGTGAAGAGCGGTCCGTGGTTGTTGAAGGATATGTATTTAATGCAGAAATTCGCGAACTACGCTCAGGTCGTCAATTATTAACCTTTGAAATTACGGACTACACTTCTTCTTTTGCTGTCAAGAAATTCTCACGTAACAGTGATGAAGAAGCACAATTTGCCAATATCAAAGCAGGAATGTGGCTGAAAGTTCGCGGGCCTGTACAAGAAGATACCTGGATGCGAGACTTGGTAATCACGGCCTATGATGTTAATGAAGTAACTCATACAGCGCGTCAAGATAAAGCTCCTCAAGATGATAAACGAGTTGAACTTCATACGCATACAACAATGAGTCAGATGGATGCCACTAATTCGATTACTGAGCTTGCAACTCGTGCTCATAAGTGGGGACATCCAGCGATTGCGGTAACCGATCATGGGAATGTCCAGGCTTTTCCGGAAGCATTTAGTGTGGCCCAAAAAACGGGTATTAAAATGCTATATGGAATGGAAGCTAATGTTGTTGATGATGGAATTCCATTGGTATATAACGAGAATCATGAAGAACTCGCTCATCAGACCTATGTCATTTTTGACGTGGAAACGACAGGGTTATCGGCAATTTACGATAAGGTAATTGAATTGTCTGCAGTTAAAATGCAAGATGGAAATGTCTTAGAACGTTTTGATGAATTCATCGATCCGGGTTTCCCGTTATCAGAACAAACAACTAATTTAACTAGTATCACCACTGAAATGGTTCAGGGTTCAAAAACTGAAGAAGAAGTTTTTCAGATGTTTAAGGACTTTTGTAAGGGCTGTATCATTGCTGGTCATAACGTTGCATTTGATATGGGTTTTATGAATACTGGCTATGAACGTCATCAAATGGGAAAAATCGCGGAACCAGTAATCGATACATTACCACTGGCGCGATTCTTATATCCTGATATGCGAGGATACCGATTAAACACGCTTAGTAAAAAGTTTAAGGTAGCATTGGAACATCACCACCGTGCTAACTATGATTCGGAAGCTACAGGACACTTGCTTTATAAGTTCTTGAAAGATGCTGAAGCCCGTTATGATGTGAAGTATGTGGATGATTTAAACAAGCATATGGAAGAAAATAATGCTTACCGTCATGCGCGACCTTTTCATGTAACGATTTTTGCGCAGACCCAGGCTGGCTTGAAAAACTTATTTAAGTTAGTATCACTATCAAACGTTGAATATTTTTACCGGGTACCGCGAATCCCGCGGACAGTGCTGACGAAATATCGTGAAGGACTGCTTTTGGGAACTGCTTGTTCATCGGGGGAAGTATTTACCGCGATGATGGAGAAGGGGTACGATCAAGCACTAGAAAAGGCGCGCTACTATGATTTTATTGAAGTTCAGCCCAAGCCAAACTATGCACCGTTGCTTGAACAACACGTGATTGCAGATGAAGACCACCTCGAAGATATCCTCAAAAATATGGTCAAACTAGGGGATGAGTTGGAAAAAACAGTGGTTGCCACTGGAGATGTCCATTACCTTGATCCACATGATGGAATTTACCGTAAGATCCTGATTAATTCGCAAGGTGGCGCAAACCCGTTAAATCGAACTGAGCGTCCAGAAGTGCACTTTAGGACCACTGATGAAATGCTAAATGAATTTGCTTTTCTCGGTGAAGAAAAAGCCCACGAATTAGTTGTGGAGAATAGTAATAAGATTGCAGCTGAGATTGATGACAATATTCGGCCAGTAAAAGATAAACTTTATCCACCGCATATGAAGGGGGCCGAACAGGAAATTCAAGATCGGACATGGAATACTGCGCGAAAATGGTATGGTGATCCTTTGCCACAATTAGTTCAGGACCGGATTGAATTAGAGTTGAACAGTATTGTTAAGAACGGATTCTCTGTTCACTATTTAATTGCCCAACGACTAGTAGCTAAGTCCAATAAAGATGGATACTTAGTAGGTTCGCGGGGATCTGTTGGTTCAAGTGTGGTTGCAACGCTTTCGGGAATTACGGAAGTTAACCCGTTGCCACCACATTACCGTTGTCCAAATTGTCAGTTTACCCACTTCTATACGCAAGGGGAATATAGTTCAGGTTTCGATTTGCCAGATAAAAAATGTCCAAAGTGTGGCACTCTAATGGTAAAAGACGGTCATGATATTCCATTCCAAACTTTCCTTGGATTTAAGGGTAATAAGGTGCCAGATATTGATTTAAACTTCTCTGGTGACTACCAGCCAATTGCCCATAACTATATGAAAGTTTTATTCGGTGAAAAAAATGTATTCCGTGCCGGGACGATTGGTACGGTTGCTGATAAGACGGCATATGGATATGTGAAGGCTTACGAACGAGATACAGAAAAGGAATTTAGAAAGGCAGAGGAGGATCGCTTAGCAAAAGGAGCCACAGGCGTTAAGCGAACTACTGGTCAGCACCCGGCTGGGATCATTATTGTTCCTGATGATATGGATATTTATGACTTTACACCTGTACAGTATCCTGCTGACGATCAAACAGCTGCCTGGGAAACAACTCACTTTGATTTCCACTCGATTCACGATAATATTCTTAAAATGGATATTTTGGGACATGATGATCCAACGATGATTCGTGCCTTGCAAGATTTATCAGGAATTGATCCTCAATCGATTCCAATGGATGATCCAGGGGTGATGGCCTTGTTCTCTAGTCCTAAGGTATTAGGGGTAACTGAAGAACAAATTCAAAGTAAAACTGGTACACTAGGATTGCCGGAATTCGGGACGCGATTTGTCCGGGGGATGCTGGAGGATACTCATCCGAAAAATTACTCCCAATTATTACAAATTTCAGGTCTTTCACATGGGACTGGTGTGTGGCTAGATAATGCCCAGGAACTAATCAAACAGGGAATTGCCACTATCGCTAATGTTATTGGTTGTCGTGATAACATCATGACCGACTTAATCCACTATGGAATGGACTCAGAAATTTCTTTCCAAATTATGGAACACGTACGGAAGGGGCGCGGAATTCCAGACGATTGGCAAGAAAAGATGCATGAAGCTAATGTTCCACAATGGTATATGGACTCATGTTTGAAGATTAAGTATATGTTCCCGCGGGCGCACGCGGCTGCTTATGTCTTGATGGCTCTACGAATTGCTTACTTTAAGGTTTATTTCCCGTTAGTTTATTATTGTGCATTCTTCTCCGTGCGCGCAGATGACTTTGATGTAGTAGCGATGTCTCATGGTAAAGATGCGGTTAAGCAACGGATGAAAGAAATCAATGATAAGGGAAATGATGCCAGTGCAAAAGAGAAGAATCTCTTAACAATTCTTGAACTAGCTAATGAAATGCTGGAACGGGGCTTTAAATTTAAGATGGTTGATATTGAAAAATCGGATGCCTCCGATTGGTTGATTGATGGTGATTCATTAATTGCACCATTCCGGGCAGTTCCTGGATTAGGGCTAAACGTTGCTAAGCAAATTGTTGCCGCACGTGAAGAACGGCCATTCCTTTCTAAAGAAGATTTGGCAGAGCGCGGAAAGGTTTCGCAGACACTTATTGACTTCCTCACCGATAATCATGTATTAGATAAGCTGCCTGACGAAAATCAACTTAGCTTGTTTTAAGGAATAATAATGAAAACATGCTTCATTGCTTGCCAGTAGCGATGTTACATGCTACAATAGATTATGGTAAATAACTCGTGGGAGTGAGCAGAGATGCTCGCTCTTTTTATTGCAAATAATGGAGGTGACACGTTTGAGCAGTGTTGTAGAAACTGTAACAGATCTTGTAACGCCGATTTTACAGGACCATGATTTTTACTTATATGACTTAGAGTTTGTAAAAGAAGGTAAAAGCTGGTACCTCCGCGTTTATATTGATAAAGACGGTGGGATTACGCTAGAAGATTGCGCACTTGTCAGTGATGAATTAAGTGAAGCATTAGATAATGTTGAACCTGATCCAATTCCACAGGCTTACTTTTTAGAAGTTTCCTCACCAGGTGCTGAACGCCCACTAAAGAAAGAGGAAGATTATCAACGAGCAATTGACCATTACATTCACATCTCTCTTTACCAACAGATTAATGGTCAAAAGGTTTATGAGGGTACATTAACGCAATTATCTGGTAAAGAAATTACGTTGGATTATTTAGATAAGACTCGTCATCGGCAAATTACGATTGATCGTCAGAAAATTGCCCAGGCCCGATTAGCGATTAAATTCTAGTATTAAAGGAGTGTCGAAAGGTGAGTAAGCCAAAAATTAACACTGAGATGATTGGCGCCCTTGATTATCTTGAAAAAGAAAAGGGTATCAAGAAAGAGATTGTTATTGAAGCGTTAGAACAAGCACTTGAATCAGCATACAAGCAAAATTACGGTGATAAGAATGTTGAAGTAGAATTCAATTCATTGACTGGTAATATTAAAGTCTACGCTGTAAAAACAATTACTGATGATGAAGAAGCAGTCGAAGCAGACAGCAACGAATTTATGAGTTTAGCTGATGCACGGAAGCTCCCTCATGGCCAAGGTTATGATATTGGTGATGAAATTCGCGAAGAAGTTACCCCTCGTGATTTTGGTCGGATTGCTGCCCAAACTGCTAAACAAGTGGTAATGCAACGTCTCCGTGAAGAAGAACGGAAAATCATTTACGACAAATATAAGACTTATGAAAACGAGATTATCACTGGTGAAGTTTCACGAGAAGATAAGCGTTTCACATATGTTGATTTAGGAGATGGTGTAGAAGGTGCCATGGGCTTTAGAGATAAGATGCCTAATGAGCACTACCACGTCCATGATCGGATTCAGGTATATGTAACGAAAGTAAATGACGATCGTCGGGGCCCACAAATTTTTGTTAGCCGGACTGCTCCAGAACTTTTGAAGCGATTATTTGAACGAGAAGTGCCTGAAATCAAAGATGGAACTGTCTTAATCGAAAATATTGCTCGTGAAGCAGGCGATCGTGCTAAGGTTGCAGTATACTCAAATGATCCTAATGTTGATCCAGTTGGGACTTGCGTTGGTCCTCGAGGTTCTCGTGTCCAAGCAATCGTTAATGAACTTGATGGCGAGAATATGGATATTGTGGAGTACGTTAAGGATCCGGCTAAATTTATCGCTAATGCTTTGAACCCAGCAGAAGTACTTGATGTAATCTTTAACGAGGAGAAGGCAACAAGCGAAACTGAGGATAGCGAAGGTGAAGAAACAACTGAAGGACAAACAGAACGTTCATGCACTGTCGTTGTCCCAGATAGCCAATTATCCTTAGCCATCGGTAAGCGGGGACAAAATGCTCGTCTTGCTGCTCGTTTGACTAAGTACAAAATTGATATCAAGTCTGAATCTGAAATGACTGAAAATGACCAAGAATCTGAAGAAGTAGCTGATTCAGAAGAAAATATTGACAATAACGAAGAATAACTAGAAATTAAGCAGCGGGGTGAAAATAATGAAAAAGAGAAAAATACCGATGCGTAAAGACATTGTTACCGGTGAAATGATGCCTAAACGGCAACTGATTCGGGTAGTTAAGAATAAGGAAAATGAAGTCTCCTTAGACCCAACTGGTAAAAAGCCTGGTCGTGGAGCATATGTTGCAGTAGATGTGGATATTGCAAAGCGCGCTAAGAAAGAAAAAACTTTTGAAAAAGCTTTTCATGTTCAACTTGATGAATCATTTTATGATGAATTAATCAAGTATGCAGACCACCTACAGGCACGACAAGAGTTATTTGGTAATGATCAAAAATAAAGAACAGGTCTTAAACCTCCTTGGAATTGCTCGGCGTGCCCGGCAACTTCAAAGTGGGGAAGAGATTGTCTTAAAAAATATTCAAACTAAAAAGGCAAAGTTTGTATTCCTAGCTTCAGATGCTGGAAAAGCTAGTGCAAAAAAGATTACTGATAAATGTAAATTTTATGGCATTCCTTTTTCAACAGATTTCACTAGAGAACAACTTAGCCAGGCAACAGGGCAAGCACGAACAGTTTTTTGTGTAATGCAATCAGGTTTTGCAAGAAAGTTTGAGGAACTACTAACTATGAGATAAGGAGTGTGAGCATATGGCCAAAGAACGAATTTATGAATTAGCTAAGGAATTAAAAATGCCTAGCAAAGACTTAGTTAATATGGCCAATCGGCAAGGAATGGGAGTTAAAAGTCACATGTCTTCTGTTACCCCAGATCAAGCGCAACAATTACGTCAACTTGCAAAGGGTGGACAAAAAACAACTAATAATCAACACCAACCAGTAAAGAAAAATGATGGTCACAATAAGCAAAATAACCATCAAGCACAAAATCATAATCAACACCATGATCATGATAAAACTCAAAATGAGCGTCCACAAAAGAAAAACAATAGTCGACCAAACAATGGAACAAAAGAAAATAATCAACACCAAAACAACGGTGGGCGATTTGGCGGCAGCTTAAATAACGATCAAGGCCGTAATGGCAAACGCTTTAATAAGAAAAATAAGAAGAACAAGAAACACAATAAGAACAAGCGGTTACGTGAGGTAGCTCATAAGCAACCAACACAACGAAAAGATAAGCCGCTTCCAGAAGTATTAGAATATACTGATGGGATGAATGCTCAAGACTTAGGAAAGATCTTACACCGTTCACCAGCAGAAATCGTTAAAAAGTTATTTATGCTTGGTGTAATGATCAACCAAAATCAGTCACTTGATAAGGATACAATTGAATTATTAGCAACTGATTACGGTATTGAGGCTAAAGAAAAGGTTCAAGTTGACGTTTCAGACATTGATAAGATGTTTGAAGATGAACAAAATAATACTGAACATCAAGTAACGCGGCCAGCTGTTGTTACTGTTATGGGACATGTTGACCATGGTAAGACAACCTTGCTTGATAAGTTACGTCACTCTCATGTTACTGAACATGAAGCAGGGGGAATCACCCAGGAAATTGGTGCTTACCAAGTTCACTATAATGATCAATTAATTACGTTCCTTGATACGCCAGGACACGCGGCCTTTACTGAAATGCGTGCACGAGGAGCAAATATTACTGATATCACGGTCCTTGTTGTTGCAGCTGATGATGGAGTTATGCCACAGACAGTTGAAGCTATTCACCACGCGCAAGCTGCCCAAACACCAATTATTGTTGCAGTCAACAAGATTGATAAGCCAGGTGCAAATCCAGATCGTGTAACTGAAGAATTAGCAAAGTATAACTTGATTCCTGAAGACTGGGGTGGAGATACGATTTTTGTTAAGATTTCTGCCAAATTTGGTAAGAATCTTGATGAGTTACTTGATATGATTCTACTCCAAGCTGAAATGCTGGAATTGAAGGCTAATCCAGATCAAAATGCGGCTGGATCAGTTGTTGAAGCCCGTCTTGATCAAGGTCGGGGATCAGTTGCCACCGTTTTAGTTCAACAAGGTACTCTTCACGTCGGGGACCCAATTGTTGTTGGTAACACATTTGGTCGTGTACGGACAATGACAAATGAAAATGGTCGTCGGATTAAAGAAGCTACTCCATCTACTCCTGTTGAGATTACTGGGTTAAATGAAGTACCAGAAGCCGGGGATCGGTTTGTTGTCTTTGATGATGAAAAGACTGCCCGTGCAGCAGGTGAAGAACGGGCTAAACGAGCAATGGATAAGGAACGTCAAAAGACTTCTCATGTTACATTAGATAACCTCTTTGCTACGATGAAGAAGGGTCAAATGAAGACCTTACCAATTATCATTAAGGCCGATGTTCAAGGGTCAGTTGAAGCTTTAAGTCAAAGCCTTCAAAAGATTAAAGTCGACGGTGTTCGTGTTGATATTATCCACCAAGCCGTTGGTGCTATTAATCAAAGTGATGTTACCTTAGCTGAAGCATCTAATGCGGTCATCATTGGATTTAATGTTCGTCCAACTGCTGTAGCGAAGACATTGGCTGATTCTAACAGTATTGATATTCGTCTTCACCGTGTCATTTATGATGCAATTGAAGAGGTTGAAGATGCGATGAAAGGAATGCTTGAACCGGTATACAAAGAAGAAACAATTGGTCAAGTAGAAGTTCGTCAAATCTACAAAGCATCAAAGGTTGGTACAATTGCCGGGGGAATGGTTACGTCTGGTAAGATTACCCGTGATGCAAAAGTTCGTCTAGTTCGTGATGGCGTTGTTATTTACGAAGGTGAATTAGGTAGTCTTAAGCGCTTCAAAGATGATGTCAAAGAAGTTAAGCAAGGTTACGAATGTGGGTTGACAATTGAAAACTACAATGACATTAAAGAAATGGATGTTATTGAAGCCTACAAGATGAAAGAAGTTCCAGTTAAGTAAAAGCTGAGGAGAGATAAAGATGCCAAGTAAACAATATCGAGTAGATCGTTTAGCTCAAGAAATTCAAAAAGATGTTGATGAAATCTTGTTAAAACGTGTTCGTGATCCACGTGTACAAAACGTTACAATTACAGGTGTGGATGTTACTGGTGATCTCCAGCAAGCAACCATCTATTACAGTATCTTGTCAGATCTTGCTTCTGATGCGGAGAAGGCACAGGCTGGATTAGATAAGGCAACTGGGTTAATTCGCAGTGAATTAGGCGCACGTCTTAATATTTTTAAGACTCCAGAAATCAAATTTGTAAGAGACCCATCAGTTGCTTACGGTAGTCGAATTGATCAACTCATTAACGACTTACACAAAAAAGAAAAATAATTAGCAAAAAGGGAGCGAGACAGAAGTTACTTGTGACTTCGTTTTTCGACGCGAAGCTAGCCTCTGGGAGCCCCTTGCAAGCAACCATAGGCCTCCAACGTTCGTTTTTAACGAGCGATGGAGGCCATTGTTGTACTGCACTATTTGTCTTTTATGAAAGTAACTTGACTTATATCACAGCCCCTTGGAGGAATAACGATGGATGGAATAATACCCTTATATAAAGAACGTGGGATGACTAGTTTTGCATGTGTTAGTCGACTACGACAAATTTTAAAAACTAAAAAGATTGGTCATTCAGGAACACTTGATCCAGGTGTAGCGGGTGTTTTACCAATTTGTGTTGGAAATGCTACCAAAGTTGTTGATTATTTGATGCAATCAGGAAAACAATATCAAGGTGAGCTTTTAATTGGTTTTGCGACTACTACTCAAGACCTTGACGGAGACAAAATTGAGGAAAAAGAAGTTACAAATGAAATCCCGACTAGTGAAATCCTATCAGCCATGAATTCATTAACGGGGACAATAATACAAATCCCACCGATGTATTCGGCTGTAAAAGTAAATGGGAAAAAACTTTATGAATATGCAAGAGCTGGTGAAACTGTTGAACGGCCCAAACGACAAGTGACTATTAGCAAATTTGAATTACTAAGCTCAAAGTATGATGTGGAAAATAAACAACAACGAATCCGTTTTAATGTTGAATGTAGTAAGGGTACTTATATTCGGACGCTTGTTGTTGATCTTGCACGTAAACTAGGGTATCCAGGAGTAATGAGTTTGTTAACGCGGTTGAAGAGTGGAGGCTTTACTCTTGATCAGACTTTAAGTTTAGACGACGTTCGCGATGCTGTTGCGACCCAAACTCTCCAGCAATACTTGTATCCTTTAGATTATGCTTTGAAGGACTATCCGCAATTAACGATTCAAGTGGCTCAATGGAAAAAGGTTCAAAATGGGGGATGGCTTTCTCCAAGTGAACTTAATACTAGTGAGAAGGAAATTGTGTTATCATTTGATGGACAAGTAAAAGCACTGTATCATTTTGATCCGAAAAATAAAATGTATAAGCCAACTAAAATGTTTGCAGTTAATTGAGGAGTGTAGGAGTTGCAAGTTATTAAAATTCACCATCCTTTGGAAAAAAGACTAATTCCTGCGGGGCCAATTGTACTTGCAATGGGTTTCTTTGATGGTGTTCATCGGGGACATCAGGCAGTAATCAAACGTGCCCGTGAAATTGCCCGTGAAAAAGGATTGCCATTAGTAGTTTTGACGTATGATCATGCTCCAGGAATTGTTTATCGTCAATATAAGGGTGGCTTTAAATATTTATCAACAGTCGATAGGAAGCTTGAATTATTAAATGATCTTGATGTCGATCGGGTTTATCTAATAAGTTTTACCTCGTCTTTTGCAAGTCTTTCCCCTCAGCAATTTGTTGATGAGTATCTGGTAGGTTTTCATGCTCAAACAGTCGTAGCAGGTTTTGATCATACTTATGGAAAAGAAGATATTGCATCAATGAAATTGCTTCCTAAGTATGCAGCGGGACGGTTTGAAGTTGTAACTGTGCCCAAATTTACTGAGGATGGAAGTCAAGAAAAGGTCGGTTCACGAGAAATTCGGAAATTAATTGATGCTGGTAATGTAGAAGCAGCCAACCAAGCACTAGGGTATCCTTATCAAACAACTGGCTTAGTAGTTCATGGCTTAGCTCGTGGGCGAACACTTGGTTTTCCTACAATCAATGTTGAGCATCCAGAAGAGGAGCGAATTCCTGGGATTGGGGTCTATGCTGTCAAAGTTAAGCTCGGTAAGAAGTGGTATGACGGCATGGCAAGTGTTGGCCATAACATAACATTTGGCGATGCTAATCAATTAACGGTTGAGATTAATCTATTTGATTTTCAACAAATGGTGTATGGTGAAGAAGTAGTTGTTCGTTGGTATCAGTACCTTCGTGGCGAAGAAAAGTTCACGGGAGCAGATGCATTAGTTGCACAGATGAAGCAGGATGAACAAAACGCCCGTCATATTTTAGAAAAATATAAATAAAAGAGGTTTGAATTGATCTTTCGTGGCAATTGCGCCACCAAGATTCATCAAACCTCTTTTTTAATGCCGACTTCCCCGATGACTGGTAGTCTGGTTAATCTTATGAATATTTCGTTCAAATTTGAATCCACCATCAGTCACTAATTTGAAATGCCGCATTTTCCCGTTAAAAGGCTGGCCGTTTAAGCGCACTGCTGTCCAGTTACGCATGATTTCGGTCATGGAAGCAAGGGCCTTAAGTTGATTAGGATTGTTCTCCTTAATTGCTTCGTCTTTAATATCTGACTGCAAGCGATAGATTAGGTTGTTATGGTATTCTAATAGTTCATTCGTTAGGGGCGCATTACGGTATTTATTAAATAACTTCTGAATTAATAACATTGCTTCTTGAGTATTCTGGGGTTGAATATAGCGATGTTCTTTATGTTTCATGGATAAAGCTCCTTTAAAAAATTGTTTGACGTTTCTTGACTTTTAGGGTAGTAATTGGTATATTATACAGTGTGTTTAGCACTTGACCCTAATGAGTGCTAAAAGGGGAAGTGATATACGATGCTAACACAACGACAGAAAAAGATTCTGCAAGCGATTGTACGTCAATACACATCAACTGGTCAACCGGTTGGATCAAAACATTTAGCAGAAAAGTTGCCTTTTAAGGTCAGTTCAGCAACTGTCCGTAATGAGATGGCGGTTTTAGAGGACAATGATTTGATCTTAAAAGAGCACTCTTCATCAGGCCGGATTCCATCGAAACGAGGTTACCGTTATTATGTTGATAATTTGCTTGATCCACAAGCAGTTACTGATAATGACCTGGTAGTGATTCAAAATTCACTTGGAACCGGTTTTCAAAAGATTGACGAGATTATTTCACATTCAGCAGATATCTTATCAAACTTAACTTCATATACTGCTTTTACATTAAAGCCTGAGCAAGAAAGTGTTCGTTTGAGTGGCTTTCGAGTTGTACCGCTAGGAAATCATAAGGTTATTGCGATCTTGGTTACTGATAGCGGTGAGGTTGAAAATCAGTCATTCACTTTGCCGCCGGACATTGACACAGATGCAATGCAGGCAGTAATTAGAATGATTAATGATCAATTAGTTGGTTTGCCGCTATCTGAAGTGGTAAAACGACTAAAAGATGATATCCCACTCCAGGTTCTGCATTATATGCATAGTCCCGATGGTTTCCTTGACATTTTTGATAATGTCTTATCTCAAGCAGCACGTGAGCGGTTTTTCGTTGGTGGTCGATTGAACTTACTGGATTTTGCAAGTACTCATGATCCCCATGCAATCCAATCACTGTATGGCTTATTAGATAAGAACGATAACTTATCGAATATCTTGGATTCGACACTTACCTCAGATAATGGAGTTAACGTTAAAATCGGTCAAGAAATCTCTAAGAATAAGCTTCTTGATGACTATAGCTTGATCACTGCAAGTTATAATGTTGAACAATATGGACGAGGAATTATTGCAGTTCTTGGTCCAACAAGGATGCCTTATTCACGGACGATTGGGATTGTAAATGCCTTTCGCCAAGAATTAGCAAAACGGCTATTAGATTTCTACCGTCACTATTATGATTCATAGGAGGCGAGTTAATTGGCCAAGGAAAAACAAGAAGAACAACAAAAACAAACTGCGCCTGAAAATGAAAAGGCACCTAAAAAAGATATAAAAAAAGAGGCTTCAGATAAGAAGGATGATCAAACTTCTAAATTAAAAGAAGAGATTGCTGACTTAAAGAAGCAGCTCGCTGATAAAGATGACAAATATTTACGAGCAGAAGCAGAAATTCAAAATATGACTAATCGTTTTAATAAAGAACGGGCTCAAATCCTTAAATATGATGGTCAGGATTTAGCAAAGTCAATTTTACCAGTGCTTGATAACCTTAAACGGGCGTTAGCAATTGAAGTTGTAGACGATAATGGCAAGCAACTTAAAAAGGGCATTCAAATGGTCCATGATCACCTTGTAAAGGCATTAAATGATCATGGCATCACTGAAATCAAAGCTGATGGTGAAACATTTGATCCTACTCTTCACCAGGCAGTTCAAACTGTTCCGGTCGAAGAAGGTCAGAAGCCTGAAACTGTTGTTAATGTTCTTCAAGCAGGATATCAACTCAAAGACCGGGTATTACGCCCAGCAATGGTTGTTGTAGCTCAATAAATTTGTGAGAGAAGGAAATAAATTATGGCAAGTAATAAGATTATTGGTATTGATTTAGGTACTACTAACTCTGCGGTTGCTGTTATGGAAGGTAATGAACCTAAGATTATCACCAACCCAGAAGGAAGTCGGACAACACCATCTGTTGTTTCATTTAAGAATGGTGAAACTCAAGTTGGAGAAGTAGCAAAGCGTCAAGCAATTACTAATCCTAACACTATTTCATCAATCAAGAGTCACATGGGTGAAGCAGGATACACTGTTGAAGTTGATGGTAAGAAATATACTCCACAAGAAATTTCAGCAATGATTTTGCAATACCTTAAGAAATATGCTGAAGACTACATTGGTGATACTGTTACTCAAGCAGTTATTACTGTTCCTGCATACTTCAATGATGCTCAACGTCAAGCTACTAAGGATGCCGGTAAAATTGCGGGCCTTGATGTAAAGCGGATTATTAACGAACCTACTGCTTCATCATTAGCATACGGTCTTGACAAGAAGGACAAAGATGAAAAGATCCTTGTTTATGACCTTGGTGGTGGTACATTCGATGTTTCCATCCTTGAATTAGGTGACGGTGTCTTCCAAGTTCTCTCTACTAATGGTGATACTCATTTAGGTGGGGATGACTTTGACCAAAAGATCATGGATTGGTTAATTGATGGCTTTAAGGAAGAACATGGTGTTGATCTTTCTCAAGATAAGATGGCTCTTCAACGTTTGAAGGATGCTGCTGAAAAGGCTAAGAAGGACTTGTCAGGTGTTCAAGAAGCACAAATCAGCTTACCATTTATTTCAGCTGGTGAAAACGGTCCATTACACTTGGAAAAGACATTAAGTCGGGCACAATTTAACCAATTAACTAATGACTTAGTTGAACGGACAAAGCAACCAGTATTGAATGCTTTGAAAGATGCTGACCTTACTTTTGATGACATTGATGAAGTTATCTTAAATGGTGGATCTACTCGTATTCCTGCCGTTCAAGAAATGGTTAAGGAATTAACTGGTAAGGAACCTAACCACTCAATCAATCCTGACGAAGCGGTTGCTCTTGGTGCAGCTATTCAAGGTGGGGTTCTTACTGGTGATGTTAAGGATGTCGTATTACTTGATGTTACTCCACTTTCACTTGGTATTGAAACCATGGGTGGTGTCTTCACTAAGTTGATTGACCGTAACACAACTATTCCTACTTCAAAGAGTCAAATCTTCTCCACTGCTGCTGATAACCAACCAGCTGTTGATATTCACGTTCTTCAAGGTGAACGTCCAATGGCAGCAGATAACAAGACTTTAGGTAACTTCCAACTAACTGATATTCCTGCTGCTCCTCGTGGTGTTCCTCAAATCAAAGTTACATTTGATATCGATAAGAACGGTATTGTTAATGTTTCTGCTGAAGATCAAGGAACTCACAAGAAGCAAAACATCACTATCAAGTCTAACTCAGGCTTAAGTGATGAAGAAATTGAACGGATGAAGAAGGATGCTGAAGAGCATGCCGAAGCCGACAAGAAGAAGAAGGAAGAAGTTGACTTGAAGAATGAAGTTGACCAAGAACTCTTCCAAGTTGATAAGACTTTGAAGGAAGTTAAGGGTAAAGTTCCTGAAGATGATATCAAGAAGGCTGAAAGTGCTCGTGACGAATTAAAGAAGGCTAAAGAAAGCGGCAACCTTGATGAAATGAAAGCTAAGAAGGATGCTTTGAACAAAGTTATTCAAGACCTTAGCGTAAAGCTTTACCAACAAGCTCAAGGTGCACAAGGTGGCGCTGCTAATGGTCAACCTGGAGATAACCAACAAAATGGTAATGACAACGGTAATGATGACAATACTGTTGATGGTGATTTTAAGGACGTTACACCAGACGACAAGAAATAGCCTGCGGTAAACAGTCTTAAAATGTTAGTGTAAAAGCCAAAGGCCAGAAAAAAGGACTTTGGCTTTTACTTTCGTTTGCTGGCTGTGGTATAACTAAACAAGCAATAAAGTAATGAGGTATTTATTATATGGCAGAACAAGATTATTATGACATTTTAGGTGTCTCTAAGGATGCATCCGAAAAAGACATCAAGCGTGCATATCGTCGGCTTGCGGCAAAATACCACCCAGACGTTAACCACGAGCCTGGTGCAGAAGAAAAGTTTAAGAAGATTAATGAAGCATATGAGACATTGAGTGATAGTCAAAAACGTGCTCAATATGATCAATTTGGTTCAGCTGGCCCACAAGGTGCTGCCAGTCAAGGCTTTGGCGGCTTTGGTGGTGGTCAAGCTTATTCTAACTTTGGTGGCGGCTTTGACGACATCTTTAGTCAATTCTTTGGCGGTGGTGGTCGTGCTCGTCGGGACCCAACAGCCCCGCGTCAAGGGCGTGATTTACAATATGCAATGACTCTTGATTTTATGGATGCGGTTTTTGGTAAAACAACTACTATCAAGTATGACCGTGATGCAGAATGTAAGACTTGTCATGGAACCGGAGCAAAGCCTGGTAAATCGCCAATAACTTGTCCGCGGTGTCATGGTGCCGGCGTGATTACGAGTGTTCGTCAAACACCACTAGGCAATATGCAAACTCAAACCACTTGTCCAGAATGTAATGGAACTGGAAAGATTATTAAGCCAGAAGATCGTTGTGATACTTGCCATGGTGCAGGACATGTTCATGAACGTCATGAGCTAGAAGTAAAGGTGCCTGCCGGTGTTGATGATGGTCAACAAATGCGGCTCCAACATCAAGGGGATGCTGGTGAGAATGGCGGCCCAGCCGGAGATTTGTATATTGTCTTCCGAGTAACACCAAGTCGAGAATTCCGTCGTGATGGTTCAACAATTTACGTTGATCGTGATATTTCGTTTGCTCAAGCAGCTTTGGGAGACGAAGTAAAAGTTAAAACGGTTCATGGTGATGTCAACCTTAAAATTCCTGCTGGAACACAATCAGAAACTAATTTCCGCTTGCGTGGCAAGGGTGTTCCACACCTTAACGGTAATGGTAACGGGGATGAACATGTTACTGTCCATGTTAAGACACCTAAGAGCCTTAACAAACGTCAACGTGAAGCAATGTTAGCTTTTGCGGCTGCTAGTGGTGAAGATGTTAAGGGTGTGAAGAAGACAGTTCTTGATAAGTTACGTGATGCCTTTGAGGATAAGTAAATAATTTTTATGAAGCAGGAAAAGCTTAATATTTTTCCTGCTTTTTGTATATCTAGTAGAAGGTTTCCCATTCTAAACGAGGATTTGGTATACTAGATAAAGAATATTCGTTGAAAGTGAGTCTTTTTAAATGAACCTAGAAGAAATGAAAGAGCGGCAAAAACACATTCGGAATTTCTCGATTGTTGCCCACATTGACCATGGAAAATCAACGCTTGCTGATCGTATTTTAGAAATGACTGATTCAATCAGCAAACGTGAAATGAAAAATCAGATTCTTGATGATATGCCTCTAGAACGTGAACGGGGCATTACAATCAAATTAAATGCCGTCGCCTTGACATATCATGCTAAAGACGGTGAAGATTACATTTTCCACTTAATCGATACACCAGGCCACGTCGATTTTTCTTATGAAGTATCACGGTCTCTTGCTGCCTGTGAAGGTGCCGTCTTAGTAGTCGATGCAACACAAGGGGTAGAAGCACAGACCCTTGCTAACGTCTTTTTAGCGCTTGACAATGACCTTGAAATTTTACCTGTTATCAATAAGATCGATTTACCTTCTGCTGATCCTGAGGGTACTAAGAAGCAGATTGAAGACGAGATTGGTTTAGATACTGATGAGGCAGTTGATATTAGTGCTAAGACTGGAATGGGCGTTGATGAAGTTCTGGAAAAAATCGTTAAGGATGTCCCAGCACCAACAGGAGATTTAACTGCGCCTTTGAAAGCTCTTATCTTTGATTCAAAATATGATGATTATCGGGGAGTGGTTCTTAGTGTCCGGGTTGTTGAAGGAACGGTTAAAAAAGGTGACCGAATTAAATTAATGAACGGTGGTACCGAATATGAGGTAGCAGAAGTGGGGATTAACTCTCCTAAACCATTAGCACGTGATGTATTGATGGCTGGGGATGTAGGTTACATCACCGCAGCAATTAAAGACATTAAAGATACCCGGGTTGGTGATACGGTTACAAGTGCGGATAATCCTACAGATAAGCCGTTAGAAGGATATCGGCAAATGACGCCAATGGTATATGCTGGACTCTATCCAACCGATAATGCTAAATTTAATGATTTACGTGATGCGTTGGAAAAGCTTCAACTTAATGATGCAGCATTAACTTTTGAACCGGAATCATCGCAAGCATTGGGATTTGGGTTCCGTTGTGGTTTCTTAGGGTTACTTCACATGGATGTTATTCAAGAACGACTTGAACGTGAATTTAATCTTGATTTAATCACAACTGCACCATCTGTTACTTACCATGTTGAATTAGCGGATGGGACAACGAAAGAAGTGGAAAATCCGGCTGAAATGCCAGATGCTTCTTCAATTAAAGCGATTAAGGAACCATATGTCCGCGCTTCAATTATGGTACCCAATGATTATGTTGGCCCAGTAATGGAGCTTTGCCAACGGAAACGGGGAGACTTTGATACGATGGAATATCTAAGTGATACCCGGGTAAACGTTATTTATCATATTCCGCTGTCAGAAATTATTTTTGACTTCTTTGACAAGTTAAAGAGTTCTACACGGGGATACGCTTCCTTAGATTATGAAATTGATGGTTACCGGCCAAGTAATTTGGTTAAGATTGACATCTTGCTCAATGGCGATAAGGTGGATGCATTGAGCTTTATTGCTCACCGTGATTTTGCGGCAGAACGTGGTCGGGAAATTACTGCTAAGTTAAAGAAGATTATTCCACGGCAAAACTTTGAAATCCCAATTCAAGCAGCAATCGGCTCAAAAATTATTGCCCGGACCAATATTAAAGCCTACCGAAAAGACGTTACTGCCCGTATTCATACAGGGGATCCAGACCGGCGTGCTAAATTATTAGATAAGCAGAAACGTGGGAAGAAACGGATGAAGGCTGTCGGAAAAGTTGATATTCCTCAGGCCGCCTTTATGGCCGTTTTGAAGACCGATGAGCAATTGGACGAGAAGTAAACGTTGATGTAATAGGATTTAACATCTTTAAAAATCACAAAGTAGACCAATATTTTATCAGTTTTCCCTTAATTTTCCCTTATGCGGGATTTTAAGGGAAAGGTAGAATATTAGTCTACTTTTCTTTTAAATATTAAAATTCGTTAAGTTATCAAATAGATTTGCGGTTTCGCGTTTCCTATACCAATATCAGATTTTTTGTTTTTAAACTAAAAAGAAGCTCGCCTTCTGATACAATGAAATCGCCAAATCACATAGAAAACAAGGTAACCCCATAAATAATAATACAAGGTTCCTCCTCAATTTAACAGATAAATATGGTGGGTTTTTATACTCTCTCAATACTGCAGTCCTCATCAAATTAGCGTATCATAGATAATGTAATCGCTATTATTTGAGGAGGAAATAAATATGCAAAATAAAGATGCTTGTACATCAATCATGGTCGGTAAAAAGGCTTCTCTCGACGGTGCTAATTATATTGCTCGTAATGAAGATCGCGTAAAAGCAATTGAACCCAAGCGATTTTTAGTAAAACCGGCAGTAAAAGGACGCCACGAAACCTACGTATCACCTTACAATAAAGTAACTGTAGACTTGCCGGAAGAGGGAATGCGTTATACTTCTACGCCTACCCTTGATCAAACAGCAGGACCTAATGAAGAAGATGGAATTAATGAAGCAAATGTGGCAGCTTCCTTTACTGAGAGTGTTTATGCAAATGATCGGGTGTTAGCATATGATCCATACGTAAAAAATGGCCTGGCAGAAGACTCACTTTGTACTTTAGTATTACCGTATATTCATTCTGCCCGTGAAGGAGTTGAATATACTGGAAAATTAATTGCTGAATTGGGCTCTGCTGAGGGAAACGGAATGCAATTTGCAGATGCAGATGATATTTGGTATATGGAAGTAGTAACTGGTCACCAATGGGTTGCAGTTCGTATTCCTGATGATTGTTATGCTGTTACTCCTAACCAGGTAGCAATTGAAGATATTGATTTTGACGATCCTGATAATTATATGTGGGCTGATGGAATTCAAGAGTTTGTTGAAGAACACCAATTAAACCCTGACCATGACCGGTGGGATTTCCGCCATATTTTTGGTACCAGTACACAAAAAGACCGTCATTACAACACACCGCGGACTTGGTTTGCTCAACGTTACCTTAGTCCTAACGCTTCATTGGGTCAATGTCCCGAAGATTCTGAAATGCCATTTATCCGTAAGGCTGAATTTAAGATTGCTAATGAAGACATCCAATATGTTCTAAAATCGCATTTTAATGAGACACCTTACGATCCAATGGGGGATGCTCCTGAACGTAAGACTTACCGGGCTATCTCTTTATCACGGACGGCCCAATCACATATTTTACAAGTGCGCAATCTGAATAAATATAAAACAAGTATTCATTGGATTGAATTAGGGGTCCCAGCCTTTAACCCTTATGTTCCATTTTTTGCTAATGCTGACGATACTGATGAATCATATCGAAACGTACCGGAAAAAATGAACTTAGAGTCTGCATTCTGGTTAAATGAAGCCTTAGCAGAGGTCGTTGAAAGTCATTATCAAGAATTTATGGAAAAGGATGAAGACTACCAAAAGGAGCTAAATGAATGGGCACGCCGTAAAATTGCGCAGGTTGATAAAGAAGCAGCTAGTCTTGAAGGGCAGGCACTAACTGATTATCTAACTGGACAAAATCATGAAATAGCTACCCATTATAATGAACGGACAAAGGCCCTTTTCTTTGAATTATTAACTGAAGGCTGTGAGCTTTCAAAGATGTCATTTAAGATGGATCCTAACCTTTAAGATATTTTGAATATTGACATTTCTCACTTTATTATTAAAATATAATTAATATAAAATGAGAGAAGGATAAAAATGAGAATTCAAGCAACCGATGAACGACATTATCTAGTAGAAGTTTTTACAAAATTGGGATTTAACCAAGATGACAGTCAATTATTAGCAGACACTCTAGTTGATGCGGATTTGCGCGGGATCTCATCTCATGGGATTCAACGATTAGCATGGTATCGTCGGATGATTAAAGAAGGAACGATTATTCCCCAAAATAAGGCCAAAATTATTCGTGAGTTACCAGGATCCGTCCTTGTTGACGCTAATCAAAATATGGGACAGCTCGCAACGGTTTTAGCGACTCAAAAAATAATTGAAAAGGCTAAGAAAACAGGGGTGGCAATTGCTGTTATTCGCAATTCGAATCACTTCGGCACCGCTGGTTACTATACAAGATTAGCATTAGAAGCTGGATTGGTAGGAGTTGCCCTTACTAACACTCGTCCCCTGGTAGTCCCAACTAATGCTACTCAGGCTTTTCTTGGGTCTAATGCTTTTGCGTTTGGCTTTCCTGCTTCTCCACATCCATTTATGTTTGATGGTGCCACTTGTGTTGTTTCGGGTGGAAAAATTCAAGTTCATGCTAAAAAAGGCGAACCGTTGCCGGGCGAATGGGCAGTTGATAAAGATCGGCAGGTAGTAACTGATGCGCAAGAGGCAGAAGATATTCTTGCCACCGCGGCCTTTACTGAAGGGGAACAAAAAGGTGGAGGAGTTCTCACTCTTGGCGGAAATGATGAGGAAAATTCTAATTATAAGGGGATGGGAAATTCTATCGTAATTGAATTATTGACGGGTATTTTAGCTCAAGGATCTATATCTGCCGATACTGTTAGTGGTAAACATGATTTTAGTCAATTTGTAATGGTTCTTAATCCAGCATTCTTTGGTGATCCAGAGGTATTGAAGAAAGATGCCACATCAATGTTAGATCGAATTCGCCAGCTTGAACATATTCCTGGTAAAGAAATTTGGGTACCCGGTGATCGTGAGTACCGTTTATTAGCAGAAAATAAAGAAAAAGGTGTCACGATTGATGAAAAGACCTATCAAGAAATGAAAGAAATAGGAACTGAACTTGGTATTGATGTTCCTTAATAATTGATAAGCTCCTTCAAATTCTGATAAGCGAAAGTGGTACACTGAACATATGAGGAAAAGGAGCATTTTAAATGGAAGATCGAGAATTAGTAATGTTTTGGCTCGCAGGTGATCATAAGTTAGCAATTCGAAAGGGGCTTACTTCGGCAATTTTAGCGAGTGAACTTAGAAAAAAGGGTTATAAGGATAAATTAATAGAAGACTTTCTTGATGATTTTGCACGTGACTTGAAAAATGATCAAAAATAGGTGAAAAAAACTCCCAACGTTTTACTAAACGCTGAGAGTTTTTTAGTAGCACGATAATCTATCGTTCTATTTATGAATATGGCTTAGTTGTTACCTTGTAACTTTGCCATACCGTTCTTAGCAACTTCTTCCAATTGCTTAGCAGAGTCGGCCATAGCCTTCTTTTCACGGTCGTTAAGTGGAACTTCAATAACCTTTGCAACACCAGAAGCATTAACAACAGCTGGAGTACCGATGTAAAGGTCGTTAAGTCCGTATTCACCGTTCATTGGGGCACCGATAGGGAGAACAGAATTTTCATCACGAAGAATAGCCTTTGAAATCCGCATTAAAGCAGTGGCAACACCATAGAAGGTAGCACCTTTGCGGTTAATGATTTCGTATGCCTTGTTACGAACATCATCTTCAATCTTAAGTAATTCATCTTCTGAAATACCTTCATCCTTAGCGATGTCAAGTAATGGCTTGCCACCAACAGTAGCACTTGAGTAAGCAGCAAATTCGGAATCACCATGTTCACCCATAATGTTAGCAATAACATCACGAGGGTCAACATGAAGCTTCTTACCAAGAGCAACCCGAAGACGTGCGGAATCAAGTGAAGTACCTGAACCAACAACCTTGTTCTTAGGGAAGCCAGAAAGCTTTTGAACAGCATAGGTAAGGATGTCAACTGGGTTAGCTGCAACTAAGAAGATTCCGTCAAAACCAGACTTAACGATTGGTTCTACAACGGACTTAATGATCTTCAAGTTCTTATCAACTAATTGAAGACGAGTTTCACCAGGCTTTTGTGGAGCACCAGCAGTAATAACAACTAAATCAGCGTCTTTGCAAGTGTCGTAATCTGCTGAGTAGATGTTCTTAGGAGCGGTGAAGGCAGTAGCGTCTTCAAGGTCCATTGCGTCCCCTTCAGTCCGTTCCTTAATAATATCAACGATAGCAAATTCTTCAGCAATTCCTTGTTGTGCCATTGCGAAGGCGTAACTTGAACCGACAGCACCATCACCAACAAGAACAACTTTTTGATGATTCTTAGACATAATAAACAGTCTCCCTTTCATCTTATGTATACATTATTTGAGATTTCTCTCACAGTAATGATTATAACATTCCGCAGAAAAATTACTATAAGATTTTATAGATAAATTAGTTAGTGAATAAACCTGCTCCTAAGATAATGACTGCTAAAAGGATCGCTGGCCAAAGTAAAACATGAATTAATGTCCCGATTAATAGAATAAGAAGGATTAGGCCAATGAACTTAACCGTTAAAACCCCAATCTTCCATAGCAACCAGCAGATAAGAATAGCAATTAAGAGACTCACTATTGTAATCACCTTTCCTTAAAGTATTGTGAACATAGTATAGCATTTTTTTGAAAATTAAAGTTTAAACATAGATTAAACTTTGGAACGTTGGTGACCTGTGCTAAAATATACCTATCTAGGGAGATTAATTTAAAATTGATCAGGAATAATAATAGAGGAGGTGGTTACCATTCTGAATCGAACTAAGCAGTTTATGCGCGACAATGATTTAATGTATAAAAAAGAGTACATTCGGCCAATGATGACACCCCAACACGTATATGTGTTCCGCTTTGGTAAACACAGACTAAATAATCGGGTAATTGTTCGTTATTCCCATACTTGGACCGGACGATTAAAAATTAACGAGATTGATGTTCGGTTGCATCACCAACATCATCCCCGTATTTTCTTGACTGAGTCCGACTTAATCGATTACTTAAGTCATCATTTAGAAAAAGAAAAGAAACGCGAACAAGAACGACCACATATTAGTAAAGTTGATAATGAAAATGATTAGACTTTATTAAGTTGGTATTTATCGTGACCATTTACTTTTATTGTGGTCACGATTTTATTATTTAAGGAGGTCATTAAATGGATTGGACAGCAATAAAGGTAATAACTTCTAGTGAGGCTGTTGAAGCAGTTAGCTATATTTTGACAGATATGGGAGCACAAGGCGTTCAAATTGAAGATGCCGCTGATTTTGCAAACTTACATGAGGGAAAGTATGGGGACCACGGTGAATTTATCGATCCATCATCAATTCCGCACCGAAAAAATGGCGCAGCAGTATCTGGATATTTCCCACAAAACGTATTTGTTCCTGAACTATTGCCAACTATCCATCAACGAGTAGCAAAATTAAGGGATTACGGCCTGAATCCAGGAGAAAATGATGTCTCAGCAGCGACCGTCGATAATCAACAATGGGCAACGGTTTGGCAAAAATATTATCACCCATTAAGAGTAACGGATCAGTTAACGATTGTTCCGCAATGGGAAGAATATGAGCCAGCAGATCCTAAAGAAAAATTAATCTTTCTTGATCCAGGAATGGCTTTTGGTACCGGGACTCATCCAACTACTCGTTTAATGCTGGAGGCCCTTGAAAAAACAATTGTTGGTAATGAATACGTAATCGATGTCGGGACAGGTTCTGGTGTTTTAAGTATTGCTGCCAAGCACTTAGGGGCAGGAAAAGTTGATGCTTATGATATTGATGAAGTAGCAGTCAACTCAGCAAAAAAGAATCTTGCACTAAACCCGGTCGCTAAAGATGTTAAAGTTGGCGTAAATAGCTTGTTAGATGGGATCCATACCCAGGCAGACTTGATTGTTGCTAATATTCTTGCGGAAATCATCGTGCCTCTTATTCCTCAAGCATATGAAAATCTTAAGCCAGGTGGCAAATTCCTTGTTTCTGGAATTATCGATGATAAGGCTCCGTTGATTCGTCAAAAGTTGCAAGAGCAAGGATTTATAATTGACGATGAACAGCAGATGAAGGACTGGCACGGAATGATTACCCACAAGCCAATCGAGGTGAAATAAATGCAACGCTATTTTGTTAATGTAACTCCAGCTGATGAAGTAACATTGCCATCTGAAGCAGCCCACCACTTGTTGAAGGTAATGCGCGCAGAGGTTGGAACAAGTGTTGAGCTTGTATTAGCTGACCACTGTGTTTACCTTGCGACTCTTAGTACTACAGAACCAACGGCGACATTAAAAATCAATCAGAAGTTAGATGCTGATAGTGAATTGCCAGTTTCGGTGATACTTGCCTGCGGAATTCCAAAGACTAAAGAGAAACCAGAATTAATTGTTCAAAAGGCAACTGAATTGGGAGCAGACAAAATTGTTTTCTTCGATGCTGCTCGCTCCATTAGTCATTGGCAGGGAAATAAGCAGAAACGAAAGATCGAACGTCTGCAAAAAATAGCTGAATCAGCAGCAGAACAATCCCATCGAAATAAAATTCCGCAGGTTGAATACAGTGTAAATCTTGATCAATTGTTAGCCGATTATCCCGCTACCAAACGGATAGTTGCTTGGGAAGAATCAGCTAAACAGGGTGAAACAAGTGCTTTAGCGCAACAATTTAATGCCCTTAACCCGGGAGACTCGCTCCTTGCCATTTTTGGTCCAGAAGGTGGATTAACGGAAAATGAAATTGCTAAAATGAATGAAGCTGGCGTGGTGGCAGCAGGTTTAGGACCACGAATTCTACGAACTGAAACAGCGCCTTTATATTTCATGGCGGCGATCTCATATGCAATGGAATTGTCATAATGTAGCTGGCTTACTTATGGTAAAATAAAGAACAGCTTTAATCGGTGATTTAAAACTGAATATAGGTGTTGAAAGAGAATGAATTTTATGAAAAAAGCATGGGAACATTTAGACAAACCATTATGGCTAGCTAGTATTTTAATTGGGATTGTATTGACATTCGTTGTTGATAAGCTTCCATTTGTTACGCGAGTGGTAATGGTAGAGATTGTCTTAATCCTTATTAATGGTATTTTTAGTATTTGGTCCGGTTATTGGATTTATAGGCACCAGCGAAAATGGGGCGAGTTATTCATTTTTCCAATCCTTTACTTGATAACTGCGTATTTCTTTATGCCCCGATATACTTATTATTTTGCCCTTGCTTACTTAGCGCTTGCGTACTTATCCTGGGCAATGCGTCAACAAAAGTAATTGAAAGGAGGTCGTCCGATGTCAAAAGAAAAGGAATTGACACATGAAGATGTTCAAAAGATGGTTAGTTCTTATATGAATGAAGAACACGTTGCTTTAGTTGAAAAGGCATATCATTTTGCCGAGGTAGCTCACCATGACCAACGACGTAAATCTGGGGAACCGTATATTATTCATCCTATCCAAGTTGCGGGGATCCTTGCTAATCTTCATATGGATCCCGAAACAGTTTGTGCAGGATATTTACATGATATTGTAGAAGATACTGGCGCAACCTTAGATGATATTAAAGAACTCTTTGGACCAACCATTGCAATGATCGTTGATGGTGATACAAAGCTTGGTAAGATTCGTTACAAATCAAATAAAGAACAAATGGCTGCCACTCATCGTAAATTATTACTTGCAATGTCAAAGGATATTCGGGTAATGATTGTCAAGCTTGCGGACCGTCTTCATAATATGCGCACTCTTAAGCATTTGCGTCCTGATAAGCAGCGCCGCATCTCAAATGAAACCCTTGAAATTTATGCGCCAATTGCAGATCGGTTGGGTATCAGTACGATTAAGTGGGAATTAGAAGACCTGTCATTGCGGTACTTAAATCCGCAACAATATTACCGGATTGTCCATTTGATGAATTCACGACGCGATCAGCGGGTTGACTATATTGATGAGTCAATTAAGTTGATAAAAAAGGCAATTGCAGATTTGGACTTAGGACCGAATGTTGAAATTTATGGCCGGCCTAAACATATTTATTCTGTCTACCGTAAAATGGTTACTCAGCATAAGCAATTTAGCCAAATCTATGACCTTCTTGCAGTTCGAATTGTCGTTGACTCAATCCGGGACTGCTATGCTGCTCTTGGAGCTATCCATACCAATTGGAAACCAATGCCTGGACGGTTTAAGGATTATATTGCAATGCCTAAGACTAACGGGTACCAATCCTTGCATACAACAATTATTGGACCAGAAGGACGACCATTAGAAGTACAGATCCGAACTCACAAGATGCATGAAATTGCTGAATATGGGGTTGCTGCTCACTGGGCATATAAAGAAGGAAAAACTAATGGAATCCAACAAACTCAGGATAGCCAAAAGCTAAATGTCGTCAAAGAAATCCTTGAATTACGAAGTGAAAGTCAAGGCACAGATGAATTTATGCAAGGGATTCAGAGTGATATATTTACTGATAAGGTCTATGCATTTACCCCTAAAGGTGACGTAATTGAAATGCCTAAGGGATCTGGACCACTTGATATGGCTTACCAAATTCATACTGAAGTTGGTAATCATACAACTGGAGCTAAAGTAAATGGACGGATTGTACCCCTTGATTATGAGATCAAAAATGGTGACATTGTTGATATTTTGACTTCATCATCATCAGCTGGTCCGAGTCGTGATTGGTTTGATTTGGTTTCAACGCGGCGGGCTCGTAATAAGATTCGCCAATTCTTCCGTGCACATGATCGAGAAAAGAACATTGAAGAAGGAAAACAACTTCTTGAAAACGAACTCCGTGAAGCAGGATATTCGCCAGCAGAGTTAATGACTGATGAGAAATGTGAGGAAGTTGCTCAAGAGACTCATTACAATAGTAGTGATGATATGTTTGCGGCCTTAGGATTTGGTGACTTGGCTCCCGTTGGTATTAGAAATCGGTTTACTGCTGATATCCGTCAGCAAGTTGAAAGCGACCGCCAACAAGCAGCAGAAAAAGCTGTACTAGAAGATCACCAGACTCTTGAGAAGCCAAATGAACGTGAAAAACAAAAGCAGGCTAAAGCATCTAGTGAGGGCGTAGTTGTGGAAGGAGTTGACAATCTCCTTGTCCGCTTAAGCCATTGTTGTAGTCCAATCCCAGGAGATGCTATTACTGGCTACATTACAAAGGGACGGGGAGTATCGGTTCACCGGGATGATTGTCCGAATATTAAAGCTGCCCGTAAGAATGGCGAACGAATTGTTAGTGTATATTGGGCAAATCCTAATGGCGACAAAACAAACTACAATGCTGACTTGGAAGTTCAGGGATACAATCGAAATGGCTTATTAAATGATGTTTTACGTTCAGTAAATAACAGTACTCGCTTCTTAAATTCAGTTAACGGAAAAGTTGACCATAACAAGATGGTAACAATTAGTTTGATTATCGGAGTGCGTAATTTACGACAGTTGCAATTAATCATGGATGGTTTAAAGAACATTCCAGATGTTTACGTTGTCAAAAGAATTATTCGATAGGAGGATGCTTGTGCGAGTTGTTTTACAAAAAGTAAATCATGCAGCAGTTTCAATTGATGATGAAGTTGTTGGTAAAATTGGCCTTGGCTATTTTCTCTTAGTCGGTTTTGCTCCAGATGATACCGAAGAAAAATTAGACTACTTAGTACATAAAATTACTAATCTTCGTGTTTTTGAGGATGAAAACGGTAAGATGAACAAGGGGCTACGGGATGTTAATGGTGCAATTTTATCAGTCTCCCAATTTACCCTTTATGCTGACACTAAGCATGGAAATCGTCCTGGATTTTCACAGGCTGCTCGTCCTGAGATTGCTGAACCGTTATATGATCTTTTTAATCAAAAACTAGCTGCTACTGGTATTCCTGTTGAAACCGGACATTTTGGAGCCATGATGAAAATTGATCTGGAAAATGATGGTCCCACGACAATTATTTATGAACGCTAAAAAGTAAAGAGGGAGCGAGACAGAAGTCACTTGTGACTTCGTTTTTCGACGCGAAGCTAGCCTCTGGGAGCCCCCGCAAGCAACAATAGGCCTCTAACGTTCGGTTTTGCCGGACATTAGAGGCCATTGTTGTACTGCGTATTTGCTTTTTATGAAAGTAACTTAACTTATGTCACAGTTTAGTATTGACTTAAAATTTGATCGACTGCGCCACCATAGCTTTCGCCAAATAAGATTAAATGCATGCATAGGTAATAGAAACGATACCACGAAAGGCGTTCATCTAGCTGATCATCAAATGGAAAGACGCTGCTATATGCCTGATAAAAACTATTATCGAAACCGCCAAAAACAGTTGTCATGGCTAAATCAAATTCACGATCCCCAAATAATGCATCTGGATCGATTAAGTATGGTTTATGATCGCCAGCAAATAAGAAGTTGCCGGCCCATAAATCACCATGAAGAAGACTAGGGATGACTTCATGGTGTTGGTAGTAATCAGTAAATTTATTAACCATTTGTTGGTAATGTTCTTGCCGCCATTTATTCCATCGTCCGCGTTGGCTTGCCACTTGTACTTCTGGTTCTAGGCGCTGATTAATATAAAAATCAAGCCAGCTTGAGTTCCAAGAATTGTTTTTTACGAGGGCCTTGGTTTGATGATTATCCATAAAGCCGAATTCATCATTATGCTGTTGGTGCATTTTGGCAACTGCTAATCCCAGGTCGGCTTGATTACCCCAAGTTTCATCTAGCCAGTTTAAAATTAAATAGGCATTCCGATCGATTTCACCATGGTAAAGTGGGGTCGGGGTATTAATGACCTTACCGATAGCTTTGAGACCATTAATTTCATGATTAAAATAATCTTGTGAATGGTTAGGTTGAACCTTTATAAAGTACCTATTTCCATCAGTAGTTGTGGCTTGATAGGCTAAATTAATATCACCACCGCTGACTGGTTTAACAGAAGTGAGATTTTTTAATGGAAGGCGCTTAAACCATGCTGTATTTGGACTTTCCAATTGATGTTCCTCCTTTACTAAATTACTTTATTTATACCATTTTTAGGCAAGTGTTGTTAAATAAAGTTGATTTATAAGGCACTAATTAACCTTAGTATTGACATTTATGAGGGGATCGAGTAAGGTAAAAATGTAAATTAAAGATATTAATAGCTGTTGATAAAGAATGCTCGGGTACTTGAAATTATCAGCGATTGGAGAAAGGTGAGAGCTCCAAATATTTCGGCCTCGATTGACACTTTTGAAGCTGGGCAATATGCTCCGTCGTTTAGACGTTATTTTTGAGTGATACCAAGGTGGTACCGTGCATTTGCACCCTTGTAATTTCAAGGGTGCTTTTTATTTAAACTGTTATTAAAAACTGAAAGAGGTAAGCGGAGAATGAAGAGAACAAATTATGCTGGGGATACAAATGAACAGCAAGTTGGACAAGAAGTTGTCTTAAAGGGTTGGGTAGCTAAGCGTCGTAACCTAGGTGGACTTATCTTTATTGATTTATGGGATCGGGAAGGAATTGTTCAACTAGTATTCAACGAAAAAGAAAATCCAGAAGCATTTGAAATCGCAAATGCGGTTCGTAACCAATATGTTCTTGAGGTTCAAGGAAAAGTTCAATTACGGGCAGAAAAAGAAATTAATCCAGATATGAAGACTGGAAAAGTTGAAGTAACCGTTGATAAGGTTAAGGTATTAGCAAAATCAGAAACAACGCCATTTGATATTACTGATGGTGTTGATGCTTCTGAAGACTTACGGATGAAGTACCGTTACCTTGATTTACGGCGCCCAGAAATGATGCGTAATTTGAAGTTGCGGAGTAAGGTTGCTTCGATCGTACACAATTACTATGATAATGAAGGTTTTATGGATGTTGAAACCCCTGATTTAACACGGTCAACACCAGAAGGAGCACGTGACTACATTGTTCCATCACGTGTTTACCCCGGTCATTTCTATGCTTTACCACAATCACCCCAATTATTTAAGCAATTGTTAATGGCAGCCGGAGTTGATAAGTACTATCAATTAGCACGTTGTTTCCGGGATGAAGACCTTCGTGGTGACCGTCAACCAGAATTTACGCAAATCGATACTGAAATGAGTTTTGCAACTCCTGAAGACATCCAAACCGTTACAGAAGGCTTAATTAAGCGGGTAATGAAGGAAATCGTGGGGGTAGATGTTAAGACTCCATTCCCACGGATGGAATGGCAAGAAGCCATGGACAAGTACGGTTCCGATAAGCCTGATACTCGTTTTGGGATGTTGATTCATGATCTTTCTGATATTGTAAAGGACAGTTCATTTAAGGTTTTTGCTAATACTGTTGCTGATGGTAACTATGTTCGTGCAATTCGCGTTCCTGGTGGAGCAGATAAGTATTCCCGGAAAGATATTTCTAAGTATGAAGAATACATTAAGCGTTTTGGTGCAAAGGGACTTGCATGGGTTAAGGTAACTGCTGATGGTTACAATGGTCCAGTTGCTAAGTTCTTAAATGATCAAGTTGCCCAAATCAATGAAGAAATGGATGCCGAAGAAGGGGACTTAATCCTCTTTGTTGCTGGTAGTTTCCACGTTGTATCAGATTCACTTGGCTACCTTCGTCGGGCAATCGCTGAAGAGCTAGATATGATTAAGCCAGACCAATGGAACTACTTATGGGTTGTTAATTGGCCAATGTTTGAATATGATGAAGGCTTTGGAAAGTGGATTGCTGCTCACCACCCATTCACAATGCTAAATGAAGAAGACTTACATTATCTTGAAGATGGGGAAGATCCTCATAAAGCTCATGCCCAAAGTTACGACATTATCTTGAATGGTAACGAGATCGGTGGAGGATCAATTCGTATCCACGATCCAAAGATTCAAGAAAAAGTTCTCAAAGCTCTTGGATATACAAAGGAACGTGCAGAAGCGCGCTTTGGATTCTTGCTTAAGGCCTTAACAATGGGGATGCCACCTGAGGGAGGACTTGCCTTTGGTTTGGACCGCTGGGTTATGTTACTAGCTCAAGCTGATAGTATTCGGGATGTTATTCCATTCCCTAAGAACTCGAAGGCAGTTGAACCATTGACGGCAGCTCCAGGCAAAGTTAGTGAACAACAACTTGATGATCTTAAAATTGAATTTGATGAAAAAATTGATTACAAGCTCGATCAAGATCCAGATGAACAATAAATAAAACAAAAATAATCCTCGTGAAAAGGTACTTGAAGTGTACTATTCACGAGGATTATTTTATTTCAAAATCTTCTTCAGAAAGTCTTGTGCCCGTGGGCTAGTAGGGTGGGCAAAAAATTCCTCTGGATCTCCAGTTTCCTGAATATACCCATCTGCCATGAACCAGATTTGGTCTGCTACTTCACGAGCAAACCCCATCTCATGAGTAACAACCACCATTGTCATTCCCGATTCAGCTAAATCGCGCATTACTTTTAGTACCTCATCAACCATTTCAGGATCAAGGGCACTAGTTGGTTCGTCAAAGAGCATTACTGCTGGACTCATCGCAAGGGCCCGGGCAATTGCAACCCGTTGTTTTTGCCCTCCTGATAGTTGATCCGGATATTGTTGAGCCTTATCGCTTAAACCAACTTTTTCTAGGAGTTCCATTGCAGTTTTAGTTGCTTCTTTTTCATTGATATTTTTAACTTTAACTGGTGCAATGGTGATATTTTTAAGGACTGTCATATTAGGAAAAAGATTGAAACTTTGAAAAACCATTCCCATCTTTTCTCGCAACTGATCGAGTTTTTTATCACTTAAGCCAATCAGATTCTGTCCTTCAAAAAGAACTTGTCCGCTTGTTGGTTGTTCGAGCGCATTTAAGCAACGGAGAAAAGTACTTTTACCTGCTCCTGAAGGGCCGATCACACAAATTACTTGGCCCTTATCAACATGTTCGGAAATATCTTTTAAGACAATATTATTTTTGAATTTTTTCTGTAAGTTTTTAATTTCAATCATTTTAGTGGGCATGTTTCATTCTCCCTTCAAAGTAAAGCAAAATCCTGGATAGCGTAAATGTGAGGATAAAGTAGATGATCATTGTGATGAATAGAGGTAAAACTCCTTTATAAGTTGCTGATTGCACTAATTGTGTTTGATACATCAATTCGGAAACACCAATCACAGAAACTAATGAACTATCTTTTAATAAAGTAATAAGCTCATTTCCTAATGCTGGCCAAATATTTTTAAGTGCTTGGGGCATAATCACATATCTGAATGTTTCGCTTTTACTCATCCCCAAGCTTCGAGCAGCTTCTGTTTGTCCAAGTGGAATGGATTGGATCCCAGAACGAATAATTTCAGCAACGTAGGCACCGGAATTTAGTGAAACGGCAATAATCCCAGCGAGGAGAGCCGGAAGTGATTGAATAATTGCGCCAATCCCAAAGTAAACAAACATGATTTGAACCATCATTGGCGTACCCCGAAGAAATTCAATGTAGCAAACAGCAATTGAATGTAAGAATTTGTTCTTTGAAAGCCGCATTAGTGCAAAGAGAGTTCCTAATAGGAAACCAAAAATAACAGAGACAACTGTAATGATTAATGTATATTTAATCCCTTTAGCAAAGTAACGCCAATAGCTAAGAACAGTATTTTGTTTTTTATAGCTCTTCATGTATTGCGAGGCTTCAGGAATCCATTTTTTATTAATTAGTTGTTCTTTATTAACTTTTTTAATTGTTTGGTTGGCAGCATTGACTAACGAGGTATCACCTTTAGGAAAGGCCATGGCAATTCCGCCAGCAGTATTTGGCAATTTCGAATTAAAGGCATAAAGATTTGAATTATTGGCAGCATAGGCTTTAGCAGTAGCAGCATCCATTAAAATCCCATCATATTTATGAGATTGAAGCCCAATGACTAAGGAAGAAAGTTTAGCAAGCCCTTTGCCGTTTGCTTTAGGCATTTCCTTTGAAATCAGGGTTGACTGGAGCGTACCGTTTTGTGCTCCTACATTTTTCCCATTAAAACTTTTGACATTAACTAGCTTATCTTTATCTCCTTTATTAATTAAGAAGTAACTATCGCCGGAATAATATGTATTTGAGAAGTCAACGCTCTTTTTTCGTTCAGCTGTAACGTTCATTCCCGAAATAATAGCATCAATTTTACCTGTTTCCAGCGCAACTAGAAGTGAGTCAAAGTCCATGTTTTTAATAACTAGTTTTACTCCCAAGTCTTTAGCAAATTGTTTAGCAAGGGAAACTTCAAAACCGACATATTTAGTTTTCCCATTTTCTTTGGTTGTGAATTCGTAGGGTGGATAATCAGCACTCATTCCCACAACCAATGTTCCTTTTTGTTTAATCTTTTGCACTGAATCATTACTAGCGACTTGCGATGGATTATTGGCTGACGAAGAGCTAGTTGAACTGCTCTCGTTAGCAGCTAATGCAGTAATAGGTGTACATAATATCGGAAACGCAATTACCATTAGCAGTAATAAATGTTTAAAACCTTTCATAGTTAATAACTCCTTTGAGAATAGTAAAATTAAATTGTTACTAAATATACACTTAAATGTTTATTTATGCAATATAAAATCTTAAAATGGAATAAATATTCATATATTTGTATAGTGATTAAAAGCGTTTACTTAGCTTATGGAGTAGTCAAAGAATAGGTGGATAAGAAATTTAAATTTTTATTTAAAAGTAATGTTGACAGGGTAGGCCATGTTGGGTAAAATAATTTTTGTAGTGAAAGGGAAGCAGTATGCCTGCTACCTCGATACGTAACTTTAAGCTCGGAGGGAGGGATCAACATGTCAAAAACAGTCGTTCGTAAGAATGAATCTTTAGACGACGCTCTTCGACGCTTTAAACGTTCAGTTTCACGTAACGGAACATTGCAAGAATATCGTAAACGTGAATTTTACGAAAAGCCAAGTGTAAAACGCAAGTTGAAATCTGAAGCGGCACGGAAGCGTAAGAACAAACGCGGTCGTCGTTACTAAAAATGTGTGCTCTCACCTGTTGCCTGGTGGGAGCTTTTTTCTATATGAAAGAAGGATAAATAATGAGCTTACTACAACAATTAACGTCAGATATGGTATCAGCAATGAAGAATCGGGATAAGGAAACATTAAACGTTGTCCGGATGCTTAAAGCAGCAGTTCAAAATGAACAAATTGAACTTGGCCACGATTTGAGCGCTAATGAAGAAATTGCGGTAATGGCACGTGAATATAAACAGCGTAAAGAATCGCTTGAAGAATTTGAAAAAGCTGGACGAGAAGATCTGATCAATCAAGCGAAGAATGAATTAGCAATTGTTGAAAAGTATATGCCAAAACAGTTATCAAAAGATGAAGTTACTAAGATTGTTAAGGAAGTAATTGACGAGCTTAATGCTTCTAGTATGAAGAACTTTGGACAAGTAATGGGGTCAGTTATGCCCAAAGTTCAAGGTCAAGCAGATGGAAAATTAGTTAACCAGGTTGTAAAAGAACAATTGAGTAAGTAATATCAGCTGTAAAAAAGGGAGCGAGACAGAAGTCACTTGTGACTTCGTTTTCGAGCCCCCGCAAGCAACAATAGGCCTCTAACGATCGGTTTTGCCGGACGTTAGAGGCCATTGTTGTACTGCGTATTTGCTTTTTATGAAAGTAACTTAACTTATGTCACAGTCCATTTTTTACTGTACATTTTTACTTTTTAAACTAGAATTAAGGTATATTCAAAAGAAAAGGGGCCTTTATATGTGCACATCAGTAATTTATACAGCAGGTGATTATTACTTTGGCCGTAACCTTGATTTGGAAGTCAACCTTGGTCAAGAAGTAGTGATTACCCCACGTAATAAGACTTTAGAATTTCGGGAAATGCCAAACCTTGAACACCATTATGCAATTATTGGAATGTCGATTGTTCGTGACGACTATCCACTATATTTTGATGGGGTAAATGAAAAGGGTGTTGGAATGGCAGGCCTTAATTTTGATGGTCCAGCTCATTATTTCCCGGTCCAAGAAGGAAAAGATAATATCGCATCATTTGAATTAGTTCCTTATATTCTTGCGGCTGCTTCCTCGGTTGCTGAAGCGAAGAAGTTACTTTCAAATGCAAACATTGCTAATATCAATTTTTCTGATAAACTCCAAGCTGCACCGCTGCACTGGATTATTGCTGATAAAACGGGGACTTCTGTGACTGTTGAATCCACCGCAAAAGGATTGAATGTTTATGATAACCCAGTTGGTGTTTTGACAAATAATCCGGAGTTTCCTCGTCAATTATTAAATCTTAGTAACTATCGTAGTGTTGCACCTGCTAATCCGGCTAACGTATTTGCACCTAATGTCGACCTACCAGTTTATAGCCGGGGCTTAGGGACCCATTTTCTCCCGGGAGGAATGGATTCTGAAAGTCGTTTTGTTAAGGCTACATTCACTAAGATGCATGCCCCAGTTGGTAATTCTGAAGTTGAGAATATTACCAACTATTTCCACATTCTTCAATCTGTCGAACAACAAAAGGGATTGGATGAAGTAGCACCGGATACTTTTGAATATACGATCTACTCTGATGGTTCAAACCTAAAGAAGGGCATTTTTTACTACAAGACTTACGAAAACAGTCAAATTAATGCAGTTGATATGCATAAGGAAGACCTTGAAGCATCAGAATTAATTACCTATCCAGTTCAAAATAAACAAATTATTAACCAACAAAATTAAATAATTATTCTATCTATAAACTCTTTTTATGCATGAATAGCTTATATTTTATGCATAAAAAGAGTTTTTTTTGAAAAAATATGCTAAAAGTATTGATTTTTATTCATAATACTCGTATATTTATAAACAACGAATTTCAAATGAGATGGAGGACGAGATTATGTCAAAAGAAAAAATTGTTTTAGCTTATTCTGGTGGTTTAGATACTTCAGTTGCAATTGCGTGGCTCAAAAATAAGGGGTATGACGTAATTGCATGTTGTATTGATGTGGGTGAAGGAAAAGACCTTGAAGCGATTAAGGAAAAGGGTCTTCAAGTTGGTGCGTGGAAGTCAGTAGTGATTGATGCCAAGCGTGACTTTGCTGAACAATTTGTATTACCAGCTCTTCAAGCCCATGCAATGTATGAGCAAAAGTACCCATTAGTTTCAGCACTTTCTCGTCCCTTAATCGTTCAAAAACTAGTTGCAGTTGCTAATCAATACGGTGCGACTGCTATTGCCCATGGTTGTACTGGAAAGGGAAATGATCAGGTTCGGTTTGAAGCAGGCATTCATGCTTTAGCACCAGATATGAAGATTGAAGATCCAATTCGGGATTGGCACTGGTCACGGGAAGAAGAAATTCAATACGCTAAGGATAATGGCATTCCTGTTCCAATCACAAAGGCTAGTCCTTATTCTATTGATGAGAACTTATGGGGCCGGGCAAATGAATGTGGAATTCTTGAAGATCCATGGGCTGCGGCACCTGCTGATGCATATGATCGGACAGTTTCAATTGAAGAAGCCCCTGATACCCCAACCACAATTGAAATTACCTTTAATGAAGGGGTTCCTACAGCAATTGATGGTGAAGAAATGCCGCTTGACCAGTTAATTATGAAATTGGACAAATTAGCTGGTAGTCATGGGATTGGTCGGATTGATCACGTTGAAAACCGGCTTGTTGGTATTAAGTCACGGGAAATTTATGAATGCCCAGCTGCAACTGTTTTATTGGCAGCCCATAAAGACTTGGAAGACCTGACCCAAGAACGGGAAGTAGCGCACTTTAAACCATTAATTGAACAAAAGATGAGTGAAATTATTTATAATGGGCTTTGGTATTCACCATTAATGAAATCTTTAGTTGCTTTTATTGATGAATCACAAGCGGTTGTTAATGGAGTGGTAAGGGTTAAATTATTTAAGGGAAATGTAATCTGTGAAGGTCGGAAATCACCAAATTCACTTTATGATAAGAACTTGGCAACTTACACTTCTGCTGATGAATTTGACCAAGAAGCTGCTACTGGCTTTATTAAACTTTGGGAATTACCAGATAAGGTCTATGCTCAAGTACAAAACAAAAATAAAAAGAAAGTAAAGGAGAATACAAGCGATGCCTATTAAGAGAATGTGGGGTGGCCGGTTTGAAGAAGCCGGTGACCAACTAGTTAACCAATTTAATGCGTCAATCAGTTTTGATCAAGAAATGGCTCAAGAAGACATTGAAGGCTCATTAGCCCATGTAAAAATGCTGAAAGAAACACAAATCTTATCAGCAGATGATGCTGATAAGATTATTGCTGGACTCAAGAAGTTACGTGAGCGATTAACTAGTGAAGGACTCCCATTTTCGATTGACAATGAAGACATTCATATGAATATTGAGGCATTGCTGACAGAAGAAATTGGCCCCGTTGCTGGTAAGCTTCATACTGGGCGGAGCAGAAATGATCAAGTTGCAACTGACCTTCATTTATATGTAAAGAAGCGGTTGCCCATTATCATTAATGAATTGAAAAACTTACAGGCAGAATTAGTAGATAAAGCAGCAGAAAATGTTGAAACGATTATGCCAGGGTACACTCATATGCAACATGCTCAGCCAATTTCGTATGGGCACTATCTCATGGCTTATTTCCAAATGTTTCAGCGAGATGTTGAACGTTTTGAATTTAACCAGCAGCACACGGATTTATCACCCCTAGGAGCGGCTGCTTTAGCTGGGACCACTTTCCCAATTGATCGACAATTAAGTGCAAAGTATTTAGGTTTTGCTGAACCATATCATAATTCACTGGACGCCGTTTCTGATCGGGATTTTGCCCTTGAATTTTTAAGTAACGCAAGTATTTTGATGATGCACTTGTCACGGTTATGTGAAGAACTGATTTATTGGTGTAGTTATGAATTTGGCTATTTAGAATTGGCAGATTCATATTCTACTGGTAGTTCGATTATGCCCCAAAAGAAGAACCCTGATATGGCAGAATTGATTCGTGGTAAAGTTGGGCGAGTTTATGGTGATCTTTTTGGCTTATTAACGACAATGAAGGGACTTCCGCTTGCTTATAACAAGGATATGCAAGAAGATAAGGAAGGATTATTCGACGCGGTGAAGACGATTCTTCCAAGCATCAAGATCATGACAGGGATGATTGCCACCCTTCAAGTAAAGAAAGAAGCCATGGAGCATGCAACTCATCATGACTTTTCTAATGCCACTGAATTAGCAGATTATCTCGCTACTAAAGGAATTCCATTTAGGGAAGCGCATGAGATTGTCGGTGAGCTAGTATTGAAGGGACTTAAGACAGGGACAAATCTTGTTGATATTCCATTAGACGAATATAAAAAGATTTCGCCCAAAATTGAAGAAGATGTTTATACCTGCTTACAACCTAAAGTCGCGGTTGAACGGCGGAATTCTTATGGTGGAACTGGTTTTGATCAAGTTCGTCAACAAATTAGAGATGCTAAGAAAATTTTAGAAGGTAATTAATTTCCACGATATCGTAACAATATTCGTAAAAAGAGGCTATCGAAAGTGATTAGCCTCAATTTTTTGGATATCTGTCAACTGGTATGGTTGACTAAAAATACTTCCTACGAAAATGTAGGGGGTATTTTTTTTTACGAAAAAATACAATCGATTCTTAAAAAGAAAAATTTTTGATTGGCAAAACCATAACAAGTTCGTTTTAGAGTTTTGATTTTGCGATTGATGCCTTCTAAAGGACCATTA
>NZ_JAJGUI010000088.1:0-357 GCF_020784875.1 Limosilactobacillus reuteri subsp. simiae | reverse complement strand
AGAAACTTTGTTTAGTTTTGAGAGGTTTACCTCTTAAAACTTTAACCTATAAGACGCTTATTTGGGCCTATAGCTCAGCTGGTTTAGAGCGCACGCCTGATAAGCGTGAGGTCGATGGTTCAAGTCCATTTAGGCCCATATGGGGAATTAGCTCAGCTGGGAGAGCACCTGCTTTGCAAGCAGGAGGTCATCGGTTCGATTCCGTTATTCTCCATTATCAACCATAAGGTTGATAGAGTTTGTACTTTGAAAACTAAATACTATCTAATTTCTTTATTAACAAAACAATAAACCGAGAACACCGCGTTATTTGAGTTTTAATTAACGAATTATAATCGCTAACTCAATTAATCAGAC
>NZ_JAJGUI010000087.1:0-237 GCF_020784875.1 Limosilactobacillus reuteri subsp. simiae | reverse complement strand
GTTGGGGTTGTAGGACTGAACATTAGAGTTACCAAAGTGCGACGTAGTCGCAACAGTTGGGAAGCTGTGCCATAGAGGGTGAAAGCCCCGTAGACGAAACGTCACACTCTCTGTTCAGAATCCTGAGTACGGCGGGACACGTGAAACCCCGTCGGAACCCGCGAGGACCATCTCGCAAGGCTAAATACTCCCTAGTGACCGATAGTGAACCAGTACCGTGAGGGAAAGGTGAAAAGC
>NZ_JAJGUI010000086.1:0-228 GCF_020784875.1 Limosilactobacillus reuteri subsp. simiae | reverse complement strand
AAGCAGATGTTGATTCACTTGCACTTACCGAAGCCGAAGTACTTTCACTAGCACTTACGGAGGCAGATGTGCTTTCACTCGCACTTACTGATGCTGAAGTTGATTCGCTCGCACTTACGGAGGCAGATGTGCTTTCGCTGGCGCTCACAGAAGCGGATGTTGATTCACTTGCACTTACCGAAGCCGAGGTGCTTTCGCTGGCGCTTACTGAAGCGGATGTTGATTCAC
>NZ_JAJGUI010000085.1:0-952 GCF_020784875.1 Limosilactobacillus reuteri subsp. simiae | reverse complement strand
AAGCCTTAGCAGCAGCTAACTTATCTGCAGCAGCAGTTTGAGCATTTACAGCAGTATCATGAGCATCTTGAGCAGTCTTTTGACGAGTCTTGGCATTTTCAAGAGTTTCACCAGCGGCGTTTACTTCTGTTTGAGCACCGTTCAATGCAGTGTTAGCTTCAGCAAATGCTTGTTGAGCCTTAGTTACAGCTGCAGAAGCAGTGTCCCAAGCATCCTTAGCTTGTTGTTGGGCTGCGTCGTTCCATTCATTTGGTTCGTTAACATAGGCTTCTTCAGCAGCATCAAAAGCATCCTTTGCCTTTTGTTCAGCAGCTTTTGCAGCATCCAAGTCTGCTTCTGCCTTAGTATAAGCATCGCTAGCAACTGTTTGACGGTTGGCAGCTGCATCGTAGTTACCTTGAGCAGTCTTAAGATCAGCGTTGGCTTCTTCTAAGGCGTTACCAGTTTCGTTAACCTTAGTTTGAGCATCATTAGCAGCCTTTTGTAAAGCGGACATGTCAGGGTTAGTAGTACCTAACTGGTCAGCAGCAGCGGTTTGAGCATTGCGGGCTTCATCAAGGGCCTTTTGGGCTGCACTTAATGTGTTGTTAGCATCGTTTAATGCCTTAGCAGCATTTTCTGCCTTAACAGAAGCTTGTTGATAAGCCTTAGCGGCAGCAAGTTTGTCAGCAGCGGCAGTTTGAGCATTGCGGGCTTCATCAAATGCTTGTTGTGCATTAGCAACATCTTGTTCAAGTTGATGTGCTTGGTTGTACTTGTTAAGAGCATCTGTTTGGGCATTCAAAGCTTCATCAGCAGCCTTTTGCGCTGTTTGTTGAGCAGCTTGAGCGTTGCCAAAGTCTTCGCTAGCCTTGTTTACGTTAGCACTAGCAGTTGCATAAGCCTTAGCAGCAGCTAACTTATCTGCAGCAGCAGTTTGAGCATTTACAGCAGTATCATGAGCATCTTGAGC
>NZ_JAJGUI010000084.1:0-341 GCF_020784875.1 Limosilactobacillus reuteri subsp. simiae | reverse complement strand
GTAGGCCCCATTGTGGTCTACACCCAACGAAAAGCCAAGAAACTTCAACCGTAGAGGGCTACCGACTTTGGTTTTATCTGGGTTCACTTTAACTTTCAAGCGCTTTTCTAGAAACTGGATAATGCTTCGCATTACTCGTTCTCCGGCTCGTTGACTTTTAACATAGATGTTACAATCATCCGCATAGCGCACAAAGTGATGACCACGTCTAGTCAACTCTTTGTCCAACTCATTTAGATAGATGTTCGCCAGTAGTGGGGACAATGGCCCTCCTTGTGGGGTTCCTTTTTCGCTCTTAGCGAAAAGCCCATGGTCTAAGACTCCGCTAGTTAGAAACTTAC
>NZ_JAJGUI010000083.1:0-341 GCF_020784875.1 Limosilactobacillus reuteri subsp. simiae | reverse complement strand
GTAGGCCCCATTGTGGTCTACACCCAACGAAAAGCCAAGAAACTTCAACCGTAGAGGGCTACCGACTTTGGTTTTATCTGGGTTCACTTTAACTTTCAAGCGCTTTTCTAGAAACTGGGTAATGCTTCGCATTACTCGTTCTCCGGCTCGTTGACTTTTAACATAGATGTTACAATCATCCGCATAGCGCACAAAGTGATGACCACGTCTAGTCAACTCTTTATCCAACTCATTTAGATAGATGTTCGCCAGTAGTGGGGACAATGGCCCTCCTTGTGGGGTTCCTTTTTCGCTCTTAGCGAAAAGCCCATGGTCTAAGACTCCGCTAGTTAGAAACTTAC
>NZ_JAJGUI010000082.1:0-276 GCF_020784875.1 Limosilactobacillus reuteri subsp. simiae | reverse complement strand
CACTTACGGAGGCAGATGTGCTTTCACTTGCGCTTACTGAGGCGGAAGTTGATTCGCTCGCGCTTACCGAAGCTGATGTGCTTTCGCTGGCACTTACTGAAGCCGATGTTGATTCACTTGCACTCACTGAGGCGGATGTTGATTCACTCGCACTTACTGAGGCAGATGTGCTTTCACTTGCGCTTACTGAGGCGGAAGTTGATTCGCTCGCGCTTACCGAAGCTGATGTGCTTTCGCTTGCACTTACTGAAGCCGATGTTGATTCACTGGCGCTTA
>NZ_JAJGUI010000081.1:0-237 GCF_020784875.1 Limosilactobacillus reuteri subsp. simiae | reverse complement strand
AAGTTTCGACGAATCAAATGTGTAGGGTCTTCAATCACGATGTGATTTGAAGCAAAACATTTGCGAAGTCAATTCGCTTAATAACAAAGATAATTGAGAGCTATTCAAGTTCTTATATGTTTTATATGAGAGTTTGATCCTGGCTCAGGATGAACGCCGGCGGTGTGCCTAATACATGCAAGTCGTACGCACTGGCCCAACTGATTGATGGTGCTTGCACCTGATTGACGATGGATC
>NZ_JAJGUI010000080.1:0-237 GCF_020784875.1 Limosilactobacillus reuteri subsp. simiae | reverse complement strand
TGGGTTGCCCCATTCGGAAATCTCCGGATCAAAGCGTACTTACCGCTCCCCGAAGCATATCGGTGTTAGTCCCGTCCTTCATCGGCTCCTAGTACCAAGGCATTCACCATGCGCCCTTTATAACTTAACCTAAACAATCAAAGATTGTCTGATTAATTGAGTTAGCGATTATAATTCGTTAATTAAAACTCAAATAACGCGGTGTTCTCGGTTTATTGTTTTGTTAATAAAGAAATT
>NZ_JAJGUI010000008.1:0-261 GCF_020784875.1 Limosilactobacillus reuteri subsp. simiae | reverse complement strand
GAGACCTAAGAGATTATATTCGTTTATTGTGTAAATATAAGGGAGTAGAAATAATTGAAGGTCATATGATGCCAGATCATGTGCACTTGTTAGTAAGTATTCCGCCGAAGCTAAGTGTGTCGCAGTTTATGGGATCCTTAAAGGGGAAAAGTGCATTAATGATGTTTGATCGACATGCAAACTTAAAATACAAATATGGGAACCGACATTTTTGGGCTGAAGGCTACTATGTAAGTACAGTTGGATTGAATGAATCCACGA
>NZ_JAJGUI010000079.1:0-237 GCF_020784875.1 Limosilactobacillus reuteri subsp. simiae | reverse complement strand
CAAGCAAGCTTGTTGGTTTGGGCTCTTCCCTTTTCGCTCGCCGCTACTCAGGGAATCGATGTTTCTTTCTCTTCCTGCAGCTACTAAGATGTTTCAGTTCACTGCGTCTACCTCTTGCCAGCTATGTATTCACTAGTCAAGTAATCAGCGACTAAGCTGATTGGGTTGCCCCATTCGGAAATCTCCGGATCAAAGCGTACTTACCGCTCCCCGAAGCATATCGGTGTTAGTCCCGTC
>NZ_JAJGUI010000078.1:0-237 GCF_020784875.1 Limosilactobacillus reuteri subsp. simiae | reverse complement strand
CATAAACTGCGATACACTTAGCTTCGGCGGAATACTTACTAACAAGTGCACATGATCTGGCATCATATGACCTTCAATTATTTCTACTCCCTTATATTTACACAATAAACGAATATAACCTCTTAGGTCTCTTCGGTATTGATTGAAGATCGCTTTACGTCTATACTTTGGTATGAATACGATGTGATACTTACATAACCACTTCGTATGGGCTAAGCTATTTAATTTATTAGCCAT
>NZ_JAJGUI010000077.1:0-230 GCF_020784875.1 Limosilactobacillus reuteri subsp. simiae | reverse complement strand
CCCCATTCGGAAATCTCCGGATCAAAGCGTACTTACCGCTCCCCGAAGCATATCGGTGTTAGTCCCGTCCTTCATCGGCTCCTAGTACCAAGGCATTCACCATGCGCCCTTCATAACTTAACCTAAACAATCAAAGATTGTCTGATTAATTGAGTTAGCGATTATAATTCGTTAATTAAAACTCAAATAACGCGGTGTTCTCGGTTTATTGTTTTGTTAATAAAGAAATT
>NZ_JAJGUI010000076.1:0-237 GCF_020784875.1 Limosilactobacillus reuteri subsp. simiae | reverse complement strand
GTGAAAGCACATCTGCCTCCGTAAGTGCAAGTGAATCAACTTCCGCCTCAGTAAGTGCGAGTGAAAGCACATCCGCCTCAGTAAGCGCAAGTGAATCAACATCCGCCTCAGTGAGTGCAAGTGAATCAACATCCGCTTCAGTAAGCGCCAGCGAAAGCACCTCGGCTTCGGTAAGTGCAAGTGAATCAACATCCGCTTCTGTGAGCGCCAGCGAAAGCACATCTGCCTCCGTAAGTG
>NZ_JAJGUI010000075.1:0-204 GCF_020784875.1 Limosilactobacillus reuteri subsp. simiae | reverse complement strand
CATCGTCAATCAGGTGCAAGCACCATCAATCAGTTGGGCCAGTGCGTACGACTTGCATGTATTAGGCACACCGCCGGCGTTCATCCTGAGCCAGGATCAAACTCTCATATAAAATATATAAGAACTTGAATAGCTCTCAATTATCTTTGTTATTAAGCGAATTGACTTCGCAAATGTTTTGCTTCAAATCACATCGTGATTGAA
>NZ_JAJGUI010000074.1:0-210 GCF_020784875.1 Limosilactobacillus reuteri subsp. simiae | reverse complement strand
TCGACCTCTCACACCACCGTACGTACGGTTCCGTATACGGCGGTTCGACAACTTAATCACATTGAATTGACTGGAGCGTCTTGGACATATTCATAAGTCCAAGTTGTTCCAGTTTTCTATTAGTTAGAGAATAGCTCAAGGTCTTACTATGTGCAGTTCGCCAGTAGCCCTTGCGGGTACTAGCGAAGACATATGCATCACGCTGGGACA
>NZ_JAJGUI010000073.1:0-246 GCF_020784875.1 Limosilactobacillus reuteri subsp. simiae | reverse complement strand
ATCGACCTCACGCTTATCAGGCGTGCGCTCTAAACCAGCTGAGCTATAGGCCCAAATAAGCGTCTTATAGGTTAAAGTTTTAAGAGGTAAACCTCTCAAAACTAAACAAAGTTTCTTCAATGTGTAGATTCCGTTTTATTCCTTAGAAAGGAGGTGATCCAGCCGCAGGTTCTCCTACGGCTACCTTGTTACGACTTCACCCCAGTCATCTGTCCCGCCTTAGGCGGCTCCCTCCATAAAGGTTAG
>NZ_JAJGUI010000071.1:0-337 GCF_020784875.1 Limosilactobacillus reuteri subsp. simiae | reverse complement strand
CAGCTTTTTTATGGAATAGCTTCCAATGTGACTTCATAATTTTATATTCTCGGCTCTGTTTATCGAGTTGTTTTAGGATAGAAATACGACAATTGTCCAAAGCGCGACCAGCTAATTGAACAAGGTGGAAGCGATCAATAATAATGTTGGCATTAGGGAAAAGGCGATAGATAAAGCTTTGATATTGAGCATTTAAATCAATTACAACTGATTGAACGTATTCGCGTTCGGCTTTTGAATAACGACTTTCAAAATAATCAATAATTGTAGGTGATAGACGATCCTGTAACTTTGTGACAATTTGGTGGGTTTCAGCATCACAACAGATAAAGGACAT
>NZ_JAJGUI010000070.1:0-237 GCF_020784875.1 Limosilactobacillus reuteri subsp. simiae | reverse complement strand
CTCGGCTTAGGTCCCGACTTACCCTGGGAGGACGAGCCTTCCCCAGGAAACCTTAGTCATTCGGTGGACAGGATTCTCACCTGTCTTTCGCTACTCATACCGGCATTCTCACTTCTAAACGCTCCACCAGTCCTCACGGTCTGACTTCGCCGCCCTTAGAACGCTCTCCTATCACGTGCACATAGTGCACATCCACAGTTTCGGTAATATGCTTAGCCCCGGTACATTTTCGGCGCA
>NZ_JAJGUI010000007.1:0-70911 GCF_020784875.1 Limosilactobacillus reuteri subsp. simiae | reverse complement strand
ACCTTCTTTCATGATTTTTGTGGTGAATTGATTGTATAACGAGGGGACAGCAAATGTCTCTTTTTTATACAAAAAATCTGGCATGGAATCTCCATCCATACCAGAAAGTGTATACCCAATTTTTTTGCTCTATAGTAACCCTTATATTGAATTGAGGTTTACTATTGAATATAATTAATGCAAAAATAAAGGATTTACGATGATGATTAGGGAAAAGATAAGTTTATCAATTTATGAAATGACTGTCGTTGCCATGATGGTTGCAATTATTGTTATTTTAGGAGCAGTCCCGGGAATTCCGGTGGGGTTTATTCCGGTGCCAATTGTTTTACAAAACATGGGAATAATAATTGCTGGAGAATTACTTGGGCCAAGATTAGGAACATGTGCTGTATGGCTCTTCTTGTTTTTAGTTGTACTTGGATTGCCACTGCTTTCTGGTGGACGCGGTGGAATGGTGACAATATTAGGCCCAACTGGCGGATATATTTTTGCTTGGTTATTTGTCCCATTGTTGATTGGTTTTAGTCTAAAATTAAGTTGGCATTATGGGATGACACAGGGGATAACTGAATTTCTAATTGTTTGGCTATGGGGTGTAATCTTTGTGGAAGGAGTCGGCGCAAGCAATATGGTTAGCTAATCAATTACATACCACGCTTATTTCTGCCTTGGCTTCCAATGCTTTATTTGTTTTTGGCGATACAATCAAAGCGTTTATTGCCGTCTCAATTACTCGCCGTTTACGACACATTAAGGTTTTTTGTTAAGGAGATGGTTAGAATGGTTCATTCGACGGCACAGAAAATTTTATGGCAATTACTTTCAGCACCAGATTCATGGATTTCTGGAAATGATTTAGCAAAGCGATTTAATATTAGTCGTGAATCTGTTTGGAAGGCCATCAACGGTTTGCGAAAAAACGGAAATAATATTGAAAGTCGTAGAAACCTTGGATACCGTTTTACCGGAAATTCAAGGCTGAGTGCTGATATTATTGATTTTTATACTCATAATCACTTTAAGAATCGTCTTTACGTTGAAAATCAGGTTAGTTCAACTCAAAGCATCGCGAAAGCCTTTTTGAGTCACCACCTAGTTAGTGCGCCAACGGTCTTTATCGCTGATCATCAAACTGCTGGCTATGGAAGACAGGGACGGTCCTTCTACTCTCCGGCAGCAACTGGCTTGTACTTTAGTATGATTCTGCCTAGCCCAACAGACAGACCACTACAAGCTGGGTTAATGACAACGACTTTTGCAGTTTTAATTGGGGGAGTTCTTAAACAATTTTTCCCTACTCAAGACTTTCAGTACAAATGGGTCAACGATATTTATTTAAACCATAAAAAAGTCGGTGGAATTTTGACCGAGGCAGTAGTAGACCTTGAATCAAGAACAACGGCATCCTTAGTAGTAGGAATTGGTTTGAATATAACTACAAAAGAATTTCCGCTGGGCCTTAAAAATAAAGCGACGGGAATAGCACCAGCAGATCGTAATCTTTTAGTCAGCCGTCTTATTGAGACGATTGCTAATAATTATTCAGACTATGATAATCCACAGTATCTTGAGCAATATCGCCAAGGGTCAATGATTTTAGGACAGAAGGTGAACTTGTTAGTAAATGGTGAGGTTATTGCTGGAACTGCTAAAAAAATAGAAAATGATGGTGCGTTAACAATTCGCCTGGCAGACGGAAAAACGAAAACTTTTAATAGTGGGGAAGTAGTTAAAGTTAATTTTGAAAAATAACTTAGATCCCTTAGAAAAGCTTGCAGTGGTGAGGTTAAAAGTGATCTATGATATAATTATCATTAAATAAAGTCTGCTAAATTAAAGGAGATTGTATAGGTGGGAGAACAAAAAACGATTGAACAAACTTTTCAAATTGAAAGTCCAGAAATAGAAGTTGGCTTACTAGGAACACAGGATAAGTTTGTAAGCCTGATTGAACAAGGAATGGATGTTGAAATCCGACCATTCGGTGAAAATCTTAAAGTAAGTGGACAAGAAGAAGACGTTAAACTTACGATCGATGTATTTCGTGCCCTTATTTCGTTGCTAAATCAAGGGATCCGCATCCATAGTACAGATATTGTTAGTGCGATGAAGATGGCGCATCGTGGAACACTGGAATATTTTGCTGACCTCTACAGTGAAACGATTATTAAGGACCGCCGGGGAAGAGCCATTCGGGTAAAAAATTTTGGTCAGCGGCAATATGTTAACGCAATGAAGCATAATGATATTACGTTTGGGATTGGACCTGCCGGAACAGGGAAAACTTATCTAGCAGTAGCAATGGCCGTGGCATCCTTAAAGCGTGGCGAAGTAGAACGGATTATTTTGACACGACCAGCAGTTGAAGCTGGTGAAAGTTTAGGATTTTTACCCGGTGACCTTCGTGAAAAAGTAGATCCTTATTTACGACCAATTTATGATGCCTTAAATGATATTTTTGGGGCTGATCATACGCAACGGTTAATCGATCGGGGGATTATCGAAATTGCCCCTCTTGCTTATATGCGTGGACGAACTCTTGATGGAGCTTTTGTAATTTTAGATGAAGCCCAAAATACGACTAATGCCCAGATGAAGATGTTCCTTACCCGTTTAGGCTTTGGCTCAAAAATGGTTATTAATGGTGATGTTTCACAAATTGACCTTCCTCATGGGACTCGTAGTGGCCTTGTAAACGCGCAACGAATTTTGAATAATATTAAGTCAATTAAGTTTGTTAAATTTAGTGCAGAAGATGTTGTTCGTCACCCAGTTGTAGCACGGATTATTACTGCTTATGAGGACCAAACATCAAAGCGATTAGCAGAAAAAGATAAAGAGACAAAAGAGGAAAAATGATGGACTTGGAAATTTTCGATCAAACAACAGCACAGCTTCCAAATGAACAATTGGAGATGGTAAGGGACTTATTACAGTATGCTGCTAAAGAACTTTCCTTATCAGAAAATACTGAAATGTCCTTAACATTTGTAAATAATCCGGAGATAAAAAAATTAAATGCCCAGTATCGTAATGTTGACCGGGCAACTGATGTTTTAAGCTTTGCCGCAGAAGAAGCGGGAGATGAAACACCAATTATTATGGATCCCCAAATGGCCGCTGAAATCCCTGTTAATCTTGGTGACTTATTTATTTCCATCGATAAGGTAGCAGAACAAGCAAAGTTTTTGGGCCATTCAGTTGATCGGGAGTTAGGATTTTTAGCTGTTCATGGCTTCCTTCACTTAAATGGATATGATCATGAAGAGCCGGCAGATGAAGAAAAAATGTTTAAATTACAACGGGAGATACTAGACGGTTATGGACTCACGCGATAAACATCAAACTGAGAAAAATCATCACTTAATTCAAGCAATGCGTCACGCAATCGATGGAATTATCCAAGTATTACGTGAAGAACGTAATATGCGGTACCACCTTTTAGCGGCCTGCTTAGCCATTATTATGTCGATCTTATTGCATATTTCAGCAATGGAATGGTTATGGATTTTATTGGCAATCTTTGTTGTTTTTACATCTGAATTTCTTAATACGGTTACCGAAGCTGTTACAGATTTGATTGTTGATCACCATTATGAATTAAATGTAAAAAAGGCTAAAGATGTTGCTGCTGGTGGCGTACTGATTTCAGCGATATTTTCGGTTTTGGTGGGTCTAATTATTTTTATTCCCCGTATATTAGCAATTATTAGATAGGAAGTTTTAATATGGATAATCCAAATTATAAGTCTGGCTTTGTGGCAATTATTGGGCGCCCAAATGTTGGGAAATCAACTTTATTGAATTATGTTGTCGGGCAAAAGGTAGCAATTATGAGTAATGTTGCACAGACAACGCGTAATAAGATTCAAGGAATTTATACAAGCCCAGAAGCACAGATTATTTTTATTGATACGCCAGGAATTCATAAACCATCTACTAAATTAGGTGATTTCATGGAAAAATCAGCAATGTCAGCATTAGATGAAGTGGATGCTGTCTTATTTGTTGTGAGTGCAACTGAGAAGCGCGGCCCTGGTGATGACTTTATTATTGAACGCTTAAAGAAAGTTAATCAGCCAATCTTTTTAGTTGTTAATAAGATTGATCAAATCAATCCTAATGATCTGCCTGAAATTGTTGACCAGTATAAAGGTACCCTTCCATTTAAGGGGATTGTGCCAATTTCGGCTTTGCAGGGAAATAATGTGAATAACTTAATCAATGACATTATTAAGATCCTTCCTAATGGTCCGCAGTATTACCCAGCTGATCAAGTAAGTGACCACCCTGAACGCTTTGTAATTGCAGAAATGATCCGTGAAAAGGTCTTTTTGCTGACGAGACAAGAAGTGCCGCATTCAGTGGCTGTTGATGTAACATCGATAAAGCGTGAGGATGAAAACCATATTCATATCTCGGCCAATATTATTGTTGAACGTCCTGGCCAAAAGGGAATTATTATTGGTAAAGGTGGAAAAATGTTGAAAAAGATTGGGACAATGGCCCGGCAAGATATTGAAAGATTACTTGGTGACAAAGTATTTCTTCAACTATGGGTAAAAGTTGTTCCTGACTGGCGTGATAAGTCTGCAATGCTAAAAGACTATGGTTATCGGAATAAAGACTATTAAAAGGATGATGGTTACATGGCACGCGTAACCACACAATTTACTGGGATCATTATGTACCGACAGGATTATCGTGAACGCGACCTATTAGTAAAAATGCTCACTGATAAGATTGGGCCAGCAATGTTTTTTGTGAAAAATGCTAAAAAACGTGGCTTTCGGATGACTGCTGATATCCTGCCATTCACCCATGGTACATACATTGGCTCACTTGATGAAAATGGCTTAAGTTTTATTAATACAGCAAGTGATACTAGCCAATACAAGAATATTGCAAGTGACATTAGCAAAAATGCATATGTTACGTATATTTTGGCATTAGTTGACAGTGCTTTTAATGACGGTCGAAGCATTGGTGGTTGGTTTAATCAAGTTGCTGCAGCCTTAGACTTAATCGAAAAAGGATTAGATGAGCAAATAATTACAAATGTTATTGAAACCCAGCTGTTAGTCGCTTTTGGTGTAGCACCAATTTGGGATCGGTGTGTTGTTTGTGGCCGCAATGATCTGGCTTTAGACTTCTCTGAACAATATGGAGGGATGCTTTGTCAGAATCACTGGTCACTTGATGAACATCGTCTTCACCTTGACCGTAAAACTGTTTATTATCTCCAACAGTTTGCCACAATTAACTTGCAGAAATTGAATTCTATTCGGATTAATCCAACTACTAAACGACGCCTCCAACAAGTCTTGGATACTCTTTATGATAACGAGGTTGGACTAAACTTGAAGGCGAAACGGTTCATTAGACAAATGAATAAGTGGGAACAAAATATCGGAAAGTTATCAATGAACGATTGACATTTGTAAAATATTTTTCTATTATAAGAGCGTGTTTAATTGAATATTGGCAATGACAGAGATTATGGATAAACCAAATCAGCGATCAGGGGATAGTGCAAGCCTTGTAGTTTATTTATCCTTGGCACTCTAACAGCCGCTTAAACTAAGCTGTTTTACAGAGATGTAAAAAAGTAGGGTGGAACCGCGATTAACTTCGTCCCTACAGTATCAATTATTTGATACTGTAGGGACTTTTTCATTGAAAGGAGAAGTAAAGTATGACGAAAAAATTAACCGTGCAAGATATTATCTTTACATTGGAACAATATTGGGCAGATCAAGGCTGTATGTTGATGCAGGCGTATGATAACGAAAAGGGTGCGGGGACAATGAGTCCTTACACTTTCTTGCGGGCAATTGGTCCTGAACCATGGAATGTGGCTTATGTTGAACCTTCACGGCGGCCTGCTGATGGTCGTTATGGTGAAAACCCAAACCGGCTTTACCAACACCACCAATTCCAGGTATTAATGAAGCCTTCTCCTGATAATATTCAAGAATTATACTTAGGAAGTTTGAAAAAGTTAGGAATTGATCCTTTAGAACACGATATCCGGTTTGTTGAAGATAACTGGGAAAACCCTTCAATGGGCTGTGCCGGTGTTGGTTGGGAAGTTTGGCTTGACGGAATGGAAGTTACTCAATTTACTTACTTCCAAGTCGTTGGAGAGTTGCCAATGAGCCCAGTGGCCGCCGAAGTTACTTATGGACTTGAACGGTTGGCTGAATATATTCAAAACGTTGATTCAGTTTATGACTTAGAGTGGGCGGATGGTGTTCTGTATGGTGATATCTTCCAAGAACCTGAATATGAACATTCTAAGTATGCGTTTGAAGAAAGTAACCAAGATATGCTTCTGCAAGACTTTAATGATTACGAAAAAGAAGCTAAACGTTTAATTAAGCTTGGATTGGTTCACCCAGCTTATGATTATGTTTTAAAGTGTAGTCATACCTTTAACTTGCTAGATGCGCGTGGTGCTGTTTCGGTTACCGAACGTGCTGGTTACCTTCACCGTATTCGAATTATGGCAAAATCAATTGCAAAAGCCTTTGTTGAAGAGCGGCGTAAACGTGGCTTCCCACTGATTCATGACGAAGCAGTTCGCCAAAAGACAGTTGAAGAATATACAAAAAAAGCGGAAAAGGCAAAGGAACGGGCCGCAAAGCAAGCAGCTAAGAAAGCACAAAAGGGGGAAAAGTAAGATGGCAAATACATACTTATTAGAAGTCGGTGTTGAAGAAATGCCTGCTCACGTTGTAACACCAAGTATTAAACAGTTACACGAACGAGTAGCAAAGTACCTTAAAGAACAACGGATTACTTTTGATGATATTCAAGAATTCGCTACTCCACGACGGATGGCATTACAAATCCATGGCTTAAGTGATAAGCAACCTGATATTGATGAATCAGTTAAGGGGCCTGCAAAAAAGATTGCGCAAGATGCTGATGGTAATTGGACCAAAGCTGCAATTGGTTTTACCCGGGGACAAGGTGCCTCTGTTGAAGATATTGAATTCAAAGAAGTAAAAGGCGTTGAATATGTTTTTGTTGAAAAGCATATTGCTGGAAAAACTGTTGCTGAAGTTCTTCAAGGATTGCCAGCAGTTATTACTTCGATGACATTCCCAACCTTGATGAAGTGGGGCTACAATAACTTACAATTTATTCGTCCGATTCGGTGGCTAGTTTCATTATTAAATGATGAAGTCGTTCCATTTAATATTTTGGACGTTGAAGCTGGTCGAGAAACACAAGGCCACCGGTTCTTAGGCCATCCGGTTGAAATTGCTAAGGCTGATGATTATGAGGAAACCTTAAATAATGATTTCGTTATTGCTGATCAAACAAAGCGAAAGAATTTAATTAAGGATCAAATTACTAAGATTATTAATGAGAACAACTGGCAAGTTGATTGGGATGAGGACTTACTAGAAGAAGTTAATAACCTAGTTGAATGGCCAACTGCCTTTGCTGGATCTTTTGATGAGAAGTACTTAGCATTACCTGACCCGGTCCTAATTACTTCCATGAAGGATAACCAACGATTCTTCTGTGTACGGGATAAAGATGGTAACCTCTTATCGCACTTTATTTCTGTTCGCAACGGTAACACAGACTACCTTGATAATGTTATTAAAGGAAATGAACGGGTTCTTGTTCCTCGTCTTGAAGATGCTCAATTCTTCTATCAAGAAGATCAGAAGTTGACAATTGATGAATATGTGGAACGACTTAAGAAAGTTAGCTTCCATGATAAGATTAGTTCAATGTATGACAAAATGCAGCGGGTTGCAGTGATTGCGAATGTTCTTGGTAAGCAACTAAATCTTTCAGATGAAGAACTAGCAGACCTTGATCGAGCAGCACATATTTATAAATTTGACCTTACTACGCAAATGGTGGGTGAATTCGCAGAGTTGCAAGGAATTATGGGTGAAATTTATGCTAAGCTATTCGGTGAAAAAGATGATGTTGCCACAGCTATTCGTGAACACTACATGCCAATCTCTGCAGAAGGAGAATTGCCACAAACTAAGATTGGTGCGGTCTTAGCAATTGCCGATAAACTTGACAGTATCATGAGCTTCTTTGCAGTTGATATGATTCCAAGCGGTTCAAATGACCCTTATGCTTTACGTCGGCAGGCATTTGGAATTGTCCGGATCATCGCCGATCGTGGTTGGAATCTTCCATTATTAAGTATTCAATCAGAAATTGCCCCTGCCTTTGAAAACGCTGAAATCAATGTTTCCTTTGATTTAAATAAAAATAGTGATGAAGTCCGTTCATTCTTCTTGGACCGGATTAAGCAATTATTCCATGGTCAAAAGGTTCGTCATGATATCATTGATGCAGCTACCGATACTCGTCAAAATGATATTGCTAATATCCTTGAAGCTATTCAAACTATCGACGATCATAAGGACGATGATAGCTTTAAGGAAGATATTGAAGCTCTTACCCGGGTATTACGGATTGCAAAGAAAGATAATCGTCCAGTTAGTGAGCTTGCAGTAGATCCTAATTTATTTGAAAATCCATCTGAGGCCAAGATGCACACAGCTGTTTCAGAATTGATTAAAGAAGATCAACAGACAGTAAGTGAAAACTTCGCGGCTTTACGGACTTTAACACCAATAATTAGTGAATACTTTGATGAAAATATGATTATGGATAAGAATGAAGACATTCGTAATAATCGTTTGGCCCAATTAAGTATTTTGGCTCATCAAGCATCATTAATTGGTAACTTGGATAACTTGATTGTAAAATAAGACGTTTTAATTGTATTGCTGCTAACTTGTGGTATTATAGATACTAGTTAAATATAAAAATAGGTGGAGGTCGCATTCCGTTAGGTTGCGACCTTTCATTTCGTTGCTGTTCGCTTACTAAGTGAGGTGGATCAATGGCAAAGATACCGCGTAATGTAATTGATGAAATACGAAATTCAGTTGATATTGGTGATGTAATTGGGCGCTATGTCCAACTGCATCAGGCTGGAAAAAATCTAATTGGGTTATGTCCCTTTCATGATGAAAAGACCCCCTCTTTTTCGGTGAATGAGGAAAAACAATTTTTCTATTGTTTTGGATGTCACCGGAGCGGAAACGTATTTCAATTTTTGATGGAGTTAAAGCATATCGATTTTGTCGATGCGGTTAAGGAGATCGCTAACGATAGTAATATCAAGATTCCTGAACAATATGTTAGCGTTCCGGCTAAACCATCAAATAACGAGAATCGACAGCTGTTTGATCTTCATGATAAAGCAGCTAAACTTTATCACCATATATTGGTAAATACACCGGCTGGGCAAGTTGCACTTAACTATTTAAAAAAACGGGGAATGAGTGAAGAACTGATTGAGCAATTTGGCTTAGGCTATGCTCCTGATCAGCGAATCTTAAAGCCGTTCTTCCAGCAGCAAAAAGTTGATTATCAATTGCTAAGAAAAAGTGGACTTTTTAGTGAAGACCAACAGGGAGAGTTGCGAGATCGGTTTATTGAACGGATAATGTATCCGATAAAAAATGGTCAAGGGCAGGTAATTGCTTTTTCTGGTCGATTAATCGATACTAGTAAAACAAATTTACCTAAATATTTAAATAGTCCTGAGACACCAATTTTCAACAAACGACGGACATTATTTAATTTTGATGTTGCACGAAAAGCAGCCCGCAAAGATGGTCGATTATACTTATTTGAAGGATTTATGGATGTAATCTCGGCCTTTGCTGCAGGGATCGAAAATGGAATTGCTTCAATGGGAACTAGTTTTACCGAAGAGCAAGTAGCGATTATTGGTCGAGCAACTAGACAATTAGACATTTGCTACGATGGAGATCAACCGGGACAAAATGCAATTGACCGTGCAATTAGCCTCGTTAATGATCATCGACCTAATCAGTTGCAGGTAAAGGTTGTCCAATTGCCGGCTGGGATCGATCCAGATGAATATGTTCAAAAGTATGGTCCACAGCAATTCAATGCCTATCTTACGAATAAGGAAGAAACAACAACAGAATTTTACCTGCGCTTTTTAAGAAATGGGAAAAATTTAGATAATCAGAATGAACTAATGCAATATCTTAACCAAGCGCTGAAGGTAATTGCTCAGGTTCAAGCTCCCTTAGAAGAAGATATGTACTTGCAACGGTTGGCAAGTGAGTTCAAGTTAGATCGACAAACCTTAAAAACGCAGTTAGATCAATTGCGACAACAACTAGGAATTCATAATCAGCCATGGATTAAGCAACAGCCTTCACTAGCTCGTCATCAACAGTTTCAACAAACTAGTGAAGAAGAACAGCAAAAAATTAAACTTAGTAGGACTGAATTAGCGGAACAGATCTTATTAAGGTACATGCTATATGATCGTGAAGTATGGATGCATGTGACAGCAGATCACAATTTTCATTTTGCACATGAGAAATATCAAACTTTGTATTTATTAGCAGCAAGTTATTTTTCTGAAAATGGATCGTATTCAACTGCTGACTTTCTTGATTATTTAGATGAAAGTAGTTTACAAGGTACTCTTGGGCAAATTGAGAATTTAAACGTTGACCAAGAAGTTGATATGCGAGCAATTGATGATTGTATCCATATGATCGTAGAACAAACACCGTTAGCTGCGCAAATTGCAGATAAGCAAGCCCAGTTAAAAGAAGCTAATTCATTGCATAATACAGAATTAGCTACGCAATTAACGATTGAACTGGTAAAATTATTAAAGCAGCAGCAACGCTTAAAAACGGAGGAGACTAATTAATATGGCAAAAAGCAAGAAAAAAGACATTGTTATTTCTAACAGCGCCGATTTTGACCAACAAGAATATGACACCGCAGTTGGTAAGTTAATTCGTAATTACAAGAAGCAAAAGCAGATTGAATACGATGAATTAACTACTAAAATTGCTAAACCATTTGAATTGAACGCTGATGGGATTGACAATTTACTTCAAAATATTGAAGATGCCGGAATTAGTGTTGTCGATGAAAATGGGGATCCAGATCCTCGTGCTTTAAAAGCTACTGAAAAATTCTCACAATCTGCTATGAAGGATACATCAGCTCCAACTGGAGTTAAAATTAATGATCCTGTGCGGATGTATTTGAAGGAAATTGGTCGTGTAAATCTTTTGACGGCTGATGAAGAAGTTCAGCTTGCTTTACGGATTGAAAAAGGTGATGAAGTAGCTAAACAAGAATTAGCTGAGGCTAACTTACGGTTAGTTGTTTCAATTGCAAAGCGTTATGTTGGCCGTGGAATGCAGTTTCTTGACTTAATCCAGGAAGGTAACATGGGACTTATGAAAGCCGTTGAAAAATTCGATTATCGGCGAGGATTTAAGTTCTCTACTTATGCTACCTGGTGGATTCGTCAGGCTATTACACGGGCAATTGCTGACCAAGCACGGACAATTCGGATTCCGGTTCATATGGTTGAAACTATTAACAAATTGATCCGGATTCAACGGCAATTACTTCAAGATTTAGGACGTGAGCCGTTACCCGAAGAAATTGGTGCAGAAATGGATATGCCAACTGAAAAAGTACGGAATATTCTTAAAATTGCCCAAGAACCAGTTTCGCTTGAAACGCCTATTGGTGAAGAGGATGATTCTCATTTAGGGGACTTTATTGAAGATCAAGATGCAACAAGTCCAGCTGACCATGCTGCTTATGAAATGATGAAGAAGCAACTTGAAAATGTGCTGGATACGTTAACTGATCGTGAAGAAAATGTTCTGCGGCTTCGTTTTGGGTTAGATGATGGTCGGACACGGACCCTTGAAGAAGTCGGAAAAGTCTTCGGGGTAACGCGGGAACGGATTCGGCAGATTGAAGCTAAGGCGCTCCGGAAATTACGTCACCCATCACGTTCTAAGCAATTAAAAGATTTCTTAGAATAAAAATATTCTCCATTTAATATATATACGTAAAAAAGATGAATTTACACTAAAAAAAGTAGTTTAAGTTAATTAATTATCTTAAGCTACTTTTTAATTTTATTTAAAATAAATGAGAGAAATCTTATTTTTATATTGAAAACATTTGATTGTTCGGGTAAAATTTTTATAAAGCGTTTTTTAAATCTATTATAAATAAAAATTGAGGAGAGATCGAACAATGCCAGAATTATCTGCCGATTTATATGGAACTGTTAGTCACAAGTTAGATGCGTTACAGCCATCAGGTATCCGTGAATTCAATAAAGAAGTTTCAAAGATCCCGGGGATTATTAAATTAACATTAGGAGAACCAGACATGGCAACTCCTGAACACGTTAAGCAAGCAGCCATTAGAAGTATTGAGGAAGATGATTCTCACTATGCTCCTCAAATGGGAAAGCCAGAATTACTTGAAGCAATCAGTGATTATATTCAGAATACTCGTGATGTGCACTATGACCCGCAAACGGAAATAATTGCGACTGTGGGAGCAACCGAAGCCCTCGATGCAACCTTATTTGCAATTCTTAATACTGGAGACAAAGTTGTGGTTCCTACCCCGATTTTCTCTCTATATTTCCCATTAATTGAAATGACAGGAGCAACAGTTGTTCAGGTTGATACTTCAGCAGATAATTTTGTTCTAACTCCAGAAAAGCTTGAAGAAGTTCTTGAAGAAGAGGGAAAAGGCGTCAAAGCCGTTATCCTTAACTACCCAAGTAACCCAACTGGTCGTGAATATCCTCAAGAAGTTCTAGCAGGATTAGCTGAAGTAATTAAGAAGCATCATTTATATGCGATTGCTGATGAAATCTATAGCGAACTAGTCTATGGAGTAGAGCACTATTCAATTGCTACCATGATTCCAGAGCGGACAATTTTTATCTCTGGACTCTCAAAATCTCATGCAATGACTGGTTACCGTTTAGGATATGTTGCAGCTCCGGCTAAGATCATGGCTAATATTTCAAAGATGCATGCTTTCTTAGTCACAACAGTAACTAATAACGTTCAAGTTGCAGCAGCTGAAGCACTGACAAATGGTTTGGATGATCCATTAGAATTTCGAAAGATTTACCAGCATCGCCGTGATTTACTCGTTGCCGGTCTTAAGAAATTAGGCTTTGAAATGTTAACTCCTGAAGGGGCCTTTTACCTCTTTGCTAAGATTCCAGCCCAATTTGGAACTGACGATGTTGCCTTTGCAAAGCAGCTTGCTAAAGAAGCAAAGGTTGGAGTAACACCAGGTAGTGCATTTGGTAAGGGTGGCGATGGTTATGTTCGTCTGTCATATGCCTCCTCTGATGAAAACCTAACAGAAGCCATTAAACGAATTGGTGAATTTTTAAACCATCTTGCATAAATTATAAGGAAGTAGGAATAGGACTCCTAAGTGGGTGCTACCTTACTTCCTCTTTTTGTTATAATTAATTTATTAAATAAATAAAGGAATGATTTTTGTGGATGAAAAGCACTTATCAGCACGTCTAGCATGTGTTGCTTCCCTTGTTTCAGCAGGTGCGCGGGTGGCTGATATTGGTTCTGACCATGCGTATTTACCAGCAGCATTAGTGTTAGATGGTAAAATTGATTTTGCAATTGCTGGAGAAGTAGTAAAGGGTCCTTATGAAAATGCCGTTCATGAAATAAAAGACCACCAATTAGAAGGCCGGGTTATCCCACGGTTGGCAGACGGTTTAGCAGCGATTGAACCAGCAGATAAAGTCGATACAATTACGATTGCCGGAATGGGCGGGAGTTTGATTGCTTCGATTTTAGAGAAAGACAAGAATAAGTTAACAGGAATTAAGCGACTGGTCCTTCAACCGAATGTAGGGGAAAGTCAATTGCGTGAATGGTTAATGAATAATCATTACCAAATAATGACCGAAAAAATAATTGAAGAAGACAATCATATTTATGAAATTATCGTTGCGGAGCCATCAGTTGTCCCATTTAGATACAGTAAGTATGAGCTTGATTTTGGACCATTTTTATTGGAAAACAAAGGGCCTGTTTTTAGGAAAAAATGGCAAGAATATCTTCAACGTGAAGCCCATGTTATTGATCAGATGCAAAAGGCTCAACAGCCACCAGTAAAAAAGATTAATGAGATAAACCAGTTTTTATCACAAGTAAAGGAAGCGATCGCCGATGACAACCGGTAACCAATTAATTGCGCGTTTTGAAAAATTTGCTAATCCGCAACTAGCAGAAAAATGGGACCATGTTGGCCTGCAAATTGGCAATCCAGATCTCCCAATCACTCGCCTAATGACCACCCTTGATGTTCGCCCAGAAGTGGTTGATGAAGCAATTGAACAAAATGTTGACTTTATTTTTTCTCATCATCCCATTATGTTTCACCCAGCAAAGAATCTAGATACGCGGGATCCGCAAAATGCAATGTACGCTAAACTTTTGGCGAATAATATTACTGTTTATGCAGCTCATACTAATTTGGATACTGCTAATGGCGGAATGAATGACTGGTTAGCAGATCAACTTCACCTAACTAATACTGTACCTTTAGTGCCAGCAGGAAATGATCCAATAAGCGGTAAACCAGTTGGGATGGGGCGTGTTGGTGAGCTGAATGAACCATTAACACCGCAAAAATTTGCAAATTATTGTATGGATGTTTTTGCCATCCGCGGATTACGGTTAATTGTCAACCCGCTTGACCAAAAGAGAGAGATTAAACGTGTTGCAGTACTTGGTGGTGCTGGTCAAGATTTTTATCAACAAGCTCTTGAAGCTGGAGCTGATGCTTATGTCACTGGAGATGTAAGTTACCACTTTGCGCACGATATGATTGCTAATCACCTTGTTGTTATTGATCCTGGACATCATATTGAAGTGGTAGCTGCCCACCAGCTTGCTAACTTAATCACCCAGTGGAAGAATGAAAATAATTGGCAGTTTGAGGTGCTAGAGAGTAGAGTTAATACAGAGCCGTTTACTTTTATTACTAAATAGGTTTTAGATAAGGAGATGCTAATCATGAGTGAGGAAAAGTATGAGGGATTATTACCACGTTTTTTGAAGTATGTTAAAACTGAAACAAGGTCAAATCCAGATTCAAAAACAATTCCTTCTGATCCTAAGGAAACTGCATTTTTAAATGAATTAAAAGATGAATTGATAGCTTTAGGGTTGAGTGATGTTCATATTAATCCACAAAGTTCATATTTGGTAGCCAAAATTCCAAGTAATATTGACAAGGATGTGCCAACGGTTGGCTTCATTGCCCATATCGACACGGCAGATTTTAATGCTCATAATGTTAATCCACAGATTGTCGAAGATTACGATGGCAAGTCAGATATTAAGCTTGATAAAGATGGCCAATATGTCTTAACTACTACTGAATTTCCATCATTGAAAAAATATCAGGGCAATACTTTAATTACTACTGATGGGTCTACTTTGCTTGGGGCTGATGACAAGTCAGGAGTAGCGGAGATTATTACAATGGTTGCTTACCTGATGGCTCATCCTGAAATCAAGCACGGAACAATTAAGATTGGTTTAGGACCTGATGAGGAAATCGGCACCGGGGCTGATCATTTTGATGTTAAGGATTTTGGGGCCGATTTTGCCTATACGGTTGATGGTGGTCCACTTGGCGAATTGGAATATGAAACATTTAATGCAGCTCAGGCAGAAATTGAGATTCAAGGAAAAGATGTTCACACTGGGGTTGCTAAGGGAACAATGATCAATGCTATTCAGGTTGCAATTGACTTGCAAAATAGCTTGCCAGCACATGATCGCGCAGAACGAACAGATGGACGGCAAGGATTCTATCACTTATACAAGTTTGATGGAACTGTTGATCATGCCTCAATGACATATTTAATTCGTGATCATGATAAGCAAACGTTTATTGAACGGAAGCATTTACTCGAACGGGTTGTTGCTGGCTTAAATGATGAACTTGGTGCAGACTTAGTAACGATGAATCTTTATGACCAATACTACAACTTAAAAGATGCGCTTAAGGATCATATGGAAGTTGTTGAAATCGCGAAGAAAGCTATGGAAAATCTAGACATTAAACCTGATATCTATCCAGTTCGTGGCGGGACGGATGGTTCAACAATTTCTTACAAGGGCTTACCAACTCCTAATCTTTTTGCTGGTGGAGAAAATATGCATTCGCGTTATGAATATGTATCACTGCAAACAATGGAACGCGCATTGGACACCCTGCTTGAGATTGTGCGGTTGACTGCCGAAGAAGATAAATAAATTAAAAAGGATCGAGCCGTTTTGGACTCAATCCTTTTTAATTAATCTTCATTTTTGCTAGGATTTGCATCTGCGGTAATTTTATCCACACAATTGATAACGATTAATCCCATAATTACAGAACACCAGCCGACAAGGGTGTAGTCTGGTGTCATCGATTCTAGTTGACTTGTGATGTAAGCTAGGACCTCACCCAGAATAAGTGCCCAAATACCAGCCACGATATTCTTTGATAAAAAGTTCATGTTGGTCATCCCCTTTGAAGTCATACCATATTCTAGCATATTTATTAATGCTTTTGAAAGGGCTGGGTTAATTTCTCTATTTAGTTTGATTTGATATAATTTTATTGAGAGGTGAAATGAAGTGGATTTTACGCCCTTAGATGTTAAGAGTAGTTATAGTTTGCTAAAAAGTCCCACCCGGATTTCTGACCTAGTTACAACGGCTAAGGAACGAGGGTATAAGGCATTAGCGTTAACAGACGAAAATGTTTTATATGGGGCTGTCGAATTTTATAATGCAGCAAAAAAAGCAGGAATTAAACCCATTCTCGGCTTGCGGCTGGTGGTTGCATTAAATGAGACAGATGGTACCAAGCTAGATTTAGTATTTCTAGCTAAGAATCAACGAGGGTACCAGCATCTGATGGACCTATCGACGCTTCAGCAAACACGAAAAGATAAAAAAGTACCTTTAACGGTTGCGCAAATTAGTCCTTTATTGGATGAATTGTTTATAATTATTCCTCCACAAAGTACGGTTTTTAGTGTGCTTGCTCAGCCAACGTCAATTTTAACTGAACTTGCTAACCTGGGGGATGATGATAGCGTCCTATTAGGAGTCAATTCGCGGCTAGATGACGTTCAAATAGATACCTTGCAACAATTATCAAAACAATTATCTTTACCATTAGTAGGGACGTCTCCAGTTGATTATTTAAATGCTAATGATCTTTTTGCTAGTCGTGTTTTACAAGCAATTGATGCCGGTGTTGAGTTAAAAGATCCGACGATAGAAGCGGGGAGAAGAGGACAACATTATCTCTATTCGAAAGAACAGGTTGTCCAAGATTACAAGGCAAAGGGGCTTAGTGCAGCCGCGCAAAAGACAGTTGAAGTGGCAACGCTGTGCAACGTTGAACTTCAATTTAGGGCCCCGGTCCTTCCTCATTTTAAAAATCAAGCAGGGATATCATCGCAACAATATTTACGTTCCCTATGTATTCAAGGATTGAAAAAAAGACGAGTAGCACCAGGAAAAACTATCCAACAGTACCAAGAACGTTTAGCAATGGAATTAAAAGTAATTCATGAAATGGGCTTTGATGATTATTTCTTAATTGTATGGGATGTAATGAATTTTGCTCACCAGCAAAAGATCACGACCGACCCTGGACGGGGATCAGCTGCGGGATCATTAGTTGCCTATGCTTTAGCAATTACAGAGGTTGATCCTTTGCAATACGACTTATTATTTGAACGCTTTCTGAATCCAGAACGAGCCCAAATGCCCGATATTGACTTAGATATTCCCGATAATCGGCGTGATGAAGTCTTGCAATATGTACATCAAAAATATGGTCACCAACGCGTAGCCCAAATTATTACTTTTGGGACATTAGCTGCTAAACAAGTTGTTCGTGATGTGAGTCGGGTCTTTAACTTACCCCGTTACGATATGCAAAGGTTAATCGATGCATTACCGCATGGCCTTCACGTGACACTCAAAGATGCATTAAAGGAGTCGCAACAATTAAAAAACCTTCTTGACGATAATCCTAAATTTCGTTTGCTGATTCAAGTTGCACAGCAATTAGAGGGATTGCCGCGGCATTATTCAATTCACGCGGCAGGAATTGTCCTTTCTGAGCAGCCACTACATGAAGTTGTACCGTTGCAGGACGGTAGTGATGGCTTGTTAATGACGCAGTTTGCCAAAGACACAGTAGAAGCGCTGGGGCTATTAAAAATGGATTTCTTGGGATTGAAGAACCTTTCAATCATGGATAATACCCTTCAAATGATTCGGCAAGAAGACCCTGCTTTTGATTTGCAAAAAATTAACTTTAATGATCCGTTGACTCTTCAACTGTTCCAGGGAGGAAAAACTGAAGGGATTTTTCAATTTGAATCAAGCGGGATCAGAAATGTATTGGTCAATCTTCACCCAACGAATTTTGAAGACATTGTGGCAGTGAATGCACTTTATCGTCCGGGCCCAATGGAAAATATTCCTCATTTTACCGCCCGCAAAGCTGGAAAAGAGAAAATTATTTATCCTGCTCCTTCACTTGAAAAAATTCTGGGACCAACTTACGGTATTTTGGTCTATCAAGAGCAGGTAATGCAGTTGGCTTCTGTAATGGCCGGCTTTACCTTAGGAGAGGCGGATCTTTTACGTCGGGCAATGAGTAAGAAGAAAAAGGCCACAATGGAGGATATGCGGACAAAATTTATTGCCGGCGCAACAGAACACGGCTATTCATTACAAGTTGCTCACCAAGTATTTGAATATATCGATCACTTTGCTAATTATGGGTTCAATCGTTCGCATGCAGTTGCCTATTCTATGATGGCGTTTGAGATGGCATATTTGAAAGTTCATTACCCTGCAGCTTTTTTTACTGCCCTAATGAATGCAGAAACTAATATTGAGAAATTGAAACGTCACGTGGGGGATGCAAAGCAATTTGGCGTCAAGGTTAGTGGGCCGCGAATCAATATAAGTGAGAGTGGTTTTCTATTACATGATGGGACAGTTTACTTTGGCTTTTCTGCTATTAAAGGAGTACGTCGTGATTTCGTCGCCGCAATTCTTGAAGAACGGCAGGAAAATGGCAAGTTTACAGATCTTCGTAATTTTATTACCCGCATTCCAGAACGTTGGCAAAAGCAAGAATTAATCGAACCATTAATTTATAGTGGGGCCTTTGATAATATGGGGTATAACCGGGCCGAGATGATTAACGCCCTTCCTAAATTAATTTCCGGGATTGAGTTGTTTGCCGGTTTTGCTAATTTTGACGATCCTACGCTCCAAACGGCAATCGACCAACGAAACGAATTCCCTCTGTTGACCCGTTTAACGAAGGAGAATGAATACTTAGGAGTATATCTTTCCGGCCACCCGGTTACTCAATATTACCAATTAGGCCAGCAGCTCCATGCAACTAAAATTGCTGATTTATACCCGAATTCAGAAGCGACAATAATTGTCCTTACAAATCACGTTAAGACTATTTATACTAAACGTGAACATCGGGAAATGGCCTTTGTTAATGGAACAGATGAAACCGGAGCGATTGATATTACCGTCTTTCCCAAACAATATCAGCAGTTCAAAGAGCAACTGGAAACAAATAAGATTTTAATTGTCAGAGGTCGAGTAGAATATCGGGAGGGTCGGGGTCTACAATTAGTTGCTAATCAATTGCAGGATGTTAAAAAAGTTCAACAGGAGCGCCACAATCAACGATGGGTTTTACGAATCTTACCGTCATTAGACACTGAACTGGTGCATCGAGAGTTAAATAATATTTTTAATGAATACCATGGTTCGATTCCTGTCCTGTTGTTTTATCCAGCAAACGATAAGAAGATCCTGCTTGACCAAAAACGATGGTTAAAAAATTCTCAGAAAGTAAAAAAGGAGCTTGTCGCCGTTCTTGGCCAAGAAAACGTTGTCTTACAACAGCTTAATAGCAATCACTGAAAACTATAAAATTAAATAACAGTTAGAAAAAACAACTAATTTTAGAATGATAGCGCTTTTTTAAAACCTTTTGCATAAAAAATAAAGACACGTTATTTGAAAAGTGCTATCATAACAGTGTGCAAATGAGGCATACAATTACAGATTGTGATTGATGCTATAGATGCAAAAGGAGAGATTCATTTATGAAGAAAACCAAGATTGTAAGTACACTTGGTCCTGCAAGTACTGATGTTGATACGATCGTTAAGTTGATCAATGCGGGAGCTAACATTTTCCGTTTCAACTTCTCACACGGTGACCACCCAGAACACTTGGGTCGGATCGAAAACGTACACAAGGCTGAAGAAATTACTGGCAAGCACGTTGGTCTTATGCTTGATACTAAGGGTGCCGAAATTCGGACTACTGTTCAAAAAGAAGGTAAGATCAACTTTGAAATTGGCGACAAGGTTCGCATTTCAATGGATCCTTCAATTGAAGGTACTCATGACAAGATTGCTGTTACCTACCCAGGCTTATACGATGATACTCATGTTGGTGGCCATGTTCTTTTTGATGATGGTTTAATTGACATGGTTATTGATGAAAAAGACGATGCAAACAAGGAACTTGTATGTCACGTCTTAAACCATGGTGTTCTTGGTTCTCGGAAGGGTGTTAACGCCCCTGGTGTATCAATCAACTTACCAGGTATTACTGAAAAGGACAGTAGCGATATTCGTTTTGGTTTGGAAAATAAGATCAACTACATTGCTGCATCCTTCGTTCGTAAGGCTCAAGATGTTCTTGACATTCGTGAATTGCTTAAGGAAAAGAACATGGAAGATGTTCAAATTTTCCCTAAGATTGAATCTCAAGAAGGTATCGACAACTTTGAAGAAATCATTGCTGTTTCTGACGGTTTAATGGTACCTCGTGGTGACATGGGTGTTGAAATTCCTGCTCAAAATGTGCCAATTGTTCAAAAGCACATGATCAAGCGTTGTAACGAATTAGGTAAGCCAGTTATTACTGCTACCCAAATGCTTGACTCAATGCAAGAAAACCCACGTCCAACCCGTGCCGAAGTATCAGACGTTGCTAACGCCGTATTTGACGGTACTGATGCTACTATGCTTTCTGGTGAAAGTGCTAACGGTGACTACCCAGTTGAATCTGTTGCAATGATGAACGACATTGATATCAAGGCTGAAAACCACCTTTGGGAATTCGGTACTGAAAAGTTCGATTGGGACAAGTCTGACGTAACTGAAACTATCGGTTCTGCTGTTGCTAACGCAGCTAAAGACTTAGACATTCACACAATTGTTGCTTACACTGCTTCAGGTTACACTGCTAAGATGATTTCTAAGTACCGTCCTAATGCTGATATCGTTGCATTAACTCCAAACGAACGTGTAGAACGTGGACTTATGATCAACTGGGGTGTTCAACCATACGTTGTTGATGAAATGAAGAACACTGATACAATGTTCGACTTAGCTGCTAAGAAGGCTGTTGAACTCGGCTTTGCTAAGAAGGGCGACAAGATCATCATCGTTGCTGGTGTTCCTTTGGGTGTACCAGGTGCAACTAACATGATGCGTGTTAAGACTATCGACTAATATTTTATAATATTGTCTGCGAAAAGATCGGTCATTAGTAACCGGTCTTTTTTTATACCAATGATAATCATTGATCTTACTAGCAAAATAAGCCTTTACCGTGTAAAATCGATATAGAATAAAAAAGGATAAGTGATAAAAATGAATTCAGCATTAGGAAAAGTTGTTACAGCGGTAATGATTGATGAAAATGATACCGATTATTTTGTTCAACCAGATCGCAATGGGCAAACGTATCGATTACCGAAAAGCGAAAGTCCTCAAGAATTACATATTGGTGGACAGGTACGCGGCTTTGTTTATGAAAATGAGGACCACCAACTACAGATGACCTGTAAGCACATTCCAACGATCCAGGTTGACCATTACGATTATGGTACAGTAGTTAATGTTCGTCGTGATTTAGGGGTTTTTGTTGATATCGGTCTTCCCAATAAGGATATTGTCGTCTCTTTAGATGATTTACCAAGCTTGAAACACTTATGGCCACAGCCAGGTGACCGTTTATTAATGTCCCTTCAAGTTGATGATAAGGACCGTCTATGGGGTAAATTAGCAGATGACCAAATCTATCAAACTATTTCAGCAGCTCCAGATAAACGCTTGCTCAACCATGATACTTATGCCACAGTTTACCGCCTTAAGATGAGTGGAACCTTTGTGATTACTGATGATTATCGTTTAGGATTCATCCATCCAAGTGAACGAGACCAAGAACCGCGATTAGGTCAACGGGTTAAAGCGCGGGTTATTGGGATTTCATCACATGGTAGTCTTAATCTCTCCCTTAAGCCTCGTTCCTACCAAGCTATTGGTGAAGATGCACAAATGATTTTGACAATGTTAGAACATGATATAAATCATCGCTTGCCATACACTGATAAGACGGACCCATCGATCATTCGCGATGTCTTTGGAATAAGCAAGGGGCAGTTTAAACGTGCTATTGGGCATTTGCTTAAAGAGAAATTAGTAAAACAAGAAAACGGTCAATTAATCCTAGTAAAAGAGAATCAAGATTAATGAATAGTGAAGTGGCTGCGTTTTTAGCTTTTTTAAAAGATGAACGACAATTAAGCGATAATACCTTGATGAGTTATCAACGTGACTTAGAACAAACCGTAACTTACTTAGAAAATCGAGGGATTACTAATTGGCAACAAGTAGACCACTATTTGCTAATTGACCTCCTTAATAGTCTTCGTCAGCAGGGGAAAGCTAATTCAACAATTAACCGTGTGATTTCAAGTTTACGGCAATTTTATAAATACATGATCCGTCACCATAATTTGACCATTAATCCAATGGAAATGATTGATCACCAGTATACTTTCAACCAACCACCTGTACCGGTAATTTTAACTGAAAAAGAAATTGAACAACTACTGGCAGTTCCGGATGTTTCAACCCCCATCGGCCTTCGTGATCGAGCATTATTAGAGATTATGGATGCAACGGGAATGAGGGTTAGTGAAGTAATTGCCTTGGATCTGACAGCACTTCATCTCGATGTTAAGCTTCTACAACTAACGGGAAAGAATGAACGTGAGCGGATGATTCCCTTAAGTCAACCAGCAGTCAAGTGGCTTACCGGTTACCTAGACCACGGTCGGCCACGTTTGCTCAGAGATGATCACGAAACGCGGGTGTTCTTAAATGCTCATGGTTATCCTTTAACGCGGCAAGGAATTTGGAAAAAAATGAAGGAATGGGTCAGTGAGGCTAAAATCAAAAAAGAAGTTACTCCTCAAACTATGCGTTATTCTTTTGCTGTTCATTTAATAGAAAATGGCGCCGATGTTCAATTAATCCAAGAAATTCTTGGTTATAACGCGATGAAGGCTCTCCAACCATATTTACAGGTCTCGCCGCAACAGTTATCCGCTAACTATATGAAATATCATCCTCGTGCATAGAAAGGAAAATACGATGTTAGTTCGTTATCGAAAAGATTACCAAAAAATCGCCCTAGGTTTATTGTCCTTAGTAAAAGACCTTCGAAAAGATAATCGCTTTATGGAGGAGATGGACTGGGCACTTGCTAATGATTGGCCAATCTTTTTGTGGAAAGACATGGATGATAGTCACTTTATTGGAATTGTGATGATAGAAATAGGGGATTGTTACGTGCTGGTTCGCCGCTTATCGTTTACACCAAGCGAACGAACGGGGCATAATATTTTTTCTTTATTAGATGGCGTTCACGATCAATATCCTCATAAACGCCTCATGGGAACCTTAGCAACCCAACCAATAATTAGCATGTGGGAGAGAAATAATGAATAAGCAAGTGCAACCACAAAATCCATTTCAACCGGTCATAAAGGTTCATGACTTTGAAGGGCCACTAGATTTATTGCTTCATTTAATAAAGCAATCTGAAATGGATATTTATGATATTCAGATTTCGCAAATTACAAGCCAATATCTTGATTACCTTCACCAGATGCAAAGCCACCAATTAGAAGTCGCGGGTGAATATTTTGTAATGGCTGCGACTCTGATGGACATTAAAAGTCAGATGCTGTTACCTTCGTCGCCAGTATTGGATGATAAACTAGAAGTAGAGGAGATTGATCCCCGACAAGAATTAGTGGAACAGCTTTTGGAATATCAGCGTTATAAAAAAGCGGCAGATCGGTTAAAAGATAAAGAAAATCTGCGTCAACAGGAGTATACTCGGCCGGCAATGCAGGTTCCTCGTGAAATGGTAAAATCTCATGTGGAACCGGGCATCAAATTAACGGATTTGCAACAAGCTTTTGCAGCCGTTCTTCGCCGCCAACAATTAGCTACTCCATTAGTTGAAACTGTTGCAGCTGAAAAAGTAAGCGTTGGTCAACAAATGAACCACGTGATTGAAATTATTCATGATGGTCCGGTTAGGTTTGAAGACTTGTTTGAAGATTTACATACTCGTGATGGCTTAGTTACAACTTTTTTAGCAATTCTTGAACTGGCAAAGCATCAAGCGATTGTTATTAACCAAGGTGGCTTATTTGAACCAATAATTTTAGCGGAGGGACCTAAGAGTGACGAATACGAAACTAACCAACCAAGCGCAGATTGAAGGATTACTTTTTATTAGTGGGGATGAAGGAATTACCCTAGGCGATTTAGCAAAAATTTCTGGTTTTATGAAACCGGCTGTTCTAACAATATTACAAGAGCTAAAAAAGAAGTATGAAGATGATCCCACGTCTGCTTTTATCTTGCTTGAAAGTGATCAGACCTATCGTTTAGCAACCAAGCCTCAGTTAGCAGAGGTCATTAAACATTACTTTGAAGTCCCGTTAACGGTACCATTGACTAAAGCATTATTAGAAGTATTGGCCATTGTTGCTTATCGGCAACCAATTACGCGGCTAGAAATTGATGATATTCGGGGAGTACAAAGTTCAGGATCATTACAAAAATTAATGGTTCGTGGTTTAGTTGACACTCATGGACGTTTGGATGCACCGGGCCGTCCATTTTTATATTCAACAACCCCAGCCTTCTTAAACTATTTCGGTTTAAGCGATTTAGATGAACTCCCACCGTTACCCGATCAAGACGAATTAGAAATGAGCAATATTAATGGAGATATTTTCCTTGAAGCATTACAGGCGCGAGAAGAACGAAAGGACGATAATTAATGGAACGATTACAAAAGGCAATGGCGGAAGCGGGAGTAGCTTCTCGTCGGGCATCAGAAAAACTTATCCTTCAAGGGAAAGTTGCAGTTAATGGCAAGATTGTGACTGAACTTGGCACTAAAGTTGGCGTTCACGATGAGATTGTAGTAAATGGTGTTCCAATCCATCACGAACAGCACGTTTACTACTTGTTAAATAAACCGCGGGGCGTTATCTCAAGTGCTCATGATGATAAAGGCCGTCGAACAGTGGTTGATATTATTTATGATGCTGAGATTGATGAACGCATTTATCCAGTTGGCCGATTGGACTATGATACAACTGGAATTCTTCTTCTAACAAATGATGGTGCTTTAGCAAATAAACTGATGCATCCTAAATATGAAGTTGAAAAAACCTATGTTGCTAAGGTTGAAGGAATCGTCAAAAATGATGAGTTAAAACAATTACGTTTAGGGGTAGTCATCGATGGTCGAAAGACAAAACCGGCTAAATCGAAGCTCTTGAATGTTGACCGTGCCAAGAAGACAAGCCTTGTTCAATTAACAATCCACGAAGGACGAAACCACCAAGTTAAGAATATGTTTAAGGCAGTAGGACATCCGGTGACTAAACTTCATCGTGAAACATATGGACCATTAAATTTATATGGTCTTCAGCCAGGTGAATTTCGCGCATTAAAGCCTGAAGAGGTGCAGTTATTAAAGAAAAAGTAAAATTGAATTTGTGAAATAATCCGAGGACGCACTGAGGGGGCAGAAGATACCTGGTTTTACGGAAAACTACGGAATAACACGGAAAAAGAGCCAAGCTATAAACGTTGACATGACAGTAAAAGCCTATTAGAATAGGAATTGTAAAAATATAAAACGTTTGTCTTCAAGGCGTGGTGAAATTCCCGACCGGCGGTGACAGCCCGCAACCCATTGTTAATGGTTGATCTGGTGTAATTCCAGAGCCGACAGTACAGTCTGGTATAAAGAAGATTTCTGTATTAAATAATCTTTAAATAGTTTATTTGCGTTGCTGACAAACAAATGGTAAGTCAGCAACGCTTTTTTAATACAGGATGCCAAATGGAGACAATCTCAGATGGAGGTTGTTATTAATGACAGTAACGCATCAACGTATTCAACGATTGGTAGGCATAGCCAGTTTGGGTGCCTTAGCATTTATTTTAATGTTTTTTGAGTTTCCGGTTTTGCCGATGGCGCCCTACCTTAAACTGGACTTTTCTGATGTCCCTGTTTTGCTGGGGGGCTATATCTATGGGCCAGTTGGCGGAATTATTATCGCTGCAATTAAATGCTTAATTCACGGAATGATTCATGGCTTTTCGCCAGCTGAATTAATCGGGGTTGCCAGCGACTTTATTTCATCCCTCGCTCTTCTGCTTCCGTTCTGCTGGGTATGGCGTCATCATAACTGGAGTATTAAAAGACAAGCTATTATCGGAATTGCTTTAGGAACCGTAACGTTGACTATTTTAATGTCTCTGCTTAATTTGTGGATCCTTACCCCTTTATATATGGCAGTTTGGAACTGGAAGTCAACTTTGCCCGTATCTCAATTAGTAGCGATTGGTGTGTTGCCTTTTAACATTATTAAAGGTTTGGTTGTTACAATTGTATATGTAATTATCGCGGGTCGGTTGCGTCCATGGCTAGACCAGCATAGAATGATTTAAAAAGATGAATTAAGAGAGGCTGAGATTTTTCTTGGCCTTTTATTTTTTATGGTAGAATTTTTAAATAAATTACGTATATAAATATATAGGGGGGTGAAATCCGTGAATAAATTATTGCGTTTTTTTAGCTATCACCAGCCACGACGAATTCGTGTAATTGAAAACACTCTGCGAAGTCGGCGAACAGTCGCAACTCTCTTTTGGGCTCGACAGTATGGAATCTTAGAGTGGCTAGGAGCGGACCGCGCAATGAATCGTCAAGAATATGATCAGCTTATTAATCAACTTGTTGCTGATAAATTATTAGCGATTAATGATCAATCCCAAGCAATTCTTACAGAAGAAGGCGCGAAAGTTTTAAAAAACGAAGAAGAAACTTTCTATATCCCATCTTTTTATGACTGGTACTGGTTAACCAATACTCAACGAATAATCCAACGACTTTTTTTGGCTATTCAGGTCGTATCAGAGTTCTCACATCACCAAAGAAAATATGTTCCATTGACAATTTCATATAGTGAAATGGTTGCTGTGAAGCAGTGGTTTCGGCAAAATTATCATCACGATCTGGTTAAAAATCTCTATACTGATCTCCATCGATTTGGCAGTGCTTTGGAAAGTGAAGATCCACGAATGACAACGGACCTTTTTAATGTCATGATTGGTTATCAGCGATCAGGATGGACAATTAATCAAGCAGCTCAAGAATTGAAAATAAAGATCGATGATATCCAGTACTTACGTCATGACGAGATGTTAGCAATTAGCGCTTATGCTCGTAATTTTCCTGGTCCTCTACAACAACTGCTTCTTCCACTGATCAATGAGAGTCCATTAAACCGGAGTGCTCAAGTAACGTTTGACTTGTATACCCAAGGGGAGCCAATTGAACTAATTGCTCAAGAGCGCCATTTGAAAGAAAATACGATTAAGGAGCATCTCTTAGAAGCAGCAATCCTTATTCCTGACAAGCTAGATTGGGATATTCTTTTGCCAGAGAGTAAGCGTGACGAACTTAGTCGATTTTATAAGGGCGAACCGACCGCATGGAAATTTGATGAGCAAATTGCCAGTTTTTATGAATATCGCCTATATCAAATATTTCAAGGAATAACAAATGAAAAATAAGCAAGAAATTCTAGATGTTTTACAAAATCATTTTGGCTTTAATGATTTTCGTCCAGGCCAAGAAGAAACAATTAATGCCTTGCTGGAAGGAAAAGATACTTTATCAATTCTTCCCACTGGCGCCGGAAAATCCCTTTTATATCAATTGCCAGCTTATTTATTGTCAGGAACGATCCTCATTGTTTCACCGTTGATTTCACTAATGCAGGATCAAGTTGACCGTCTTCATCGCCAGGGAGAAAAGCGAGTCATTATGTTAAGCGGCCAGCTTGTCGGAAAAGAGCGAGTAAGTGTCCTCCGCAATTTGAAATCATTTAAATTTATATTTACTTCTCCAGAAATGCTTGATAACCAGCAAGTTTTAACTGCACTTAAGAAAAATAAGATTGCGTTAATGGTTATTGATGAGGCCCATTGTATCTCACAGTGGGGCCCTGATTTTCGTCCTGAATATTTATTGTTAAAGGAAGTGCGGCAGCAATTAGGATCGCCGACAACATTGCTGTTGACGGCAACTGCTACTCCCCGTATTCGACAGGATATTTTGAAAAAAATGGGGATGACGACTGTCTATCAGGTAATTAAATCTGTTGACCGTCCTAACATTTTTTTAGCCGTTCAGTCCATCGCCACTCAAAAGGAAAAAGATGGTGAACTTCTGAAACTAGTTCAAAAATTTACTGGTCCCGGGATTATTTACTTTGCAAGTCGCAAGCTGGCTTCGCAGATGGCAGAATGGCTTGAAAACCAAACTGATTTAAATGTGGCAGCTTACCATGCTGGTGTTGCTCCAATTGAACGATTTCGAATTCAAAATCAATTTATGAATAATGAATTACAGGTAATTTGTGCAACGAGTGCTTTTGGGATGGGAATTGATAAAAATGATATTCGTTACGTTATTCATTATCATTTACCAAGTAATTTAGAAAATTATTTACAGGAAATCGGTCGGGCTGGGCGTGATGGCAAGCAGAGTTTGGCAGTTCTTCTATATGCAAATGGCGATGAAATGATTCAGCGACAATTAACAAGCATTGATCTTCCACCAGTTACAATTTTAGAGCAGATTAAGAATAGCAAGTTGTCAGCAAGTGTTTTGGGGGAGCAAGCGTCTTTATTTGAGTTTTATCTTGAACATTCTTTTACGCCTCAGCAAATAATTACGATGTTTGAGCGGCGCAAAATTCAAACAGAAAAAGAATTGCAAGAAATGGTTGCTTATATCAAAGAGGACGGTTGTAAAAGAGAATATCTTTTAACATACTTTGGTGAGCAATTTGACGGTTCGAATGAATTTTGTTGTGATTATGAGCTTTCAGATTGGGCAACTAAACTGATTTTGCCGGTCAGTCAGCCGCTTTCTGAAAACAATAAAGTAGGATGGGAAGACCGCTTAAAGGGCCTGTTAAATATTACCGAAAATTAAAGTTTAGTGTTGTTGCTAGACAATCATCAAAAGTTTGCGATACAATCAGAATGTTAATTCTCAAAATAAGGAGGCATGATTACTTTGAGTGAGGAACGGAAAGAGAGCCGACGAGCTAATGATGAATTATGGGATAAAAAGTTTACAGATAACGAAGATCTTGATAGTGATGGCCATTTGTCACGAACGGAACACCGTAAGCAACGATCGCATAATTCAATGATTACTACGATCTTAATCGTGTTAATTATTGTTCTCGCCGCTACACCACTTATTTATTGGATTAATAATAAACAGTCCTTTAATCATCCAGTGAGAACTGAACAAGTAGCTACTAGTTCTGAAAATAGTAAAAAAAAAGAATCTCACAGTTCGAGTACCTCTAGTGAGCATTCAAAGAAGGAATCTAGTGTAAGCAGTAGTGAATCCGCTTCAAGTATTGAGGAGTCAAGTTCGACGCAAACCAGCCAAAGTTATAGTGCTCCGCAAAGCAGTAGTAGCTATTATCGATATAGTAGTAGTTATCGTTACAGTAATAGGTATCAAAACCGGACTACTCCTAATCGCTACAATAGTTATCAGCAGCGTTATAACAATAACCAAACCTATAATCGCTATAATAATACAGAAAATACAAACCGTTATCGTTAAAAACAGAGTATTAGCAGCAATTTTCTGATAAAGTAGTGTATTGGATTGAAAATAGAGGAGTGAATAACTAATAATGTGTAAGAGATTGCAAGTAGCAATTGATGGTCCGGCCTCAGCAGGAAAGAGTACGGTCGCCAAATTAGTAGCAAAAAAGTTTAATTATGTCTATTGTGATACCGGAGCAATGTACCGAGCTGTTACATTAGCAGCATTAAACCAAGGCATTGATCCCAAAGATGATAAAAAGGTTGCTGAAATTGCTCGGCAAATAAAAATTGATTTTGAACCTGGTGAAACTGAACAAAGAGTTTTCTTGGATGGTAAAGAGGTAACTCATGATATTCGGTTGCCGAAAGTAGCAGCAAATGTATCTGCTGTGGCGGCAGTTCCAGCTGTTCGCGAAGAGATGACTAAGCAACAGCGGCAAATTGCTGAAAGTGGTGGAATTGTAATGGATGGACGGGATATTGGTACAACTGTTTTACCACAAGCACCCGTAAAGATATTCATGGTAGCGAGTGCCTATGAACGGGCGCGACGGCGATACGCTGAAAACCAGGCAAAAGGGATTAATACAACATCGCTTGAAGAATTACAAAAAGCAATTGAATTAAGGGATAAAAAAGACTCAACGCGAAAAGTTTCACCTCTTACACAAGCGCCTGATGCAATCAAATTGGATACAACAAATATGACAATTGATGAAGTTGTGAGTGAAATCAGTAAAATAATTAAAAAAACACAAGATGAATTAGCCTAAATACTGGAAATGTGAAACAAATTTTAGTAAAATATCTTTTAGAGTTGATTGTTGCAAGGAGGATTTTTTTTAATGGCTGAAAACAACGAAAATAAAAACGATATGTTAGAAGCGCTTGATAGCATTGAACAAGTTAAGGTGGGCGATGTTGTCAAGGGTGAAGTTTTGGCAATCGATGACGATCGTCAAGCTATCGTTGGTATTAAAGATGCAGGGGTTGAAGGTGTCGTCCCTGCTAAGGAATTATCAACCAAGCCAGTTGAAGACATCAATGATGCTGTAAAAGTAGGTGACGAATTAGACTTAGTTGTCATTTCTAAGATCGGTAACGATAAGGAAAATGGTAGCTACCTTCTTTCTCACCGTCGTCTTGAAGCCCGTAAGGTATGGGATGACATTCAAAAGAAATTTGATGAAGGTGAACACATTACCGCCAAAGTCACTCAAGCTGTTAAGGGTGGATTAGTCGTTGATGCTGGAGTTCGTGGCTTCGTCCCTGCTTCAATGATTACTGATCACTATGTTGAAGACCTTAATCAATTTAAGGGTCAAGAACTTGAATTCAAGATTGTTGAAATCGAACCAAGCGAAAACCGTTTGATTCTTTCACACAAGGAAATTATTCAAGCTCAACACGAAAAGGCTGCTGAAAAGGTATTTGCTGAATTACAACCAGGTGATGTTGTTGAAGGTAAAGTTGCACGGATGACTAACTTCGGTGCATTTATTGACCTTGGCGGCGTTGATGGATTGGTTCACGTTTCTGAAATTTCATACGATCACGTTGACAAGCCTTCTGATGTTTTGACTGCTGGTCAAGATGTTAAGGTTAAGGTATTAAGCGTTGACCCTGAACGTGAACGGATTTCATTATCCATTAAGCAAACTTTACCAGGACCATGGGATGATATTGAAGAAAAGGCTCCAGTAGACAGCGTATTAACTGGTACTGTTAAGCGCTTGACTAGCTTTGGTGCTTTCGTTGAAGTATTCCCTGGTGTTGAAGGTTTAGTTCACATTTCACAAATCTCACACAAGCACATTGCTACACCTGCAGATGTTCTTAAGCCAGGTCAAGAAGTACAAGTTAAGGTAATCAATGTTGATCCTGAACACCAACGTCTTGGCTTATCAATGAAGGCTCTTGAAGAACGTCCAAAGGAAGAAGAAAACAACAATAACAACGGTGAAAACTACCGTGGTCGTCGTCGTTCACGTCGTAACAATAACAACCGGAGCTTCATGAACAACGCTCCAGAAGAAGAAAGTGGCTTCTCAATGGGTGACTTAATTGGTGACAAGCTTAAGGACCTACGGAACTAGTTTCTTAAATTAATTATCTTTTAAGGGGAGGCTGGGAATTAACTCAGTCTCTTTACTTTTTAAAGGTATTTATACAGTAGCGCGGTAGCTGGCTGGATTCCGAACATTGATAAATCAACGTCCGGAATGCCTAGCCATCCTCGCGGGGGTGGGAAGACGAAGTCGCAAGCGACTTCTTTCCCACTCCCTCTTTAATTATTTAAAATAAAATGAAAGAAGGTGGAAAGATTGGCAAATCCAATCGTAGCAGTTGTTGGTCGTCCAAACGTTGGAAAATCAACATTATTCAATCGTATTGCAGGAGAACGGATTTCAATTGTTGAAGATACTCCTGGAGTTACTCGAGATCGTATTTATGCTCATGCTGAATGGTTAGGAAAACATTTTAGCATGATTGATACTGGTGGGATTGAAATATCAGATCAACCATTATTGACACAGATTCGCCAACAAGCAGAAGTTGCTATTGATGAAGCGGATGTAATAATCTTCGTTGCCGATGTAGAAAATGGTGTAACTGATGCTGATGAACAAGTAGCACGAATTTTATATCGCTCCAATAAACCAGTGGTCTTAGCTGTTAATAAAGTCGATAATCCAGAACGGCGTAGTGATATTTATGATTACTATTCCCTTGGTTTGGGTGAACCGTATGCAGTTTCAAGTGTTCACGGTATTGGAATGGGTGATCTTTTAGATGCTGTTATTAAAGAGTTTCCTGATAACGCCGCTAATGATGAAGATGACTCCATTCACTTTAGTTTTATCGGGCGTCCTAATGTGGGGAAATCATCACTAGTTAATGCAATTTTAGGTGAGAACCGGGTAATTGTATCTAACGTTGCCGGAACTACCCGTGATGCCATTAATACTCAATTTGAAACAGCAGATGGACAAAAATTCACAATGGTTGATACTGCTGGAATCCGCAAAAAAGGAAAAATTTATGAGAACACTGAGCGTTATTCATTGATGCGTTCCATGCGGGCAATTGATGATAGTAATGTTGTACTTGTGGTCCTAAATGCAGAAGAAGGTATTCGTGAATTAGATAAGCACATTGCTGGATATGCTCATGAAGCAGGATGTGGGGTTATCATCGTCGTTAATAAGTGGGATACATTAAAAGAAAAAGACCACCGAACGATGACAGATTTTACTAATCTGATTCGGCAAGAATTCCAGTACCTCAGTTATGCACCAATTATTTTTGTTTCGGCGAAGACAAAGCAACGGTTAAATCAATTACCAGGATTGATCGAAGAAGTATATCAACATCACCGCCAACGGATCCAATCGGCAGTCTTAAATGATGTTTTAATGGATGCAATTGCTGCCAATCCGACTCCAACACAAAATGGTCGGCGTTTGCGAGTATACTATGGGACACAAGTTGCAACCGAACCACCAACATTTGTTATCTTTGTTAATGATCCAGAGTTAATGCACTTCTCCTATGAGCGTTATTTGGAAAATCAAATTCGGAAGGCCTTTGACTTTTCTGGTACACCGATCCATTTAATCAAGCGTCAACGGCAGTAAAAGTTAAAGAATTCATTGTAAAATGAAAAAACATTAAAAATGCGGCTAGAAGTTGAGAAAACCGCTTGTCAGCAGGCTTTCACTATGCTAATCTTAACAATGAAATGATACGAACTTCTCGTAGTTATTTCGTTAATTTTGGACCACTCAAAATTAACATTCACAGACGTGAGTTTAACACTCTCGTTATTTGTGGGAGGTGAAACAACATGGCAAACAAAGCAGAATTAGTAAGCAATGTTGCTACTGCAACTGGCTTAACCAAGAAGGATGCTACTGCAGCTGTAGATGCTGTTTTCAGTTCAATTCAAGCATCTTTAGCTAAGGGTGAAAAGGTTCAATTGATCGGCTTCGGTAACTTCGAAGTACGTCAACGTGCTGCACGTAAGGGCCGCAACCCACAAACTGGAGAAGAAATCAACATTCCTGCAAGCAAGGTACCAGCATTCAAGCCTGGTAAAGCTTTAAAGGACGCTGTTAAGTAATTAACAGTTAAATGTTAAAAAGAGACTAGGAAAGAATTTATTCTTCCCAGTCTCTTTTCTTTTTAAAGGCCTGTTCAATGCTTAAAATCATCGATTGTGATATATTTAAAAGTGATAGTAAAAGGAGGGCATAATATGACCTACTCAGAACAAATGCTTGATCAATTAGAAGCAGGAAAATTAAAAGAAGCCCAAAACTCATTTAAGCTCGCACTAATTAATGATGATGATGATATGTTATTTAGCCTTGCGGAGGAATTGTATGCATTGGGCTTTCTTCAACAGGCACGAACGATTTACTTAAAATTATTAGATCGTTATCCAGATGAAGACGAATTAAAGACTAATTTAGCAACGATTGCAATTGATGAAGGACATAATGACGAAGCTTTATCATACTTAGCCCAGATTAAACCAGACTCGCCAGCTTATGTTCAATCATTACTGGTTGCCGCGGATTTATATCAGACTGAAGAAGAATTTGAAGTGACGGAAGAAAAGTTAAAAGAAGCTTACGCGTTGGCTCCCGATGAACCAGCTGTTGAATTTGCGCTTGGTGAATTTTACTTTATGGTTGGCCAATATTCTGAAGCAATCCAATATTACTTCCAACTAATTAAAAATGGGTATACTGACTTTGCGAAAGTTGATATCGCTGGACGTCTAGGTATCTGTTACGCTCAGAGCGGTCAGTTTAAGAAGGCTTTAGGATACTTCAATCAGGTTAAACCGGAATATCAGACTAGTGATATTCGTTTCCAAAAGGGGCTGACCCAACTTCAATTAGGAGATACTGAAAAGGCAATCAAAACTTTAGAGGATCTTATCAATGATGATAACCAATATGCGTCTGCTTATCCTGAACTAGCAAAGGCATATGAAAAGGAAAATAAGTATCAGCAGGCATTACGAGTTGTCCAAGAAGGGCTCAGTGTTGATCAATACAATGAATACCTTTATTCATTAGCAGCTGAAATTACCAGCCACCTTGGCGACCAAAAGTTAATGAAGAAATACTTGGTAAAAGCACATGAACTTGCTCCAGAGAATATGACGATTACTTTACAATATAGTAATTTCTTGCTTCACCAACACGATGATGAGGCAAATATTAAGCTCCTGAGTCCATTGGTAAAAGAAGATGAAACAGATCCACAATTATATTGGAATCTAGCGCGGTCATATCAACGAACTGATCAGCTTGAATTAGCCGGAAAATATTATGAAGCTGCTTTGCCGGCATACAGTGAAAATCCAACATTCTTAAAAGAATTAATTAATTACTACCGCGAAACTGGTGAAACTGATAAGTTAATGGATGAATTGGAACACTATCTCCGGTTAGTCCCAACAGACACTGAAATGCAAGACCTTTATGACCAATATGAAGATTACAAATAATTTTTAATTTAAATGAGACAGGAAACGTTAACGATTTTAGCCGTTCTTTACGCTTTCTGTCTCTTTTTAGTAGTAACTTAATTTGTTATAATCAACTTTGATTATCAAAATGAGGACATGATTAAATGAAAATAAAACAATTACCAGCTATATTTGAACCAGCACGCCCTGTTTTACAAAAAATAGAGGAGGCCGGCTACGAAGCATATTTTGTTGGCGGTTGTGTCCGTGACACTATCTTGCATGATGAGATTCATGATATAGATATAGCGACGAGTGCTTACCCTAGTGAAATAAAGGCGATTTTTAACCATACTGTTGATACCGGAATTGAACATGGTACAGTTATGATTCTCGACCATGGAACGGGATATGAAACAACTACTTTTAGAACTGAGTCAGGTTACCAAGACTACCGCCGTCCTGATAAAGTGACTTTTGTTCGTTCATTAAGTGAAGATCTCCAGCGTCGAGACTTTACGATTAATGCCCTCGCCTTGCGCGAAGATGGGGAAGTTATTGATCTATTTGATGGACTAGAAGACTTGCAAAAACATCTTATTAAAGCGGTTGGCAACCCTAATGAACGTTTTCATGAAGATGCTTTACGGATGATGCGGGCCGTGCGTTTTGCAAGTAAGCTTGATTTTGTCATTGATACTGCAACATTAAAAGGGATTAAAGAAAATGCACCATTATTAGAAAAAATTGCAGTTGAACGAATCCGAGTTGAACTAGAAAAACTATTGCTGGGCCAAAATCCAGTAGCGGGCTTAAAAGATTTTATTGCGACTGGATTGTATCAATATTGTCCAGGGTTGGAAAATGCGCAAGCTGCTTTATCGGCTTTATTGATCCTTAACCAATGGCATTTGGAAAATGAAGCTCAATTATGGTCAGTTTTAAGCTTACAACTCCAGCTTGATCAAAAAGAAATTGGTAAATTCTTAAAGAAGTGGAAGACAGCAAATGATTTAATTGCGCAGGTCAAAAAAGTAGTTCCAGCAGTCCAAGCAATTCGTCAACGTACGCTTACGCCAACACTAATGTTTAATACCGGTGAAACAGCCCTCCATGATGCTAACCAAGTAGCTAAGTTATATGGATGGGCAATTAATGATGAGGAATTGCAAAAAGCTTATCAAAAATTACCAATTAAAAACGCTAAAGAATTAGCAATTGATGGTCGAATATTAATTACTAAAGCGGGGGTAAAACCGGGACCATTGATGGGGAAGATTCTTCAACGATTAACGCTGGCAGTAGTAAATGGCGAAATAGCTAACGATGCAACAACCTTATTAGAAAAAGTAGAAGAGATAACGAAAGAGGGATAATATGCAAACAATGCGTGCAGAGGATCTAACCAGCACATACGGTGAAAAGACCTTATTTGATAATATTTCGTTTATTATTAATGAAAATGATCGAATTGGACTGATTGGTGTTAATGGAAGCGGAAAAACAAGTCTTCTTAACGTAATTAGTGGGGAAGTAAACCCAGAAGGTGGCGGTCAGATCACTAAACCCAATGATTATACGATCGGTTATTTAAAGCAGCAACCAGAGCTTGATGAAAATAAAACGATCATGGAAGCTGTTTTTGAAGGCAAACAACCAGTCTTTGAAACAATTCGCCAATATGAGCTGGCACTTGAACGCTTTACAAAGCACCCAGAAGATCCGCAAGCAATCGACCGTTACACAAAAATGCAGGCACGAATGGATCAAGAAGATGCATGGGAAGCAGATAGTCGGGTGAAGACGATTCTGACCCAGTTAAAGATAAAAGATGTAAGTCAAAAGATTACTCAACTTTCTGGAGGACAAAAGAAACGGGTTGGGTTAGCACAAGTCTTAATTCAACAGCCAGATCTCTTATTACTGGATGAACCGACTAACCACTTAGACCTCGATTCGGTAGTTTGGCTCCAGGATTTCCTTCGCAGTTATAAGGGTGCTGTCCTCGTTGTTACCCACGATCGGTACTTCCTTGATCAAATTACAAATCATATCTGGGAGCTATCTTTTGGTAAACTTTATCACTACGAGGGAAATTATCAGGACTTTGTAGCAAAAAAGGCGGAACGAGTAGAGTTAGCTAAAGATACTGAGAAAAAGAATCAACAGCTGTATAAAAAAGAATTAGCCTGGATGCGGACAGGTGCAAAAGCCCGTTCCACAAAACAAAAGGGGCGAATCAATCGGTTCCACGAATTAGAAGGAAAAATCGGTAATCTTAAAACCGATGAAGATATTGCTATCAATCTTGGATCACAACGTCTAGGGAAAGATGTTATTCAATTTAAGGATGCTAACTTAAAATTTGATAATCACCAAATCCTCCATGACTTCAATTGGCTTGTTCAGGCAGGTGATCGAATTGGAATTACTGGTGAAAACGGGACGGGTAAGACGAGTTTATTAAACGTGATTGCCCAACGTGTTCCCCTAGATAGTGGCGTCCTTAAGATTGGGGAAACCGTTAAGTTAGGGTATTATACCCAGCAAACAGAAGGAATTGACAATGATAAGCGGATGATTAGTTTCTTGTCTGAAATTGCAGATAATGTTACTGATAAAGATGGTAATAAGCTTAGCGTTACCCAATTATTAGAACGTTTCTTGTTCCCTCGGTTTATGCATGGTACTTTGATCCGAAAGCTTTCTGGGGGTGAAAAGCGACGATTATACCTCTTAAAAATTTTAATGCAGCAGCCTAATGTCTTATTACTAGATGAACCAACTAACGACCTTGATATTGGAACACTGACAGTTCTTGAAGACTACCTAGATAATTTTGCGGGAACTGTAATTACGGTTTCTCATGATCGCTATTTCTTAGATAAGGTGGCCGACAATTTGCTAGTCTTCAATGGGAATGGTGATATTGAGCGTTATACGGGACGCTTTACTGATTATTTAACTTCTAAAAAAGAAGAAGCAGGTAAGGATAAAGAGCTTAAAAATGATCAAAAAGCCTTTGCTAAAAAGCAGGCAAGTAAGCAAGAACCAGCCAAAAAAGAAAAAACAAAACTTACTTATGCTGAACAACTTGAATGGGATCATATTGATGAAGAATTAGATGCCCTTGATCAACAGCATCAGCAATTAGAAAATGAAATGGCTGAAGCAGCAAGCGATTATACGAAAATTGCTAAGTTACAGAAGCAACTAAATGAAATACAAGAAAAAATTGATGAAAAGACAGCTCGTTGGGAGTATTTAAGCACATACGTTGACGAGTAAAGGAAGGGAACATAAGGATGGCAACAAATGTAAACGAAGAGCAATACTTAGACTTAATTCGTTATGTTTTGACGAATGGACATCAAAAGGGTGATCGGACAGGAACTGGTACTAAGTCTGTTTTCGGATATCAGATGCGGTTTGACCTAAGTAAAGGTTTTCCTATTTTAACTACCAAGAAAGTCCCATTTGGTTTGATTAAGAGTGAATTATTATGGTTTTTACGAGGCGACACTAACATTCGCTTCTTACTTCAACACAAGAATCATATTTGGGATGAATGGGCATTTAAGAAGTGGGTAGAAAGTGCTGAATATCAAGGTCCAGATATGACAGACTTTGGTCACCGCTGGCTTAAAGATCCAGAGTTTAAGCAGGTCTATCTCCAAGAAAAGAAGGCATTTTGTCAACGGATTCTTGAAGATGATGATTTTGCCCAAAAGTATGGCGATTTAGGGCTTGTTTATGGAAGTCAGTGGCGAAAATGGAAGACGAGTCAAGGCGACACAATTGATCAAATCGCTAACGTTATCCAGCAGATTAAAACTACTCCAGATTCACGGCGGATGATTGTTTCAGCTTGGAATCCAGAAGATGTTCCTTCCATGGCTCTCCCTCCATGTCACACAATGTTCCAATTTTATGTTAATGATGGAAAGCTTAGTTGTCAGCTCTATCAACGGAGTGCCGATATCTTTTTAGGGGTTCCATTCAATATCGCTAGTTATGCATTATTGACGCATATGATTGCTCATCAATGTGGTCTAGAACCTGGCGAGTTTGTCCATACATTAGGGGATGCTCACATTTATCTGAACCACCTTGATCAAGTTAAAGAACAGCTGACAAGAACACCTCATGAAGCTCCTAAATTGATTTTACCTGCTGAACCAAAACCAATCGATCAATATGAAATGACTGATATTAAGTTAGAAGGCTATACTCATGAGCCTGCAATTAAGGCTCCCGTAGCAGTTTAAAAGGAGTGGTTCAAAATGAGTGAACTGAATTTAATCTGGGCGGAAGATTTGAATGGTTGGATTGGCAAAGATAATACAATCCCGTGGCATGTTTCTGCTGATATGAAGCATTTTAAGACAAAAACTACTGGTCACCCAATTATAATGGGGCGAAAAACTTTTGCCTCGCTTGGCAATAAACCGTTGCCTAAGCGAGAAAATATTGTGCTTACCAGGCAGAACATAGATGCTGAAGGAGTGAAAGTCTTTCATTCTTTAGCTGCCCTTAAAGAATATCTTAAGTCAAATCCAAACGAATATTTTGTAATCGGTGGGGCAACGATCTATCAGCAATTACTCCCAATGGCGACAAAGCTAACACGAACGGTGATAAATAAGCAAATTGTTGGAGATACAAAAATGCCAACGATCGATTATGACCGTTGGCACTTAGTAAACCACAATAATTATGAAAAAGATGACCAGCTAGTTTGTCGTTTCGAAGAATGGGAACTAAACGTATAAAAGAATTGAAAAGTACATTAATATTGTTCCGATGAGGACAAAAATATGCCAAATCAAATGGGTATATGCCGTTGGCCGGCTGTAAAAGAGGGCGCCAAGAGTAAAGGAAAGTCCTCCTAGTAGTAGCAAGCCGAAGCCAACTGGACCAAGCGCATGCCAGAGAGGCATGAAGGCGACTAGACATAGCCAACCCATTAGAATGTAAATAATGGTTGAATATTTACTTTTATGTTTTAACCAAATACATTTATACACGATTCCGATAACAGATAGGCCCCAAATCACGCCGAAAATTGTCCAGCCTAACCAGCCACGGATACTAACTAAACAATAGGGAGTATAAGTTGCAGCAATAAGCACAAAGATCATTGAATGGTCGAGAATTTGAAAGACTCGTTTAGCTCGTGTAAAGATCAAGGCATGAAATAAGGTTGACGAAAGGTAAAAAAGAATTAAAGCACTTCCGTAAATAGTAAAGGTAACAATTCGCATGGGACTACCAGTATGAACAGCTCTGATAATTAACAAGATCAAGCCAGCAATCGACAGTCCTGCTCCAATCCCATGAGTAACCGCATTACCTATTTCTATCAGCAAAGTACGCCGATCTCTTGTCTCTTTTTGTGTATCCATCAAAAAACCCCTTTCCAAAGACCAATGAATTTTTAAAATATTTTTGTTATACTAAATAAATAGTAATTGATCCTACAAAATTAGATAAAATTGAGTATAATAGTACTTGAAATAAATTATCTAGTTCTCAGTACTAGATAATTATAGCACAAATTGTTCAGGAAGAGTGGTAAGTTTCATGGCAAAGATAAAAATTGTTTGTGACTCATCAGCAGGATTAACTGATGAAGAAATTAAAAAATATGACATTACAATTATACCATTAAGTGTAATGATTGATGGGACGGTATACGTTGAGCGTGAAACAATTACAAACGAACAGTTCCCTGAAATGATGAAGAATGCTAAGTCACTACCAAAGACTTCCCAGCCACCAATTGGGAAGTTTGTCGATGCCTTTGATAAGCTAGGTGAAGATGGTAGCGAAGTATTATGCGTTACAATGATGGAATCAATTAGTGGGACCGTCCATGCGGCTGAACAAGCGGCTGGAATGACAAAGACAAAAGTTACAGTCTACGATTCCCAGTCAACCGACCAAGTAATGGGCTTCGAAATAATTGAAGCAGCCCAAGTGATTGAAGCTGGTGGTAGCGTTGAAGATGCAATTGCTAAGATGAAAGAAGTACTTAGTAAATCTGAACTTTACTTGGCAATTGATAATCTTGATAATTTAGTTGCTGGTGGCCGAATTAGTAAATTTGCTGGTGCTATTTCTAACCTATTAAACATTAAGGTTATGCTCCATGTGTATGATGGTCAGATTCATATTGAATCAAAAGGCCGTGGCATTAAATCAATGCATAAAGAATGGGATAAGATTTTAGATGAAATGGCACGGGGACCAAAAGTTAAGCGAATTGGAATTTCTCATGTCGATGCTGGCAAGGAAGTAGAACGCTTATTAGCAAAAATAAAAGAACTTTATCCAGAAATCGAGGTTACTGTTCGAGAGACAGTGCCAATTATTGCAACTCACACTGGAATGGGTGCTTGTTGTTTGCTATACTATACAGAATAATCTTTGATAAAAATAAGTGGAGGCTGAGAAAAATGAAAATTTTTCCCAGCCTCTATCTTCTTAAAATTTTAAAATAAAGGACTATAGAATAGATGAAAAAGTGGACTAAATGGCTATTATTATCGCTTTTGGCTATTATGATTATTGGTGGAGGATGGTATACTGTTAACCACTTTACAAATTTAACTAGTAATAGTTCAAAAGTTGTTAAACCAAAATATGTTGAAAAGGAAAATGTAAAGCTGGTGGCACTAGGCGATTCCCTTACTCACGGTCAAGGGGACGAGAGTAATAATGGTGGATATGTTGGGGTAATTAAGGAAAAAATCGAACACCGTTACCACCAAACGAAGGTGACAACAGTCAATTACGGAGTAACAGGGGATCGATCCGACCAGATTCTTGACCGGTTAAATCAGCAATCCCAATTACGTAGTGACTTACGGAGCGCGGATGTGATTACGATGACTGTGGGTGGGAACGACTTGATGCAGATCTTGGAAAAAAACGTAATGGGCTCTGAACGGCAAGTTACCAGTAGTGTTGAAAGTGGCGAAAAGACTTATCAAAAAAAATTAATTAAGTTATTTGATGCGGTTCGAAAGGAAAATCCTAAGGCTCCTATTTTTGTGATGAGTATTTATAATCCCTTCTATACCTATTTCCCAGATGTAACAATTATTAACAAGTCAATTAATCAATGGAACCAAACTACGCAAGATACAATGAATAATTATAAGTCAATGTATTTTGTGAACATTAATAAGTTGATGTCATACGGTCAATATCAGACTAAGAGTCAGCAACAACAGCTGGTCAAGGAAGAAGAAAAGGCTAATCAAGGGCAAGTCAGTCAAAAGCTGGTCATTGAAATTATGAATCATAAGGATAAGAACCTTAATAAATATATTTCAACAGAAGATAATTTCCATCCTAATCATACAGGATACGTCAAAATTGCTGACCAATTATTTAAGGTAATGCAAAAACATGATAGCTGGGAATTCACACGGAGGTAAAAAATGAAAAATTCTGAAGAAAAAAAGACTAATTGGTGGAAATGGGCCTTTTTTTGCTTAGTAGCCTTGATTGTAATTAGTTGTGGGGTTGTGTTAAACAAGGTGACTGCACCGACTCCTGCTACTACAACTAGCAAAGCAGTAAAGCCAAGCGATTCATCAGTAACGGTTGAATTGAATAAAAAACAGGTGAATGCTTTAGCTGCTAATTACCTGAATCAGTTTTTAAAAGGGCAAAAGATCCGTTATGATTTTATTGTTGGCGATCAGTATGCTACCTTGACAGGAAATACTAAGTTTCTAGGGGCTAAGGTGCGATTTGCCATTAACTTTATTCCTGAACGATTAAGTAACGGAAATGTCTTATTACGCGCTAAGGGACTTTCAGTTGGACGGTTAAATATCCCGATCAAATTTGTGATGGGTTACATTGCAAAGAATTATAATATTCCTAAATGGGTAACAATTAACCCACAAAAGAAGACAGTTTTATTAGACCTTAACCGTTATAGCAAGCACCGTTCTCTTAAGTACTCGGCTCAGGAAATTAACATGCAAGAAGGACGGTTTAAGTTTTTAATCACAGTCCCAACAAGTAATGAATAATATTGGAGGAAATCAAAATGAGAATGAGTTTTTATCAGTTTTTAATGACTCAACGAAATCCGAATAGTGCAGATGAAGTTCAACAGTTTGCAAACAACTCTTTTTTGGATACTACTTTTCCTAAGCATTCAGAGGATTTTGATGAAATTTCGCATTATTTAGAAGAAAATGCTGACTATTTGCCATCAATGACAATTTTTGATGAAGCTTGGCAACGGTATATTGATGCAATGAATTAGAAAAGAAGGGAGAAAGTCAAATGGCAACAATTCAATGGTTCCCAGGGCACATGGCAAAAGCATTACGCCAAATTCGTGAACAAATGCCACTAGTAGATATTTTATTTGAGCTAGTAGATGCTCGTGTCCCCTATTCGTCACAAAATCCAGAAGTGGCACTAGCTGCAGGAGAAAAGCCCAAACTTTTAATTATGACAAAAACGGACCTAGCAGACCAGAAACGATTAAATGAATGGATTAAATACTTTGAGCAACATAATCAACCAGTTCTTGCCCTCGATTCACGCCAAAATAACGTGGCAAAAGTTGTAACGGCTAAAAGTAAAGAGATATTAAAAGATAAATTGGCAGAAGAAAAAGCCAAGGGAATGAAAAAGAGGCCAATTCGGGCAATGTGTGTTGGTGTTCCTAATGTAGGGAAATCAACCCTTTTAAATCACCTGGTAAAAAAGAACGTTGCGGCTACTGGAAACCGTCCAGGAGTCACTACTGGACAGCAATGGTTACGGTCATCAGCAGAATTGGAATTACTTGATACTCCTGGTGTCCTTTGGCATAAATTTGCTACTCCTAAGCAGGGGATAATGCTTGCTTTAACAGGAGCAATTAAAGATAGCTTATACGCAAAAGATGATGTAGCGTTGTTTGCCCTTGATTACTTGCGGCAACATCAGCCAGAGGTATTAAAGCAACGTTATCACTTAACTGATGCAGATCTGGACGAATCGGTTGCCAATCCGGATTTACTATTAACGATTACTGCTAAAATGGGCTTTCCTGATGATTATGACCGGGCTAGTGAACGCTTGATTTTTGACTTGCGAAAGGGAAAATTAGGACCAATCACTTTGGAAGTACCCGCTGACCTAAATGAGGATGGACTAAATGAATAAGGAAACCATTAGTCAAATTAAGGCCCGTTTACAAACTATCACAGATACAACTGATCCTTACTTGCAAACTATTCGTGATGATTCGCGAAAAGGTGTTCAAACGGCAATTCAGCAATTTGAGCGGCGGCTTGCACGGCAGAGGGAAGCTAAAGAGGCGTTCAATAACCGGTTTAAATATGAAAAGTACTACTGGGAAAAGGGATGTCAGTATGTTGCAGGAATGGATGAAGTAGGAAGAGGACCATTGGCTGGGCCGGTGGTTACTTGTGCAGTAATTTTAAATGCAGATTTTGACCTGATAGGGGTAACAGATTCTAAACAGTTAACTAGGCATGAACGAGAAAATTTGTATTTACGGATTGTTGATGAGGCGGTTGAAGTTAGCATTGCGGTAAATGATGCGCCAGTGATTGATCAAATGAATATTTATGCTGCTACTCAGGATGCGATGATTCGGGCGGTTAATAACCTTCATCATCGGCCAGATCATCTGATTGTTGATGCTGTCCCGTTAGCAATTGACATTCCCCAGACGACTTTGATCAAGGGGGATCAAAAGAGTATTAGCGTTGCTGCAGCTAGTATTGTCGCAAAGGAATACCGGGATCATTTAATGCGAGACTATGATTATGTTTATCCAGGGTATGGCTTTGCACAAAATATGGGTTATGGTACCAAAGAACATTTAGCCGGCTTAGAGAAAATGGGGGCAACTCCTATTCATCGGCGTTCTTTTAATCCTGTTCCAAAATATTTAAATTAAAAAATGCATTTCCAAAAAGCTTTCGTATATAAATATAAGGAGGCTTTTTTATGTTACAAGTAAACGATTTTCTATTACGGTTAAGTTTGTGTCGCGGAATTGGCTTAGTTTCAAAATATCGTCTATGGGAGTGTGCTCAACAGGCGCGATGCTTTAATAATATTGACTATTTGATTGACCATGCAAATGTTAGCTTACGAAGTGCATCTTCATTAAAAAATAACTGGACAAGTCCCGCGCTTGATCAAGCAGTGGATTTAAACAGTCAGGAAAAATTTATTACGATTGCGGATCCGTTATACCCGATGACCTTGAAAGAAACGTACTGTCCACCCTTGGTATTATTTTATCGTGGTAATCTGAGCTTGCTCCATCAGCCTTCAATTGGTGTCGTTGGCACTAGGCAGATAACTAATTATGGCCAGAGCGCTTTACGAGGATTGTTGCCACCAGTAATTAAGCGGCAGATAGTAGTAGTCAGCGGATTAGCTCAAGGAGTAGATAGTTTTAGTCATGAACTTGCGCTAAAATATGGCGGCCTTACTATTGGGGTGATTGGAACTGGTTTAGATCAAGCTTACCCCCGAAATCACCAAACCCTTCAAGATGAGGTGGCCAGACAAGGATTAGTAATTTCTGAGTATGGACGGGGTGAACCACCTGTGGCTTATCACTTCCCAGAAAGAAACCGAATTATTGCAGGTTTAAGCGAAGTGGTTTTGGTTGTCGAGGCAAAGAAAAGGAGTGGGAGTTTAATCACGGCTAATATCGGCTTAGATGAAAATCGATCTGTATGTGCTATTCCTGGCAGGATTGATGCTCCCTTATCAGTAGGATGTAACAGTTTAATCGCAGCTGGCGCAAAACCAATTCTCAGCGCCCAAGATCTGCTAGACGAATTTCAGCTGTATGATTTGCGGGCTTGATTTCTGGTGAGAAGTTGATTAAAATATTTTGTTCAGTTAGAGATTATATTTGACAGATGGTAGTCAAATGGATTAATAATATTATTGAATGAAATATTAAAAATGTTAGGAGCCTACCAGAATGGCAACCAAAACAACCAAATCAACGGCGAAAAAGACAACTCGTCGCCGTTCAAAAATTAAAAAAAATCTGGTGATCGTGGAGTCACCATCAAAGGCAAAAACAATCGGTAAATTTTTAGGCCGGTCCTATAAGGTTGTGGCTAGTTTAGGCCATATTCGGGACTTACCCAAAAGCCGGATGGGGGTAGATATTGAAAATGACTACACCCCTGATTACATTTCAATTCGGGGGAAGGGTGATGTAATTAAGGAACTACGGAAGGACGCTAAAAATGCGAAAGCCGTATATCTTGCATCTGACCCGGACCGTGAAGGGGAAGCAATTGCCTGGCATGTTTCAAATATTTTAAAGCTTGACGATGATCAAAAGAACCGGGTTACCTTTAATGAAATTACTAAGGATGCTGTTAAAGAAGCTTTTAAGGAACCCCGAGAAATTAATATGGATCTCGTGGATGCCCAACAAGCACGACGGGTATTAGATCGATTAGTTGGATATTCAATTAGCCCAATTTTATGGAAGAAAGTCAAAAAAGGCTTAAGTGCTGGTCGTGTTCAATCAGTTGCCCTTTATCTGATTATTCAACGTGAAAATGAAATTAAAAACTTCAAACCCGAGGAATACTGGACAATTGATGCTGATTTCAAGAAGGGCAAAGAAGAATTCAAGGCTAGTTTTTACGGTGAAAATGGTAAGAAGGTTTCCTTGAAGACTAATGATGACGTTCAGGCAATTCTTTCTAAGATTGATAAAAAGAAAGATTTCGATGTTACCAAGGTGACTAAAAAAGAACGTCGGCGGCAACCGCAGCCACCATATACAACCTCGACCATGCAACAGGATGCTAACCGTCGTTTGAACTTCCGAACACGAAAGACAATGATGGCAGCACAAATGTTATATGAAGGGATTGACATTAAAGAAGGGGCACCGGTTGGGTTGATTACCTATATGCGGACGGACTCAACGCGGGTGGCGTCAATTGCTAAGCATGAAGCGTCTAACTATATTCATGAAAACTATGGAGCGGAATATGCGGCAATAAAGCCGGTTAAGGGAAAATTACCTGAAGGGGCACAAGATGCTCACGAAGCTATTCGGCCAACTTCAGTCTATCGGACACCAGCTAAAATGAAGCAATATTTAACTCCTGACCAATATAAACTTTATAATTTGATTTGGTCGCGGTTTGTAGCTAGTCAAATGACTGCAGAAGTAATTGATACGATGAGCGTTAACCTTCAGCAAAATGGTGTCGACTTCCGTGCAAATGGATCAAAAGTTAAGTTCCCTGGGTTTACAAAAGTATATAAGCGAGGAACCGAAAAAGATAACTTGTTGCCAGAATTAACTGAAGGTGACAAAGCAAAAATGATAAAGGACGATCCAGCTCAGCACTTTACCCAACCGCCTGCTCGTTATACAGAAGCGGCTCTTATTAAAACTCTGGAAGAAAATGGTGTCGGTCGTCCATCAACCTATGCGCCAACCCTTGATACGATCCAGCGACGTTATTATGTCCGTCTTGTATCACGTCACTTCGAACCAACTGAATTGGGTGAAATTGTCAATCGGATTATCGAAAAGCAATTCCCTGATATTGTCAATGTCCAATTTACTGCCGATATTGAAGGAAAGCTTGATGAGATCGAAGAAGGGAAGCAAAACTGGATTAATGTTGTTGATAAATTCTATCAACCATTCTCAAAAGAAGTTGATGCAGCTGAAGAAGAGGTTGATAAGATTGAGATGAAAGATGAGCTTGCTGGCACAGATTGTGAAATTTGCGGGGCACCAATGGTTATTAAAATGGGTCGTTATGGTAAGTTCTATGCATGTTCTCGTTTCCCAAATTGTCGGAATACCAAGGCGATTGTAAAAGATACCGGAATTACATGTCCAAAGTGTGGGCAAGGAACGGTTGTTGAACGAAAATCAAAGAAGAACCGAACTTTCTATGGTTGTTCCCGTTATCCAGATTGTGACTTTGTTTCATGGGATAAACCGATTGGACGTAATTGTCCTAAGGATGGGCACTTCCTTGTTGAAAAGAAAGTCAAGGGTGGTAAACAGGTTGTCTGTCCCAATGGGGATTATAAAGAAGAAGTTCAGAAGTAAAAACATCATGCTGGTTTTTACTAAATTTTACTTAAATATTTATTGAAAAGGTTTCCAAAATCTGCTATTGTGCGTTTGGAACCTTTTTTATATACTTAATGTTAAACGATTATCAATTGAAGGGATCGATAACAATGATTACTTTACAAAACCAACAATTAACTGTGCAAATTGATGAATTAGGTGCTCAACTACATAGTATTAAACGGCAGGATAACGGAATCGAATACTTATGGCAGGGGGACCCCGCTTCATGGAATCGCCAAGCACCAATCCTCTTTCCGTTCGTTGGCCGCTTAAAAGATGATCAATATCAATATGGCAACCAAACATATCATCAAACACAACATGGTTTTGCACGTGATCGAAAATTCCAAGTTATTGAGCAAACACCATCGATGGTTGTGATGGAACAGCATGATGATAGTGAAACTAAGAAGGCATTCCCTTTTTCATTTAGTCTTCAGGTAAAATTTGAATTAGTTGTTGATAAGGTTGAAATCAGTTATGTGGTGAAGAACCCAAGCGGAGATGAAACCTTAATCTATGCCATTGGAGCACATCCCGGTTTTAATATGCCGTTAACTAGTACTGGGAGTTTTGAACAAACAGAATTAAGCGTTAAACCGGCAACAGAATATTCACGGATCGTTTTAGATGGCGCCTATAACGATTCAGCTCATCCACAATTGATTAATATGCAGGATTCATTATCACTTAATCATGATCTTTTTAACAAGGATGCTATTATTTTCAAAACAGATGGTGGCCATTTTACAGCCAAATTAACGGATACTGTTGCTAATCACGGGGTCGTAGTTGATACTTTTAATACAGAATACGTGGGAGTTTGGTCGCAATATCCAAGTACAGCTCCATTTGTATGTGTGGAACCATGGTGGGGAATAGCGGATAATGTCAATGCTGATGGGCTCCTCCTCCATAAGCAAGGGATGCACCGTCTAGCACCAAATGAAACAGATAATTATCATTTTAGTATTAAGCCATTTTAACGAAAAAAATAGGAGACTGTGAAACTTTCCATTTCCAGTCTCCTATTTATTTAGCTTCTTTTCTCGTAAATAATAGCCAAGGCCAAAACTTACCATTGATTCTTTTCCTGATAAAATTCGGTGAATGTTTGATCGGTGGCGGTAAAAGACCACTCCTGTTAATATTCCTGCCACGATTGCTAAAATCCAAGCATGAATGAAGAGGGCAATAATGAAAATTGCACTAATCCCTACCATACTGGCGGCACTAACCATACTTGTCAAGCATAAGACAAAGATAAAAATCAAACAGGCAACAACAAAAAGGAGGGGGTTATAAGCTAAGAGAATCCCCGCGCTAGTTGCCACTGCTTTCCCACCATGAAAATTATCGAATATTGATACAGTGTGACCAAGACTAGCAAAGAGTCCGATCAATAGGGGGTTAACGGTTCCAGATATTCCTAAAAAGTATGGCTGACTGGCAGCGAGTGTTCCCTTTAGAATATCGATAACCAAAACAACGACGCCCGCCTTAAACCCCAATGTCCGAAAGGTATTTGTTGTTCCGATATTACCGCTACCTAACTTGCGAATATCTTTATGATAAATATACTTACCGATCCAGAGGCCAGTTGGGATTGAACCTAAGAGGTAAGCAATAATAATCATCCCAATAATTTCAAAAATCATATAAATAGCTCCTTAATAATAGCTTATACAGCTTTTAAGCATAGCATGAATATTTAATTTTAACCACTAGGAAGACACAATTTGCCAATCTACTAAGTTTTCAGTATCATTTTAATTATGAATTGAAATTGTAGCCGGTTTAGCTTTACAATTAACAAATGTAAATGGTAAAATAATTTTCCGAACATACGTTTAGGTATAATATAGGCAATGGGAGGTCATTTTGTGGCCAAAGAAGAAGTAAAATATGATGCCTCATCCATACAAGTATTAAAAGGGCTTGAGGCAGTACGAAAAAGACCAGGGATGTATATTGGATCTACTGACTCACGTGGATTGCACCACCTGGTATATGAAATAGTGGATAATGCCGTTGATGAAGCATTATCCGGTTATGGTGATGAGATTAACGTCACCATTGAAGCAGACAATGCGATTACAGTTCAAGATCATGGTCGGGGGATGCCAGTTGGGATGCATGCCTCCGGTAAGCCGACACCTGAAGTTATTATGACGGTTCTCCATGCTGGAGGAAAATTTGGTCAGTCAGATGGTTATAAAACTTCAGGAGGGCTCCATGGTGTTGGAGCTTCCGTAGTAAATGCCTTATCATCACATTTGACGCTGACAATTGTCCGTGATCACGTCCGTTACCAAGAAATTTTTAAGGATGGCGGTCAACCAGTTGGAACGTTGAAAAAATTAGGAAAAACTAAAGCTGAGAACGGAACGACCGTCTCATTTAAGCCGGACCCGAAGATTTTTTCAACTACTGTTTATGACTACAATACCTTAGCTAATCGGCTTCGTGAGTCGGCCTTTTTATTGAAAGGGATTAAGATTACCCTTACCGATAAGCGGGCTGGTCAAGAAAAACAAGATGTATTCCAATTCGACAATGGAATTCAAGAATTCGTTTCTTATCTTAACGAGGGTAAGGACGTTTTAGGAAAGACGCTCTACTTTGACGGAAAGCAAGACGGGGTCGAAGTTGAAGTAGCAGCTCAATATAATGATGGTTATTCTGAGAGCTTGTTATCATTTGTCAACAATGTCCGAACTCCAGATGGTGGTACTCATGAAGCAGGATTCCGGAGTGCCTGGACGAAGACTTTCAATGAATACGCAAAAAAAGTTGGTCTGTTAAAGGCTAATGATAAAAATCTAGAAGGTAGTGATGTTCGGGAAGGGTTAACAGCTGTTATTTCTGTTCGGATTCCGGAACGTCTACTTCAATTTGAAGGCCAGACAAAGGATAAACTGGGAACTCCTGAAGCACGGAAAATTGTTGATGCGATTGTCAGTGAGCAGCTTAACTATGCCTTAATGGAAAATGGTGACTTTGCCCAGATGTTAATTCGTAAGGCGTTAAAGGCTCGTGAAGCCCGAGAAGCTGCCCGCAAAGCCCGTAACCAAGCCCGTGGTGGTAAACGAAAGGGTAAAAAGGAACGAAATCTTTCTGGAAAATTGACTCCTGCCCAATCAAAAAATGCTAAGAAAAACGAATTATTCCTAGTCGAAGGGGATTCCGCTGGTGGGTCAGCTAAGCAGGGACGTGACCGTAAATTCCAAGCAATTTTACCATTACGAGGGAAAGTGCTAAATACAGAAAAGGCGAAGTTAGATGATGTATTAAAAAACGAAGAATTGAACACAATTATCTATACTGTTGGTGCTGGTGCTGGTTCTGAATTTAACGTTGAAGATTCAAACTACGATAAGATTATTATTATGACTGATGCCGATGATGATGGTGCTCATATTCAGATTCTTCTTCTTACCTTTTTCTACAAGTATATGCGGCCAATGATCGAAGCTGGAAAAATCTATATTGCTCTTCCACCACTTTATCGTTTGCAACGCGGACGTGGAGCTAAGACTAATATCACGTATGCGTGGACTAATGAAGAATTAACAAAATTGACTAAAAAGATGGGCAAGGGAGCACAATTACAACGGTTCAAAGGGCTTGGTGAAATGAATGCTGATCAGTTGTGGGAAACGACGATGAATCCAGAAACTCGGACACTAATCCAAGTTCGTATCGAGGATGCTGAATTAGCTGAGCGTCGTGTAACTACCTTGATGGGTAATAAGGTGGAACCACGGCGAGAATGGATTGAAGAAAATGTCCAATTCACGTTAGCCGATGATCAAGAATCCGATAAATTAGTTGAGAATAAAGGACAATTACCTCAAACTAAAGAGCCTACAATTAATACATGGAATAAATAGAGAAGGGAATCAAGTTTTGTGAGAAACGGAAAAATTGAACATATGACGCTCGAACAGATCATGGGTGATCGTTTTGGGCGTTATTCAAAATCAATTATTCAAGAACGAGCTTTACCTGACATTCGCGACGGATTAAAACCGGTTCAGCGCCGGATTTTATTTGCCATGAATAAAGATGGAAATACTTATGATAAAGGGTTTCGTAAGTCTGCTAAATCAGTCGGGAACGTAATGGGTAACTTCCACCCCCACGGTGATAGTTCAATTTATGAAGCATTAGTTCGGCTAAGTCAGGATTGGAAATTACGTGAACCTCTAATTGAAATGCATGGTAACAATGGATCAATGGATGGTGATCCACCAGCTGCCATGCGTTATACTGAAGCGCGGCTTAGTAAAATAGCAGGTTTAATGCTTCAAGATATCGACAAAGATACAGTTGAGATGGCCTTAAACTTTGATGATACTGAAAAAGAACCGACAGTTTTACCAGCACGTATTCCTAACTTACTCGTTAATGGAGCAACTGGAATTTCTGCTGGATATGCTACTGAGATTCCAACACATAATTTAAGCGAAGTTCTTGATGCACTGATTTATCTTATCAAGCATCCAACTGCTTCTTTGGATAAGTTAATGGAATTTATTCCTGGCCCTGATTTCCCAACTGGTGGAATCATTCAGGGGATTGATGGCATTCGTAAGGCATACCAGACTGGTCGCGGTCGGGTTGTAGTGCGAGCAAAAACGGAGATTGAAACCTTGCGAGGTGGTCGTCAACAAATTAATGTGACGGAGATCCCTTATGAAGTAAATAAGGCGCAACTGGTTAAGCGAATTAACGATCTGCGCCTTGCCAAAAAAGTTGAGGGAATTGCGGAAGCTCGCGATGAAACTGATCGTAGTGGATTACGAATTGCAATCGAACTAAAGCGGGGAGCTAATGCGAACGGTATTCTTAATTACTTATTAAAGAACACCGATCTACAGATTAACTATAACTTCAATATGGTTGCGATTGATGACCAGCGACCAATGCGTGTTGGATTGAAGCGAATTTTGATTTCCTATCTCGAATTCCAGAAAGAGATTATTTGTCGACGGACACAATATAACCTAACGAAGGCTCAACAACGTTTGCATATTGTCGAAGGGTTAATCAAAGCACTCTCAATTTTAGATAAAGTCATTAAAACGATTCGAGCAAGTAAGAATCGTAAGGATGCAAAGGAAAACTTAGTAAAAGAATACAACTTTACACCTGAACAGGCCGAAGCAATTGTTACCTTGCAACTTTATCGCTTAACAAATACGGATGTAACTGAGCTGGAAAAAGAACAAGAACAATTAAATTCGCGGATTAATGAATATCAGTTAATCTTGACTAACGAAAATGAGTTAGCAAAAGTTCTTACTAAGGAAATTAGGGCCATTAAGAAGGAATTTGGCAATCCACGACGGACCAAGATTGAAAATCATGTTGAAAAACTTGAGATTGATACTAAAGTTACGGTTGCCAACGAAGATGTTGTGGTCTTAGTTTCGCATGCGGGCTATATCAAACGAAGCAGCATTCGTTCCTTCAAGGCGTCGGAGGCAGAAGAAAACGGTCTCCGAGAAGACGATTACCCATTATTGATTCAACAAACAAACACATTATCGCATTTATTTATGTTTACCAATCTCGGGCATATTATTTACCGCCCAATTCATGAAATTGCGGATGCGCGGTGGAAAGATACCGGCGAACATATCTCACAAACAATCGGTTTAGCGGATAATGAAGAGATCATTAAAGCAATGATTTTTGATAAACTAGATCAGCCAGGAACAATCATCATGGGAACCAGCGATGGTCAAGTAAAGCAAACGGCCTTTAATGACTATAAGCCTGGTTCACGTTACAAGAGCCATGCAAGTGTCGCAATTAAGCTTAGGGATAATGCGCAAGTTGTAAATGTTGATTACTATGAACCAACAAATGAGAACCGTTCACTATTGACGATTAGTCGCCAAGGATATGCAGTGCGGTATGATGTTGCAGATGTTCCTGTAACAGGAATCCGGACAGCTGGTGTACGGGCCATTAATTTGAAAGATGATGACCAAGTAGCAGATCAAATCTTGGTTAAAGCTGGTCAAGATATTGCTGTAATTACTCAACGAGGTGCATTTAAGGAAATGCCAGTTGATGAGATTGAAGTTGGGGCGCGAGCACGGCGGGGCGAACTTGTCCTTCGGCGGTTGAAATCACATCCACATGAAATTGCAGACTTCCTCGCTTACGACCATGATTATCAAGGTGCTTTTGAGACTATTACTAACCGGCCAGCATTCCAAGATATAATGGCTACTGACCATCATCTAAGTTCGATTAAGTCAAATGGAACTTTTGTAATTGATACCGATACGCAAGGGGAACCAGTAAAACTTCGAATGAAACAAACGAATGTTTTGTCCGAAGAACCTGTTAGCCAAAATTAAAAGAAGGCGAAAAGTTTGGCGTATATTAAAGAAATTCGTGATTTAGTTGGGAATCGTCCCTTAATAATGACCAGTGCTTCTGGGGCACTCTTAAACAAGCAGAAGGCTGTTTTACTTCAAGAACGGGCGGACACTGGTGATTGGGGTTTCCCAGGCGGCTACATGGAATTTGGCGAATCTTTTGAGCAAACTGTAAAGCGGGAATTTAAAGAAGATGCGGGAGTTGAAGTCGTGCCTGTCAAACGACTAGCAATTCTTGATCAGAATTTTTACACTTATCCTAATGGTGACCGCGTTCAACCAGTTAATGCTTTTTACTTAGTTGAAGAAAGTAGCGCTAAGCATTATCAACCCAAAATTACAGAAACGACAACTACTGAATATTTTTCGTTAGATGAAGACCCACCACGTTTTTTTAACAGCCAGCATGAACAAATGTGGCAGATCTTAAAAGATTTTATTCATAATAGGAAAGATATTTAATAATTGTTCTTTAATCTATTAACTTCCATGATAGAATAGAAAATGTAGATTGTTTCACCTACTAGAAATAACTAGGATTAAAGTAGTGAACAAACAGGAGGAATTTATATGAGCAAAGAATTAGTATTTGGACACCAAAAGCCTGATACAGATGCGATTACCGCTGCAATGGCATTTTCATACTTCCAAAACCAATTGGGATACGAAACTGAAGCAGTTGCTTTAGGTGAACCAAATGATGAGACTAAGTTTGCATTGAAGACTTTCGGTATGGAAGCACCACGCGTAATCGAAACCGCTGCAAACGAAGTAGATAAGGTAATGCTTGTAGACCACAACGAACCACAACAAAGTGTTAGTGATATCGACAAGGTCACTGTAACGCACTTAGTTGATCACCACCGGATTGCCGGCTTTGAAACGGCTCAACCACTCTGGGCAACTGTTCGTCCTTACGGTTGTGTAAGTACAATCATTACAGAATTGTTCCAAGAAAAGCACATTAATATTCCCGCTAACTTGGCTGGGATGATGCTTTCTGCTATCATTTCTGATACCTTGCTTTTGAAGTCACCAACTACAACTGACCACGATCGTGAAGCTGTTAAGTACTTAGCAAAAATCGCTGGTGTTGAAGATTACGAAAAGTACGGCATTGAAATGCTTAAGGCTGGTACTAACCTTGGTGCTAAGTCTGATGCTGATATCGTTGATGGTGATGCTAAGACCTTTGAACTTGGCGGCAAGAAAGTTCGTATTGGTCAAGTTAACACCGTTGATTTAGATGATGTTTTTGCTCGTCAAGCTGATCTTGAAAGTCAAATGCAAAGTATGATGGATGATAACGATTATGATTTATTCTTATTAATCGCTACTAACATCTTAAACAGTGACTCAGAATTATTAGTTATTGGTGATCCTGCTGAAAAGGTTGAAGCAGCCTTTGGTAAGAAGCTTAACGAAAACAAGCGGATGAATTTACCGGGTGTTGTATCACGAAAGAAGCAAGTTGTTCCTCCTTTGACTGATGCATTCGAAGGTTAATAAATAAATTAATTTAAAAAACTGAGAAAGATTTTGCGATTTTTCTCAGTTTTTTTGAGCTTTAAATTTCAAAGCTTATTCTTAATTAGTTAAAATATAAGTACTGATTTTAAGAAATGGGGTTGATATTAATGAATATCACATTTACTGATCAAGCTATCGAACGTTTACAGCGTTATGAACTGTCATCTAAGAAGATGCTCCTAGATTTTGATGATGGGGTTGGTCCATTTTCTGCCGTTGGGAGTTGCAGTTTAGATGGTGATTATCGACTAATCCTTGTTAAAGAGGATTTAGATACCCCAGATTACAATGAAAAGATTACCTCTAATTTAGGGGATGTTTTTATTAAAGACCATACAGCAGTTCAATTTGATGATGAAATGGAAGTAAGGTTTAACCCGCGTTACTTTACAATGCCACTTGTCAGTCCTAAACGCGTTTTAACAGATAATCTTGAAGTTCTGGATCTTAGTAATACAGACTTAAATTCTCAAATTGATCGAGCACATGATTGCTAGCAATATAATAAGGGAGCGTGATAGAAGCCAGATACGACTTCATGATCATGCTCCCTTATTGCTTTTAAAGAATAATCCTGAAGATAAAAGTGATAATAATTGCAAAAATTCCAATAATCGTTGCATAGGAAAAATGTTTACGTTGAGCTGGTTTAATTAATGCTTGTCTCCCCATGAAGATTGTGAATAAAGCCCATAAAAAAGTAGCAATAAGCAAAATATACAATTTCCAGTTGATTGGGAGATGATGGTAAAAATCGCCATAAAATACCATCATGCCGATAAACATCACAATAGCATAGGCATAGTTATCGCGGTGAAAGTTAAAATTAAAAAGATAAGCAAACGCGCAAAATAATAAAATGCTAATAATATCGTTAAAAATCATACCCTTTACACACTTCCTTATGATTTTTATTATAGTCATTAACAGGATAAAGATAAAATATTAAGAAGCAATCGCAAATAATATGATATGATGATCTTGTTAGAATTAATGAAGGCGGTGCTTACAGTGAAGAAAAAAGCTATGCGACGAGAAATAAAATTATTAACTGAAGAAAATCAACAATTACGGCGATATACCTTACTAGCATCAATCGGAATCTTATTAAGTATGATGATTGGGTTAGTTCGAATGGTTCAAAAAAATTAGTTTAGGAAATTTTTTAGAGGAAAGTATAGTGGAGTTACAATACCGAAAAGCGACACTTGAAGATTTACCAAAAATTGTTGAAATTTATAACCAAATTATTCCGTCACGTTTAGCGACTGCGGATCTTACCCCGATAACGGTTGAGGAACGGAAAGGGTGGTTTGAAGCGTTTGACGAAAATCATCCAATCTGGGTAATTGAATATCAAAATGAGGTTCTCGGGTGGGTTGCCCTTGAGCATTTTTATGGTCGTCCAGCCTATGATCATACTAGTGAAATTGCCATTTACCTTGATCAACGGTTACGGAAACAAGGGGTTGGTACAAAAACCATGGAATTTATTATCGGTCAATTGCCTAAATTAACAGTTGATACAATCGTGGCTTATATCTTTGGTCATAATATTCCAAGCCTAAAGTTATTTAAATCGTTTGGTTTTACGCAATGGGGGCTTTTACCACAAGTAGCAGAGCTTGATGGGATTAAACGTGATTTAGTTATTTTAGGACGTCATTTTAAATGATTATTGTGTAAATATGACATAAGTAAAGCCACGTCCATAAGAAGCAACCAGAATAGGCCTCCAACGCCCGGTAAAGCCGAATGCTGGAGGCCGATGTTGCATATGAGAGCTTCGTGTTGAAAACGAAGGTGCCCGTGATGCTTTGCTCGTTCCCTTATTTTGTATCTTTTTTTACTTCTTCTCTTGTTTTAACATCATTGATATGTAGCTCAAACTTAACTAAGTTTAAACCAGTCATCTTATTGATTGCATGCTGCACCTCAGAACAAACAGCTTTAAAAATTTCTGGAGCGCTTTTGCCATATTCGATGGTAGCTTCCATTTTTAATGCGACTTGCTTTTCACCAACATCGGCATTAATACCCTTGGTTGGATTGCTTCCGGAAGTTACTTTGTCCGCTAATTCACTAAACATATTTCCATCCAGGGAAAGGATTCCAGGAACTTTGCTAGCGGTGATCCCAGCAATTTTCTCAATTACTTGATCATCGAATGTTAATTGCTCATCAATTGTTTTATTATTTGTAGTGGTTGTCATATTAATTCCTCCTTGAATTAGTTGGCAAATTTATCTAACATTTTTATCGCAAGTTTATTTAATGAATAGCCCTTTGCATCAAGAATATAGCCAATTCCGCCCAAGATAGTGACAGCTAATAGAATACCGATCATTGGGAAAAAGCCCCACATAATCCAACTAATACTGATGAGCAATCCTAATATAACGCCAATTGTAGCAAGTTTCATGGAGTGCCTCCTTTTTTAGACAATGTTAACTGATTCTCTGTTTGAGTAGGGACTTAGCTTAATGTGTAATTTATTAAGATCAATGTCGAAATCTCGTTTTAGGTTCTCTTTAATTGTCTGGAGTAGTACTGTATGAATTAGTTTTGGATTGGTTCTCTTAGAGAGCATTCCATGAATGGTAACGTCTGCATTATGATTATTCCGGTGCATTTTGAGGTTAATCACTGGGTTATAAAGGTCAAATTTGGCAATTGAAGTAGTTAAGCTGTGTTCAACTGCATGCTGATCAATTTGAACTTTATTAGCACCATCTTTAGCGATTGTCATTTGTTTAGTTGTTGTGGGACGAAAAACAGCAATTGCTATTACGGTTAAAGCAACAATGATTAAAAATACTGCGACTCCTGCTGAGAAACTTTGACCGATGGGGCTATGAAGCCAATCATTAACTGGAATCGTCCAAGTTTGGTCACGATAAAACCATAGCGATACGACAACAATTCCAACGATTACCTGAAGCATCATTACAAATGAAACCCACCATTTTTTCCATGCGGCCATTAGTACCACTTCCTTTCTATAAATATTTTTTTACCATAGATTAATAATAACATGGGTGGAAGCGATTTACATCGATTTGAAAAATACTAAAGGTAATATTAAGAACCTGTTAACAGAATAATCATAATTAAAAAAATCGATCTTACATCGGAAAATGATTGTAAGATCGATTTTTTGATTCTTTAATTGTTTTGTCGTTCTTGTAGTTTAGCGATTTCAGAATAAGCAGGAGCAAGCATATCTTCAATTTGTTGGAAGAGTGGAGTATAGCGTTGATATACTTTTACCGCGGCTGGATCTGGTTGGTAAGAACTAACCTTGCCAATGAACTTCTGTGGTGTATCAAGACTATCGATCATTCCCAAACTTTGCATAGCCATAACTACTGACCCGAGGCAGCCAGATTCAAATGAGTCAGGAACGTTAACTGGACAGTTTAAGATATCAGCAAGCATTTGGCGCCATACTTTTGAGCGAGCAAAGCCACCTGTTGCAGTAACGCTCGCTGGTTCACCGACTAACGCTCGTACTGCTTGGAAGACTGTTGCAATGTTCATGCTAATTCCTTCCATAACTGCTCGTAGCATATCAGCCCGTGTATGGATATGAGAAAGCCCAAAGAAACTACCACGCGCTTTAGCATTCCACAATGGGGCTCGCTCACCGCCAAGGAAAGGATGAAAGAGAAGCCCGTGCGCACCTGCTGGGACCCCTTCAATAACATGATTTGCTAAAGTATAAGGATCCACTTGTTCATTTTTAACTGCGCTACTATCAACAAGGTGTTTTACTGCCCATTCATAGACATCGCCACCGTTATTAAGCGGGCCACCAACGACCCACAATCCCTTATTAATAGCATAACAGAAGAGGCGGCGTTCTGGATCAATAACAGGATGGTCAGTTACGACTCGTACAGCTGCAGAAGTACCGATTGTAATTGCTACTGTATTTTGCTTGGTTGCACCAACACCGATATTTGAAAGGGCACCATCGTAAGCACCATAGATAAATGGCGTATCAGCGGGTACTCCTAATTTTTCTTGGGCTTCGGGCACTAAACCAGTTGCTTGAGTTGTTCCATCGACAATTTCAGGCAGTTGATCTTTGGTTATCCCTGCAACCCGAAGAGCCTGGTCATCCCAATCACAAGTTTTAAGGTTCATCAAGCCAGTTGAGGAAGCGATTGACATATCAACCTTAAATTCATTAAATAACCGGTAGAAAAGGTAAGCCTTAATATCAGCAAAATATGCTGTGCGGCTAAATAAATCTGGTTCGTCTTCCCTTAACCAAAGGAGTTTTGTCAAAGTTGACATGGGGTGAACAGGAACTCCCGTCTTCATATATAATTGTTGTCCTTCAGTCATCATCTTAAGGTTGTCTGCTGCGCGCTGAGCACGACTATCTGCCCAGGTGATTAACCGTGAAAGAGGTTTCTTATCTTTATCTAATAAGAGGAGACTTTGGTTTGCACTTGAGATTGAAACTGCTAGTAGTTTCCCCGTACTAAGGTCAGCTGCCGTAGTCACATCATGGATGGCTTGTTCAGCAGCATTGATTACTTCTTCTGGCTCTTGTTCTGCCATTCCCGCGGCATTACGATGCAACTCGTAGCCATAATTAGCTTGTGTGATCACCTGCGCATTTTGATCATATAAAACAGCCTTTGTGCTAGAGGTTCCAACGTCAACACCAATTAAGTAGTTCATTTATTGTTCTCCTTTAAAACTCAATTTAATTCTCTTTGTAATATTATATGCTAAAGTGACTGGTGTGCAATGATTTCAACTGGTAAAAGGGTAGTGGAACTGATTGTACTTTGTTGGTTAATCTGTGTTAAAAGCTTATTAGCTGCTAAGCTACCCATTAACTCCATATCTTGCTTCAACAGAAAAATTCCATTAGCGACATATTGCGACCATTCCCAGTCATCGAAGCTAACTAAGCCAAGATCATCAGGGAAAGAAAGGTTTAGTTCTTTAAAAATTGCTAAAAGGTCGAATAAAATAGGTCCCATTAATGAAACGACAGCAGTTTTGCCTTTGAGCTCATTTAACTGTTGCAGAAACGTTTTAGCAAGCCATTGGCGATCATGTCCACGGGTTTCAATATTGTGATAGCTTAGCCCATTATCAGCAGCAGCAACCTTTAAACCGGCAATTCGAGGAATTTGACCCGATGCTTCCGCAAAATGAGCGCTGACAGTTAAAATATTTTGATAACCATTTTGATACAGGATTTTACCGAGATTATAACAAGCATCGCGATTAGCAGAAGTAACCTTACCAACTGTAGAAGGCTGGTCATCAACTTCACGGTCAACGATCACTAGTGGAATATCGTTATGAATAGCAGGAGCAAATTGACTAAAGTGCCGAGAATTAGGTTGGACAATAATTCCGTCAACTCGTTGTTGGTATAGTCGCTGAAGAGCACGACTTTCATTTTCCCGCGAGTTGTTCGTGTTCATGAGGAGGATATCATAGCCTGCCTGTTGCAAAACATCATCGATCCCTTTGGCAAGTAAAGATGAAAAGGGGTTAGAAATATCTCCAACGAGGATTCCAACAACGTGACTATGAGTTTGGCGAAGCTGTCGAGCAGAAGCGGTTGGAACAAAGTGAAGGTCTTTAATTGCTTTTTCCACCCGTTTCCGCGTTGCCGGGCGCATTTTATCATAACGACCATTAATAATACGTGAAACAGTAGTCACTGAAACACCAGCTGCTTTAGCAACGTCAGCGATAGTAGTATGTTGCGTCATTTGTTTATTCATCATCCTTAATAGTTCTACTATTATTAAGAATACCAAACCATACAAAAAGCGTCACTAGCTAATTCACTAGGACGCTTAAATTGACTTAGATAAATAATGAAATGGCGTAGACGGCTCCCAATCCAGCAAGGGCTAAGACGGAAGTAAGCGTTGTCCACGAAAGTAAAGTTTCCTTTAATGAAAGGCCAAAGTATTCTTTGATCATCCAGAAACCGGCATCATTAACGTGTCCACAAAAGACAGAACCGGCACCGATGGAAAGAACCATCAATGTTGCCATAATTGAGTTACCGCCAAATTGGTGAGCCATTGGAACCACAAGGCCGGCAGCGGTCATCGCAGCAACTGTTGAGGATCCAAGTGACATCCGTAATAAAGCAGTAATTAACCAAGCAGCTAGAATTGGTGAAATGTTAGTTTGAGCGAATAAACCAGAAATATATTTTGAAATTCCACCATCAACAAGAACTTGCTTGAAGGCACCACCACCACCGATGATCAAAAGCATTACAGAAATTTGCTTGATTGAGTCGGCAAGGGCGGTTGAAATTTCTTCCATTTTCTTGTTTCGCCATAATCCCATCGTAAAGATTGCGAAGATTAATGAAAGAAGCATTGCAAGGTCAGGTGCACCAATAAATTGAATGAATTCATTAACAGGATTGTTCTTAGGGAAAATAAATGAACAAATAGTAGCAACGGCAATTAAAATAACTGGCATCATTGCAGTTAGAACGGAGATACCGAACTTAGGCGTTTCGTCAAGCTTGAATTCTTTATATTCGCCAAGAACTGAAATATCAATATTTTTACGGTAAACACGCGGATAAACTTTTTGTAATACCCAGTTATAAACTGGACCAGCAATAATGATTGTTGGGATTGCAGCTAAAATACCAAGTAGCAAGACGTGTCCAAGGTTTGCACCAAGAATGTCCGTGATAGCAGTTGGAGCGGGGTGTGGTGGTAAGAAAGCGTGGGTGACGTTTAAGGTTGCTGCCATTGGAATACCAAGATACATCAATGGCATATCAAGCTCGCGGGCGATAATAAAGATAATCGGTAAAACAACGACAAGCCCAACTTCAAAGAATAATGCTAACCCAATGATAAAGGAAGCAAGGATAACAGCAACTTGGATCCAGCGTCGACCAAACTTATTAATCAATGTTGTTGCAATTCGATATCCACCACCGGCATCAGAAACTAATTTACCAAGCATTGACCCGAAACCAAAGATAATAGCTAAGTGTCCTAATTGGCCCCCGATCCCAGTTTCAATTGTCTGCGGAATTTTTGTAAGTGGAAGGCCGAGTAATAAACCAACGATGAATGATGTGATTACTAAACCAACGAAAGTGTTCATCTCTAGTTTAACAATCATGAAAATTAAGATAATAACCCCGATTAAAACAATAAGTAAAGGCATAATAATAACCCCCTAATGAGTAGTAGATTGTTGTTGTAATTTGGCGATGGTCGAATAGGCTGGTGTTAATAATCCTTCGACCTGCTTAAAAAGTGGTAAGTAATTTTGATAAACATTAACCGCATCTTGATTTGGTTGATAAGAACTGATATCACCAACTAATGTTTTAATGATTTCATAGTTTTCAATCATTCCTAAACTCTTCATTGCCATGGTAATTGCACCGAGACAACCAGATTCAAATGAGTTAGGAATATTGACCGGACAGTTTAATACATCTGCTAACATTTGCCGCCAAACTTCAGCTCGCGCAAAACCGCCAGTTGCAGTTACGCTTGCAGGATTACCGACAAGATCACGAACCGCTTGGAAAACAGTTGCAATATTCATACAAATTCCTTCCATTACTGAGCGCAGCATATCGGCACGGGTATGAATGTGGGAAAGCCCGAAGAAACTACCACGCGCATTTGCATCCCATAATGGTGCCCGTTCACCGCCAAGGAATGGGTGGAAAAGCAAACCGTGAGCTCCAGCAGGAACACCTTCAATAACCTGGTTAGCAAGGGTGTAAGGATCAATGTTTTCATTTTTAACTGCACTAGCGTCAACTAAGTGCTCAACAGCCCACTGATAGACATCGCCACCATTATTAAGCGGACCGCCGATGACCCATAAACCTTTATCCACGGCGTAACAAAAAAGTCGTTGCTGAGGATCGATCACTGGATGGTCAGTTACAACCCGTACACCAGCCGAAGTCCCAATCGTAATGGCAACAGTATTTTGCTTAATTGCCCCCACACCTAAATTAGACAAAGCACCGTCAAAGGCACCATAGACAAATGGCGTGTCAGCGGGGATACCCATTTTTGCTTGCGCCGCTGCTGTTAGGCCAATCGCTTGGGTTGTTCCGTTCACGATTTCTGGTAATTGGGAACGGTCGACGTTAGCGAGTTCCAATGCTTGATCGTCCCAGTCACACGTATTGACATTCATCATTCCGGTACATGAAGCGATGGAAACATCAACCTTAAATGTATTGAAAAACTGGTGGAAGAGGTAGGATTTGATATCGCCAAAATATGCAGTTTGAGCAACCTTATCTGCTTGTGTCTTATTGAGCCACATAATCTTGGTCAATGGGGACATTGGATGAATAGGTGTACCTGTTTTAGCATAAATTTGCTGACCAGCAGGACTATTCTTTAATTCGTTGGCGACATCACGTGCACGGGTATCAGCCCAAGTGATGACCCGTGAAAGGGGATTGAAATTTTTGTCGAGCATAATCACGCTTTGGTTAGCGCTAGAAAATGATACCGCTAACAATTTTCCGTTTGTTAAATCTGCTTTTTGCGCTGCATCATGAATAACTTTTTCGACTGCTTCGACAATTGCAGTTGGATTTTGTTCAGCCATTCCACTAGCATCGCGGTAAAGGGAATAACCTTGGCTAAATTGATCTAACACAGTTGCATTTTGGTCATATAGAACTGCCTTTGTAGAAGTAGTTCCAACATCAACACCGATAAAATAATTCATTGTAGTAATTCTCCCTTTATTTATTTGAAAACGTTTTAGTTTATCGTTACACCTAATAATATAATATTAGATGTAAGCGATGTCAATAGCTTATTTAATATAAGTTTATCGATTTCCTAAATTTAAAAATAAAAAGTAATTGCATATGAATCTCGAGGTGTGATACTATTAGTTGCTTAATTTGTTATGGTTTAGCTATAAGCAACGATTTTAAGGAGGGATTACAATGAAAATCCGGAAAGCAACAATGGCAGATTTAGATGTAGTAGTAGATATTTTACGTGATGGACGTAACCAGTTAGCTGAGCGGGGCGTTGATCAATGGCAGGGGGATTATCCGAACGTTACCCACGTAAAAGAAGATATTGAGAATGGTTATGCTTATCTCGTTAAAGCAGATGATGGACAAATAGTTGGCACGTTAGCAATTGTTGAAGCACCGGATCATTTTTATGACAAACTCAACGGGGAATGGCTAATTAATACTGAAAATTATGTTGTAATCCACCGCGTAGCTATTCATTCACGGCACGCAGGAAAAGGATATGCATCCAAATTATTTTTGAGTTTGATTGAGTATTTGGAGACCGAGCGTCCAGAAATCGAATCAATTCGTTTAAGCACAAATGAAAATAATATGGCAATGCAACGGATCGCAACTAAGAGCGGCTTTAAAAAAGTGGGGACCCTCCATGGCGCCTTTCGTCCAAGTGAGTTGTCTTATGTTTATGAACTGTTAACAAAAGTGCGTGTAGCATAAAAAAGAGGAAGGCGTTGAGCTTGTAACACCTTCCTCTTTACTTTTATTTTTCATTAATTTTCTTAGCATATTCGCGAGCGTTGTAAAGTTCGTAGACTACCCATGTTTCAATAAGGGTAATGACACAGATGAGAATAGCGGTATACATGTCTGGTAAAACAAACAGTAAGAGTAAGAAGATCCATGAAATCCATGACCACTGAGTTTCAATTGTGACGATTCGCTGAACTCGTTTAGTAGGTTCAATACGGCCAGATTGATTAAAAATGGTCCGAATTTGGTAAAAATAACGAACTTCAAAAATACTTTCGATAATAAAAATTGCTGTTAAGATGATTAATAAAATGTTCATCATAAATAAGAGCCCCTTATCTTTCAATTTATTTCTAATTTTAGAACTCTTGGGCAAGAGAAGCAATTTAGACAGTAAAAAAATAGGTCCCTATCAAAGATTGAGTGATAGGAACCTATTTTTAATTCTACATATCAAGAAATTAAACGTTCATTGTCTTACCATATTCATTATTAATGGTATCAACAACGTCCTTGGCATGCATATCATCTTCAACAACTGTTTCACCATCACGAAGAGTGTACTTTACACTTTCGTCCAAGTTATCAAAGTCTACATCATTACCATCTGCATCTACAAAATTGAACTTCGAATCTTGGAAGTTCTTAAGAGCATCTGCATTAATTTCCATGATTATGCTTCCTTTCGCCATTATAGTAACACTTAATTAACGAAAATTACAGGGTTAGGGTAAAAATATTATTATATTTTACAGGAGGGCACTTATTTTCTAATTAACTTATTCGTGTTTTTGCTCATTTTTTTGATAAACAGTTTTGACTAATCCTGTACATAATTTATAATATGAGTAGGAAGAGAATTCTTGGATTGAATAGGAGGAAATAGATATGTCATTGATGCAAAATACCTCAGAAATTAACAAGACTGATAAGCAGGTGTACTTAATCACTTTATTGCGGAAGAGTACAAACATGCCACAATACATTGACCACATGATTTATGAAACTGCAGAAGGTGGTCAAGAATTTATGGCGCGCTTAGTCGAAGCTTTTTCACGGGCAGGTTACCGGGAAAAGAAGCTTAGCGACGACAAGTACAACCTCGATAACGGACTTGATAAGATCACTTTACGGGGATCATACCAACCTATTTACAAGGGATAATTAAGGTTAATAACTAAATTAAAAGAGCTGATGCTACATTTGAAGGCACCAGCTCTTTTAATTAATCATCGTTTCGTAATGATGGAACAGTAATATCATTACCGTAATTAGCACTCCACCACCCATGCTTGCTGATATAGCCTGTTGGCAAGCAGAGAATCACTAAGAAAATTATATCAATGACTGAGGAAATAGTTTCCATCACTGCACTGTCGTTACTTGTAAAGATAAGGGAAAGTAACCAGAAAACTAATACAGTCCAGCCTGTCAAACCGGTATCGCGAACCCGTCGGACACAAATAGCAATTCCAGGAATAATAATAGCAATGGCGAATACTGCAATAACGAAGAGTAAGAAGATTAAGAACCCAACGCCATGATTATAGCCGTTCATAATCGAAGTGACAGAAGTAAAACCAGCGATTGCTAGTAAGAAATATAAAATAACAAAAATGATGAAATTAACCAATACTGGCCACCAAAAATCCGCCCGCGTTGAAGTAGCCCGGTACTTAAAGGCGTTTTGCCAGTAGTATTTGTAAGCTTCAAACATACAATTCTCCTCCTTTGATAGGTTATGGTTTGATTATAGCATTATGAAAATAAATATGGTAAATGATTGTAGTTTTCTGAAATTAATTATGATATGATAAACGAATATAAAAGACCAACCAACGCATTAGTTACGCTGATTGGCCTTTTGAGTTTTAAATATTAACTGAGGAGTTTTTCAAATGCAAATTATTTCAGACGCGCTATTATTAATAGTTTTCTTTTCATTAATTGCAGCTATTATTTATGGAATTCGTTGGTTTAGAAATCGCAAAAATAAGGAAAGCAAAGAGTATAAGAAGAATAAACGCTTTACGATCGTTTCGCTAATCGTACTATTTTCTGCGGTATGGTTTGTCGGATCGGTGGAAGATTATATTGATCAGCATTCTCAGCAGACGACGCAAACTGAAAAAAAGATTACAACTAATAATAGTCAAACTGAATATTTAGAAAATAAAGAAGATTTTATTCGCGTTTTTACATCGCTGGGGATTAAAACAGAGGATTTATCTAAAGCAGAAGGAAATGAATGGCGTGACGCTATCCGTAATGAAGGTGAAAATTTTAACGCCTCGACCTCAGTTAAAAAAATTGAAGATAATCATCGCAGTGAAATAATTAAAGTAAAGGAATTAAGCGATCAACTTCACCAGTTAGACCAAAAGATTCAGCAAAATGATTATCCTTCAAAGGCTGATAAAGAAACTATTCATGAAGCATACCTGAATTTAAAGCATTTTGCTACCCATGCAACTGATCTGGGAGGTAGTTTTAAAACTTATGTGCAAGAACATAACGATTTAGATCGTAAAATGGGTGACTCAGCAGAAGCTCTAAAAGATCTATAAGCTAAAACGACTAATCAACGGATTTTACTACGCTGATTAGTCGTTTTAATTTATAAGATAATTATAGTTACCATCATATCTAAATTTGTAAAAATTATGAAGTGATTATCATGGCGCATCGAATTAACAAGTGTAAAAATTGTATAACCAGAAGAAGTTATACTTTCAATGCTATGGCAGGTAAATCTTCCTTAAAAAGGACGAACATCTTGTGTTACAGAAAGCACAGGCAATCCTTTCTTTACGCTGCTCTCATTTGAGGTTAAATAATCACACTAAAGAAATAAACGTTTAGTTATCGAAAAAGAATATAAAAATTACTATATAATTACTTATGAATTAATATAGTGGATGAAAGAAATGCCAGAATCTAAAAAAGATCGGTCGAGAAAGTAACTACCTTAACATTACGTGACTTAAGTGGATTAGCCAGGTAAAAAGTGATTAAAGAATTGATAGCTGATAATGGATATGATGATTTGATGTGCAAACAAGTGTAGTTACCAAAGCAGGGGAAGATACAATTGACTAGCCAACTAATGAAATTTGGAATTTTTACTCGTTTATTAATTGCAATCAGGACATCTTAGAATTTTCTATGTATGAATATTTATTTATTCTTCCGAACAAACGTTTGTAGAATGATAGTAAATATGATAAAATTCGTTTTGAACATATGTTTGTGAGGAGAGATATATATGAATATTGAGAATATAGAATTAAGGTGGGATTTAATAGGTAATGGGTTAAAAGAACTTAATAGAAGTGAAATCTTAAACTTATTAAATGATTATTACAATACGGATAAAAAACTAAAAGGGATAGTAAAAGAATATCAGTTAAATTTAAAACCTACTCAGGTAGTTAAAGCATTCCCACCATTTATGACTGAGTTGAAGTGCCCGTATGATGGTGCGAGAATGTTACAAAAACTACCAAGTAGAACTTTTCCGGAAATAATGACTCGAAAAGAATATTGTCCAAAGTGTGGACATAAAAACATGGAAATGTGCAGATGTGATAATTGCATAGAAGAAGAGAAGAGTAAAAGAAAAAAGTGTCGTGAATTAATAGAACAAACATATTCACAGGAAAATCATGAGAAAATTTTACTGAGCTTATTATCATTAAAGGATAGGCTATATCTATCGGCATTGCTTAGGGCTGCGTTAAGTGAGGACGCGAAGGAAATTAAGCCAATTAAATTAAACGAAAATAAACTGGCACCGACTAAAGGAATGGAAAAGGACATCCTTAACTATTTAATAGATCGACAAATTATAAAAGTAGCTCCAGACTCGCCGTTAGAGGCATTTCCAGAGGATGGTCCTAATTATCCAAATACATATTATATTTACAAAGTTAATTATTTAATTAATGTTCAGGACGAGAATTTAGATCATGAGGAATTATTAAAACGATTAGAATATCCCTCAGCAGAAGAATATTTAAGCACACCAGAAGAATGCTTAATCCTTTGGAAAGAAATAGCATATCAAGAAGTTATTGAATTTTTAATATATCGAATGGATGCAGTAGGCTTTAAGTTCAGTCCTGGGAAGAAAACAAGACTAGTTATTGGCCAACTACTTGAAAATTTTTCGGTAAGTCAAATATGGTATTTTATTTATATTTCGGTTGCATATTCTTATCAATGGCGAAGGGAATCAGGAGTTAGTTGGAAACAAGGAGCAAATTCGGTAATAACAGGGATAGAGACTCGTGGTCAAAGGGCTATAGCAGAAGAATGGGAGGTTAAATCTTTTTCCAGAAATTTTAATCTTCCTGCAAGTCAATTAGCATTAGTTTTGTATAATAGTATTCTTCAACTTGGCTCAAATGGTTATAGGAAAGTACCAAGCAAAGAGATTATTCAAGAAAAATTGGAGAAACTATAACTTTCTAAAACAAAGTAAGTTCTTTAATACTTCCTTTGAAAGCGTTATAATTAACTTAACTGATCAACAAAGGGGCGATTAGATATGAAGTGTCCATGTCATAACTTATCAAAGAACCAAAAGATTGTTTTATTAACGCTTGTTGCAGGAGCCTTAATTTGGCCAATGTACTTGCTATATAAGCTGGCAAAGAAAAACTAATTTCTGGATATCTGTCAACTGGTATGGTTGACTAAAAATACTTCCTACGAAAATGTAGGGGGTATTTTTTTTACGAAAAAATACAATCGATTCTTAAAAAGAAAAATTTTTGATTGGCAAAA
>NZ_JAJGUI010000069.1:0-511 GCF_020784875.1 Limosilactobacillus reuteri subsp. simiae | reverse complement strand
AGCGAAAGCACATCAGCTTCGGTAAGCGCGAGCGAATCAACTTCCGCCTCAGTAAGCGCAAGTGAAAGCACATCTGCCTCCGTAAGTGCCAGCGAAAGTGCCTCAACATCGTTGAGTGCCAGTGAAAGTACTTCGGCTTCAGTAAGCGCAAGTGAAAGCACATCTGCCTCAGTAAGTGCGAGTGAATCAACTTCTGCCTCCGTAAGTGCTAGTGAAAGTACTTCGGCTTCGGTAAGCGCCAGCGAAAGCACCTCGGCTTCGGTAAGTGCGAGTGAATCCACTTCAGCATCTGTGAGTGCCAGTGAATCAACATCCGCTTCAGTAAGCGCCAGCGAAAGCACCTCGGCTTCGGTAAGTGCGAGTGAATCAACATCCGCTTCTGTGAGCGTCAGCGAAAGCACATCCGCCTCAGTAAGCGCAAGTGAATCAACATCCGCCTCAGTGAGTGCCAGTGAATCAACATCCGCTTCAGTAAGCGCCAGCGAAAGCACCTCGGCTTCGGTAAGTGCAA
>NZ_JAJGUI010000067.1:0-386 GCF_020784875.1 Limosilactobacillus reuteri subsp. simiae | reverse complement strand
GTGTGGTGATGATGGCTTGAAGGATACACCTGTACCCATGCCGAACACAGAAGTTAAGCTTCAACACGCCGAAAGTAGTTGGGGGATCGCTCCCTGCGAGGATAGGACGTTGCCACGCAAGATCAAGCTTTGGCACCTGGTCTTAATTGTGCCAGGGCTTGGATATTGGAGAGTTGTCCGAGCTGGCCGAAGGAGCATCATTGGAAATGATGTATACGGGTTAAAGCCTGTATCAAGGGTTCGAATCCCTTACTCTCCGTTAATATGACCCGTTAGTCAAGTGGTTAAGACACCAGCCTTTCACGCTGGTATCGTGGGTTCAAATCCCGCACGGGTCACTTTTGGAGGATTAGCTCAGTTGGGAGAGCATCTGCCTTACAAGCAGG
>NZ_JAJGUI010000066.1:0-249 GCF_020784875.1 Limosilactobacillus reuteri subsp. simiae | reverse complement strand
ATGGAGTAATGTATCAAAATCGTTACTACAAGAACTGGGGCAATACTTATTACTTTGGTGCAGATGGTGCCCGCTACACTAACCAATTTTTGACTAAAGACGGCAAAGTCTATTACTTTGATAACGATGGGGTAATGTATCAAAATCGTTACTACAAGAACTGGGGCAATACTTATTACTTTGGTGCAGATGGTGCCCGCTACACTAACCAATTTTTGACTAAAGACGGCAAAGTCTATTACTTCGATA
>NZ_JAJGUI010000065.1:0-237 GCF_020784875.1 Limosilactobacillus reuteri subsp. simiae | reverse complement strand
AACTCAAATAACGCGGTGTTCTCGGTTTATTGTTTTGTTAATAAAGAAATTAGATAGTATTTAGTTTTCAAAGTACAAGCTCTGAGGGTAAACCCCTCAAAACTAAACAAAGTTTCTTTGATGTGTAGGTTCCGTTTTATTCCTTAGAAAGGAGGTGATCCAGCCGCAGGTTCTCCTACGGCTACCTTGTTACGACTTCACCCCAGTCATCTGTCCCGCCTTAGGCGGCTCCCTCCA
>NZ_JAJGUI010000064.1:0-351 GCF_020784875.1 Limosilactobacillus reuteri subsp. simiae | reverse complement strand
ATACCGAGTTACTCATGCTCTCACTCATTGAAACGGAGTTAGATAAGCTTTCACTCATCGAGACGGAGTTGCTTAAGCTTTCGCTCATCGATACCGAGTTACTTAAGCTTTCGCTCATCGATACGGAGTTACTTAAGCTCTCACTCATTGAGACCGAGTTACTCATACTTTCACTCATGCTTACCGAGTTACTTAAGCTCTCACTCATGGAAACGGAGTTGCTTAAGCTTTCACTCATCGATACGGAGTTACTTAAGCTTTCGCTCATTGAGACTGAGTTGCTGAGGCTTTCGCTCATGCTTACGGAGTTGCTTAAACTTTCACTCATCGATACCGAGTTACTCATACTTT
>NZ_JAJGUI010000063.1:0-237 GCF_020784875.1 Limosilactobacillus reuteri subsp. simiae | reverse complement strand
ACAAGAATTGGGGTCACACCTACTACTTTGGTTCCGATGGTGCTCGTTACACCGATCAATTCTTAAATAGAGATGGTAAGGTATACTACTTTGATAATCAAGGAATTATGTACCAAGACCAATATTACAAGAATTGGGGTCACACCTACTACTTTGGTTCCGATGGTGCTCGTTACACCGATCAATTCTTAAATAGAGATGGTAAGGTATACTACTTTGATAATCAAGGAATTATGT
>NZ_JAJGUI010000062.1:0-328 GCF_020784875.1 Limosilactobacillus reuteri subsp. simiae | reverse complement strand
GCACTTACTGAAGCCGATGTTGATTCACTGGCGCTTACTGAAGCGGATGTTGATTCACTTGCACTCACAGATGCTGAAGTTGATTCACTCGCACTTACCGAAGCCGAGGTGCTTTCGCTAGCGCTTACTGAAGCCGATGTTGATTCACTTGCACTCACAGATGCTGAAGTAGATTCACTAGCACTTACGGAGGCAGATGTGCTTTCACTTGCGCTTACTGAAGCGGATGTTGATTCACTTGCACTCACAGATGCTGAAGTGGATTCACTCGCGCTTACTGAGGCGGAGGTACTTTCGCTCGCACTCACAGATGCTGAAGTACTTTCGC
>NZ_JAJGUI010000061.1:0-21299 GCF_020784875.1 Limosilactobacillus reuteri subsp. simiae | reverse complement strand
AGGGGTAATTACATCATATCAGGAACGATTTCCTGTGTATATAAAAACCGGATGATGAATTGTTCAAACAATTCATCATCCGGTTTTTATTTTGGACTAGGAGTTTTTTCCCAGCCTCACTTTATAATATTAATCTTGCCGACCGATAATCCTTACTTCGGTTTCAAGATCAACGCCAAATTTTTCTTTAACTGTCTTTTGAACATGGTGGATAACATTTACATAGTCTGCTGCAGTTCCATGGTCAATATTAACGATAAAGCCAGCATGCTTAGTTGAAACCTGCGCCCCACCTGAAGTGTATCCTTGCAATCCAGCATCATGAATCAACTTTCCAGCATAATATCCCTCTGGTCGTTTAAACACACTTCCGCAAGATGGGAGATCTAATGGTTGCTTAGCTTCTCGCCGTTCATTTAGATCATCCATTTTTGCTTTGATATCATCATATTTACCCGGTTCCAAAGCGAACGTAGCATCCAACACGACACCATTATTATCTTGAATACTGCTATGCCGATAGCCAAAGTCTAATTCTTCGTTGGTAAGATGTTTGATCGTTCCATCGGGAAGCATTATAGTTGCCTCAGAAACAACATTTTTAGTCTCACCACCATATGCACCGGCATTCATGAAGACAGCTCCACCAATACTGCCTGGAATACCAGCAGCAAACTCTAATCCAGTCAGTTCACTATCACGGGCTGCCTCGGTTGTTGCAATATAAGATGCCCCTGCCTGTGCCGTTACCTTATTATCATGAACTTCAATTTTATTGAGTCGCGTAAGAATAATTGTTAAATCATCTATACCACCATCGCCAACAATTAAATTACTGGCATTTCCTAAAACAGTTAGGCCCATTCCATGCTCACGAACGTAATCAACCAATTTTTTTACCTGGTCGACCGTTTCTGGAAAGGCCAACCAGTCAGCTGGACCTCCTGTTTTAGTGTAGGTGTAATTCATTAATGGTTCATCTTGTTTAATTTCAATATCAGGAAATTCATTCATCAAATTAGCCATTCTCTATTTCTTCCTTTTTTGTATTTACTTTCAAGAGCTATTGTATCATTTTTCAAAAGTAAAAGTTTTGAAAAATGATTAGTTGATTGTAAAATAAAATTATCGACTTTTGCAAGGAGGATGTATGATGAATTTTATAGCAATGGACTTTGAAACTGCTAATGGCAAGCGTTACAGTGCATGTTCGCTTGCACTCACAATCGTTCGGAATGGACAAATTGCCGACGAATTTTACACCCTAATTAATCCTCATACTAAATTCTTTTGGCGTAATACACAGATTCATGGCATCCACGAACGTGACGTCCAAAATGCGCCTGATTTTCCAGAAGTATGGGAACATATCAACCAATTTTACACTCCTGATAAATTAGTTATTGCCCATAATAATCGATTTGATAATAGCGTTTTAAGGAATACGTTAGAACATTACAATATCGAAGTTCCCGCTTACCAGACGCTCGATACCGTTGCTTCAAGCCGCCAGTTGATTCCAGGACTAACAAATTATAAACTTAATACTGTTTGTGACGCGTTAAATATTGACCTTCATCACCACCATAATGCTCTTGATGACGCCCAGGCTTGCGCTAACATTCTGCTTTATCAAAGCAAGCATTTTACCCCACAACAGATTCAGCCCTTTATTAATTTAATCGGCTAAAGGAGAGAATCATGACAGATATTAATCTTAAAGGTGGAAAACTAAGTATTGAACAACTTAATACTATTTTTGAAACCATTCCCGTAGAATTCGATTTCATTGATGAAAATGATATCATTCGCTGGTCATCAGCTAATCGGCATCGTTTATTCAAGCGAACAGATGCAGACTTAGGTAAACATGTGCTTGAGGTTCATCCCGGGCATAGTCAAAATCATGTTAAGCAAGTACTTCATGATATGCATAGCGGAGACCGCGATTCAATTAGCATTATGATCAAGCATCATGGTCAACCTGTAAATATTGCCTTTTACGCCTTGCGTGATGATCAAAATAAATACCTTGGATGTGTAGAGGTAACGCAAGACGTTAGTAAACAGCAAACAAAGGGATCCTTCTGGCGAAACATTATGCAAGTACTACATAAAAAATAAACATAGGTACAAAGAAAGAGGAAATAATGGCTTACTTTTCCATTGTTTCCTCTTTTTTATTATCGTATTGCATTTGCAGGACATTACGACCCTGCTCAACCGTTTTTCCTGTTGTAACAAAGTGTAATTGCTGATAAAGCTTAATTGCCGGAATATTATCCTCAAAAACTGTTAAGACCAAATTTTCTAAACTACTATAAGTATTAAACCAATACTCTGCTTCATCGACTAATAAGCGGCCGATTCCGTTTCGCCAATACTTTTTCCGTACCACGACTCCTAATTCACCGGTTGTTGGTTGATGATCTAATACCATTACAGTAACCATTCCCACAATCTCTTCGCCGAGCATCGCAAGTAAAATAACACAATCATCAAATTGATTTATTAAATCGATATTTTTTGCTTCTGTCTTTTCACTAATCTCATTTAGATGCGGAACTAATACCGCGTCACTTTCAGTTGCAGTTGCCCGTAAAAATTGCAAAACAGCCCCAGCATCCTCACTTGTTGCTAACTTTATCGAAATGTCATCTGCCATTATTTCACCACGCTTTTTACAATTTGGTCAAAATGCTGTCCATGGGGTTCAAATTCCAGAATACGAGTATTATCATCACCTGTTCGCTTGAAGTGAATAGCTAAAAAGTCAGCTGGCAATTCATCTTCAACAAATTCAGCCCATTCAACAACTGAAACTCCATCACCATCAAAGTATTCTTCAAGTCCGAGGTCTTCAGCTCCACCATTTTCTAAGCGATATGCATCCATATGGTATAAAGGGAGACGGCCATCTTGGTATTCATGAATAATTGTAAAAGTAGGACTTTTAATGATATCAGGGATTTCTAACCCTGCAGCTAATCCCTTGGTAAAAGTAGTCTTGCCTGCTCCTAAATCACCGTCTAATACTAATACATCCCCGGCAACTAATTGCTGACCAATTTTCTTCCCAAGGGCAATTGTTGCGTCACGATTCGTTAACGTTAAGCTCTCCATAGTACTCTCTCCAAGTTTAAAATACTAGCCTTATTGTACCCATCTCATGTTTAAAAAGCAAAGGAAGTGGGACTAAACTCGCTTGCGAGTTTCTAGTCCCACTCCCTTCATCAATATTTACAATGCTTGTGCTGCGGTAATCATTGCAACCTTATAAGCATCATCTTCACTACATCCCCGTGAAAGGTCTGCAATCGGTGCGTTAAGTCCTTGAAGAATAGGACCAACTGCTGTAAAACCGCCAAATCGTTGTGCAATCTTGTAGCCAATATTCCCTGCTTCCAGACTTGGAAAAATAAAGACATTGGCATGACCAGCAACTTTTGAATCAGGGGCTTTAAGTTCACCCACTGATGGGACAACAGCAGCATCAAATTGTAATTCACCATCAGCTGGTAAATCAGGATCTAATTCATGAACTAACTTAGCAGCATCCGCAACCTTGGTAACCATTTCACCCTTAGCAGAACCCTTAGTTGAAAAACTAAGAAGCGCAACCTTAGGATCAATTTCAAATAAGCGCGCTGTTTCTGCACTTTGAATTGCCACTTCAGCCATTGTTGGAGCATCCAATTCAATATTAATCGCACAATCAGCAAAGATATAACGTTGATCGCCTTTAATCATAAGGAAAGCCCCACTAATTCGATGGGCACCAGGCTTAGTCTTAATGATTTGTAATGCAGGCCGAACAGTTGCCCCAGTTGAATGAACAGCACCAGAAACCATTCCATCAGCCTTTCCCATATAAACAAGCATTGTTCCAAAGTAGCTCACATCTTCAAGCATCTTTTGAATTTCTTCAGGAGTATTCTTTCCTTTACGCCGTTCCATTAATGAGTCAAACATTGCTTGCTTATCGTCTTCTGGATAAGTTGCTGGATCGATAATTTGAAGGCCAGCAAGATCAAAACCATTTTTACTTGCAACTTCTTTAATCGCTTCTTCATCACCAAGTAAAATTGGCTCTACTAAATTATCTTTCTTTAAACGGACAGCAGCTCCTAAAATCCGCTTATCTTCACCTTCAGGAAAAACAATTGTCTTGTTTTGTCCCTTAATCTTTGCAGCAATCTCATCAAATAATTCCATAATGCAAGTACCTCCTTATGGTCACTAAACATTTTAAAGTTGTGACTGATAATCACATCTTTAACGATAATTTGGTTCGGCAGGCAGTTGCCAATCAATTGGCTGTTCTCCCATTGCCTGAAGTGCTTCGTTTGTTTTAGAAAATGGTCGAGACCCAAAAAATCCACGGTTAGCAGATAATGGACTCGGGTGAGCTGATTCAAGAACGATATTTGTCTTCGTATTAATTAACTGTTTCTTATTTCGAGCAGCCCGTCCCCATAAGATGAACACAACTGGTTTAGGACGTTCAGATAAAGCATGAATCGCTGCATCTGTTAATTGTTCCCAGCCATGTCCACGGTGAGAATATGCTTGCCCCGCTCGCACTGTCAAAACCGAATTTAATAACAGGACGCCTTGATCAGCCCACTTCTTTAAATAGCCGTGATTTACCGGTGTACAACCTAAATCACTTTGCAATTCTTTGTAAATATTCTGTAATGAAGGCGGGACCGGCACCCCAGGCAGTACTGAAAAACTACACCCATGAGCTTGGTTTGGTCCATGATAAGGATCTTGACCAAGGATAACAACTTTAACCTTACTAAAAGGAGTCCATTCAAATGCTTCGAAAATATGATGCATTTCTGGATAGATCGTTTGATGGGTATATTCTTCTTTTAGGAAATTATGCAATTGCGCATAATATGCACTTTCAAACTGGGGCTTTAAAACTTCCCACCAGTCGTTATGAATTAATTGTTTCACGATTATTAGCACCTCGCCTATTATTTTAGCATAATTAAACATCATCATGGGATAAATTGGAAGCGTTTTTTAACTTAGAAGTTTCTTCACCAAATTTGCTAAGAAGCTGGTAAAATAAAAGGTAGATTATCAAAGAATGGTGGTGGCAAAGTGCGACAATTATATATTCGCGATCGTTCAAGTGATTTACATGGAACGACCGTCATTCGCGATAAGAATGGTAAATCGTGCTATCTTCTTGTCGGTAAATGGGGAATGAGGTACGATGCCCTATCATTATATGCAATTGATGGAGCTTTATTAGCTGAAGTGAAGCAATTAACTCTTGGACTGTTACCCAAATTCGCATTATATGTTAATCGGCAACGCGTTGGAACAATCGGGAAGGGTCTTGGGTTTGTTCAACAGGTTATTTATATTCGCGGTATTAACTGGATCGTTGTTGGTTCACCATTAACAAGCCGCTACCGTGTTTTTTCCGGTAGTCACTTAGTTTTTTCAATTCAACCTGTTAAACTATCAAGTGGATATTGTCATGAATTAAAAATAAATAAAAAAGAAGATGAACCTCTAGCAATTCTAATCGCTAGTATTCTCAACCATTGGGCTCGACGAAGCGAACAAGAACCATTATTAGCACGGTTGATGAAACGTTCCCCTAATCTCAATACCAGCATGTCATTTTCAATTAGCAATCAGTTAAACTTTAACTGTAAAGAACGCAGAAACAAATAGATTTTTAAGTGAAAAGCCTAGGTGAAAATTTGTGATTTTCACCTAGGCTTTTCGTTTTAATAATGTTTCATAACTCGTTCAATTTCACGGTTTTGTTCACGACGCTTAATTGCTTCACGCTTATCGTATTGGTGTTTACCTTTGGCTAGTCCTAATAAAACTTTTGCGTAGCCATGTTTAATATACATTTTTAAGGGAATAAGTGTAACTCCCTTATCCTGTAAAGCTCCTACAAGCTTATTGATTTCCTTTTTGTGCAATAACAACTTACGATTTCTTAACGGATCTTGATTGAAGTAAGTTCCATTATCATATTCACTAATATGCACATTCATTAACCAAGCTTCACCGTTACGAACTTGGGCAAATCCATCTTTCAAATTCACCCGGTGAGCACGAACAGATTTTATCTCAGTTCCTGTTAAAACTAATCCTGCTTCAACAGTATCCGTTACAAAATAATCATGACGTGCCTTTTTATTTTGTGCAATTAAATTGTCATTATTTTCTTGATGGGATTTTTTTGCCATAATATCCCTCCCCGCTCTTAATGGTGGCGACGAACGCCTTCATGATCACGTGAATTATTGTGGTGACGAGTTTGTCCCCGATTTATTTGACGATTATTTTGACGGCCATTTTCTTGGTGAGTTCGACGCCATTTTCCTTGAGTATTACGGTAATGGTTACCACTAGTGTTCTCATGACGGGGATTATTATTGGCACGTCCTTTGCGACCACGACCTCGACCCCGATATTCATCATTACGTGGAACCCGAATCTTTGTCTTTGGTGCTTCTTCAGGGTTAACAATTTCAAAATCAACTTCACGAAGATCCTTATCTGCCCGAACTAACTTAACCTTAATAGGTTGTCCCATTTGGAAAATTCGATGAGAGTTTCGTCCAATTAAGGCCATGTGTTTTTCTGAATATTCATAATAATCATCATTCATGACGCTAATATGAACTAACCCTTCAACTGTATTTGGCAATTCGACGAACAAACCAAACTTCATCACTGAACTTACGACGGCATCAAAGGTTTCGCCAACATGGTCTTCCATGTATTCGGCTTTCTTCATACTATCAACATCACGCTCTGTATCAATTCCCCGCCGTTCGGTAACCGAAGTATGTTCAGCAATTTCTGGAAGCTTATCACGCCAATGGTCCTTAGCCGGTTCGTTTTTACCATGTTCTTCGTACCACTTAATCAAACGGTGAACCGTATCATCGGGGTATCGCCGAATTGGTGAAGTAAAGTGAGTGTAGTATTTAGCGCCCAAGCCAAAGTGACCTAGCTCTTCATCCGAGTATTTAGCTTGTTGCATACTACGTAACATCATCACTTGAACCATTTGCTCTTCAGGAGTACCAGCCACATCCTTCAATACTTTTTGAAGCATCCCTGGTTTAACATTCTTAATATCACCATGAACCTCAATTCCAAACACAGCCAAAAAGTCCACAAATGATTTAATACGTTCACTATCTGGTGTTTCATGGATCCGGTAAAGGAATGGAACGTGTTCCTTAAAGTAGTGTTCAGCAACTGTTTCATTAGCAGCTAACATAAAGGATTCTATCATCCGTTCAGAAAGTCCCCGATCTCGTAGTTGAATATCAGTTGGGTGACCCTTTTCATCCACAATAATCTTTGCTTCAGGAGCTTCAAAGTCAATAGCACCACGTTTTTTCCGATTCTTAAGCAGTAATTTGTGAATCTCCCCCATTGTTTCAAACATTGGAACGAGATCTTCATATTGCTTCATCGTTTTAGCATCATGCGACTCCAGAATCTTATTAACTGCTTTATAAGTCATTCGGGCATGTGATTTCATAACACTTTGGAAGATTCGGTGATTAACAATTTTCCCTTGCTCATCAATTTCCATTTCGCAACTCATAGCAAGACGTTCTTCATTAGGATTTAAAGAGCAAATTCCATTAGAAAGCCGTTTAGGAAGCATTGGAACTACCCGATCGGTTAGATAAACAGATGTACCACGCTTAAATGCTTCTTGATCAAGCGGTGTACCTGGCTTTACATAGTGAGTAACATCAGCAATATGAACCCCAAGGTGGTAGTGCCCATTATCCATCTTCCAAGCTACCACCGCATCATCCAAGTCTTTTGATTCAATTGCATCAATGGTAACAAGTGGTTGATCAGTAATATCCACCCGACCCTTTTTTTCTTCTGGAAGAACATGAAGCGGAATCTTATTAGCTTGTTCCATCACTTCTTTAGGGAATTCATGAGGGACGTCGTGAGCATAGATTACTGACATAATATCAATACCCGGCTCATCCTTATCACCAATCACTTCAGTAACGGCACCCGTCATTACTTCCGGTGCCTCATCACTAGGATAAGTCTCAACAGTAGCTGTTACTACTTGGCCGTCAAGTGGTTTTAATCCCTTGTCCGTTACATAGAAATGATACTGCGATAATTTCTTATCTTTAAGCAAAATTTCACCAATGTAATCATCGCCGATAGTCGCTTGCTTAAATTCACCAACTACATTTTCATATTTATGTTCAACAATCCGGGTTACTTGACCTTCTGGACCCTGATCACTACCTGCTTTTGCTGGACGTAATACTTTAACTTCTACCTGGTCCCCATTTAATGCATGCAAAGTGTGATCAGGATTAATATACATGTCTGGAAGATCCGGGTCATAGTCTACAAAACCAAATCCCTTATCATTACCATGGAAAGTTCCAATAAGTGGTTGCTGTTTAATAACTGCTTCGAATTCACCACGATCAGTTACTTGAACCTTTTTCTCTCTTTCCAATTGAGCAAGAGATTGAACGATCGGTGTAAACTGCTCAGCATCATCCATCCCTAATTGATGAGCAAGTTTTTCTGCTGAGTAACTCACACCTGCATTATCTGTTAAATGTGTTAATATTTTTTCTTTTAAATTATTTGTTGTCATTAGAAGACACCTCGAATAAATTTTGTAAATATTTTTCTACATCGGCAAATAGTTGACGATGAGCGGTATTAACTGTTAATAAGTGAGTAGCGGTTGGGTAGTAATGATAATCAACTGCAACCCCATTCTCCTGTAATTTTGTTTTTAATTGCAGTCCAGACGCTGGATCAATCATTTCATCTGCGCCTCCTTGTGCAATAAAGAATGGCTGATGAATCTGATCTAATTGGTCACAAATTTGATGCGCCATTGTTTGAATTTGTGCTAGTTGTTTGGGGAGTCGTTCAGTCAATTTAGCAACCTTTTCCTTAGTAATTAATGGGTTGATTTTTTGCTGACGATAATACTTTGCCGCAATCTTAGGGAAGTATTCCGGAACATTCGATTGTCCCCAGGTGGTAATTGGGGATGCAAAAACACCACCACCTAATAATTGCGGATCATTTTCAAGAGCTCTTGTTGCAAGTAAACCACCAAGCGATAAACCAAAAATTGCAATTTGATCAACTCCGGCATCTCGTAAACGAAAAATTGCCATCCGGGTATCATCCCACCAATCATCTGGACCATTGCTTTCCAGCACCTTTTGCGGATCACCACCATGACCATGCAAAAGCGGTGCGAAGACTGTATATCCTTGCCAATTGAGTTGACGTCCCAGCATTCGAACATCATTCGTATTTCCTGTATATGCATGAAGCAAAATAACTCCACAACGTCCACTATGGGGAAAGAAAAAAGACTCACCAGTATACGTTATCACTACATCATCCCCTGCACTCCAACCGTAGCGTCAAAAAAGCCCCCTGGAATCACAATAATTTCAGGAGGCACTTTAAATTTAATGTGACGAAACGTAAATCATCGCTAATGCCAGAATAAAGAAGAGTGCTCCACAAATTGTTGTAACAATCTGCATAACAGCTTCAAATCCCCGCGCTTTACGACGTGAGAATAAGTCACCCGCACCACCTGTCAAAGCTGACATTGCATCATTATCGTTTTTTGCTGGCTGCATCATTACACAAGCAATTAATACAACGCAATCAATTAAGAATAAAGTCATTAATGTGTTATACAAGGATTTTTCCTCCTAATACTTTCACGCTTTTATCTTAATTATCATATCATATTTATTGTTCTATTGCTATCCTTGTGCATAATGCGCAGCCCGACTTATCTCATGGTAAGCTTGTCTAGTAGTTGCTGAATTGGCCCGCAAGATTAACGTATCGCCAGCTTGCAGGTTGGTTTGACCATTCGGAATGATCTTTTCTTCTCCCCGATAGACAACCATCACAATACAATCAGTTGGCCATGGGAAATCTTTAATTTTACAACCATCCAACTGGGCGCCAGCATAAATGGTAATCGACATCGTAACATCCTCTTTATGGCGTGCTGGTTGCGGATTGTTGCCAATAAAGGCGTTAAACATTGCTGTATATACTGGTTCACCGTGTAACGCATCCACAACAAGATAAGCTACTACTGCTACCAAGGCTAATGGCATTAAGTGCGCAAGTGAGCCAACCATTTCAGTAATTAATAAAATAGCAGTAAACGGCGCCTTACTAATACATGCAAAATAACCTGCCATTCCATAGATAATAAAATTAGGTAAATATCGAACTGGCATTAATCCCAAACGAACCATTAACGCACAATAGACTGCACCTAAAATAGCGCCAAGAGTTAAAATTGGCAAAAATATCCCACCTGGTAATTGCGAACCATAACTAATCATTGAAAATACAAAGCGAAGGACAAAAAGCCCCACAAAAAGCGCTAAAGAAAATGGCAAGGAACGTAAAATAATAATTAATTCATTTCCTCCGCCCAATGTGATTGGAAAGTACCAGGCGATAGGAATAACCAGCAAAAACGGAATAATTGGATAAGCAATAGGAGATAGTTTAGGAATCCGTGCCATCCAACCATTCAAATGCAAAATAACAATTTGGTAAAGACGCCCTAAGATACCTAATAAAATACCAAGCGCGATCAAATGCCAATAAAGATTATTAGGAAGCATATGATTATAAGGAACATTCAAAACCGGTCGTAAGCCAAAAAACTGCATTGAAACCATATTAGAACAGAGCGAACTCACAAATGTTGCCAGCCAAATTACCGGTGAAAAATTATGATACACTTCTTCCAAAATAAAGATAGTCGCAGCGATTGGCGCATTAAAGGCTGCAGATAATCCTGCGGCTGCTCCACTTGCGATCCCTATTTGGCGATTAAGGTGCCCTACTTTGGCCTTTTCCTCTACTCCTTGCCCAATTGTTGCCCCAAGTTGAATTGATGGTCCTTCACGTCCGAGATACAATCCAGATCCAATGGCGAAAATTCCGCCGAGAAATTTTCGCCATAACACTGGCCACCATTTTTCATCAAACTGATTAGTCAACTGTCCTTCAACCTGTGGAATCCCCGACCCTTTTATATCAGGATAAGATTGAGCTAACCATCCTAACAATAATGCTAAAATAATTGATCCAATCGTCCATGGTATTAGCCATAATGGATGAGAATGAAAATATGCAAAACTTGCTGTTACCAATTGTAAAAAGTGTTGAATTATGAGTCTAAATACACTAACTACTAAACCAGTCAATATTCCAATAATGATCGCCCGAATTAGTTGATTGAACTGATTATAGCGATGAAATGCCTCTTTTCTACTCTCCATTGTTCTTCTCCAATTTATTAAAAGTCTACATGCCATTGTACTACATGAACTTAGTGAGACGAAATTAATTTAAAAATAAAATAGAAGCCAGGGATTTTTCCTAGCTTCTTATTTATCTTATGCTTTTTCGTTTTTAAAACCATGCCGAACAAGGTATACAGCGACTGCTAGAATCAATACTGCAGCACCAACAATAACCGAAACCCGTGTGTCAGGATTAATAAACATAAAGATGACAATCACAATCAACATGAGAAATGCAAAATAATTTGAAAATGGATATAGTGGTAATTTGAATGGATGATCAACCATCAAGTCTTTATTATTACGACGGAAACGTAATTCTGCTAGTAAAATTACAAACCATGGAATCATTCCAGGTAAAACAGAAGAACTGAAGACAACCACGAACATATCAGCAGTTGAATGGTTATAAGTTGCCGAAATCATATCAATAATAAAGCCAATCAAAATACCACCGGAAATACCAAGGATGGCAGCATCGGGAACGATCCGTTTTGAAAGACGACCAAAAATCTTAGGAGCATCCCCTTCATGAGATAACTTAAACAGCATCCGACTTGAACTATAAATACCTGAATTAGCACCTGATAATGCAGCAGTTAAAACCACAAAGTTAATGATTGATGCTGCAGCTGTAATTCCAACTTTAGCAAAAGTAGATACAAATGGTGATCCAACACTACTTAATTCATTCCAAGGATAGATTGTTACAATCACAAAAATTGCTCCAACATAGAAAATCAAAATCCGGAATAAAACAGACTTAACAGATTTAACAATTGCTTTTTGCGGATTTGCTACTTCACCGGCAGAAATTCCTAGCAATTCAATTCCTTCATAAGATCCAACGATAATTGACATTGAGAAGAAGAAACCACTCCAGCCACCAGTGAAGAATCCACCATGAGACCAAAGATTGCTGAAACCAGTTGGATGTCCGCCATTACCAAAGCCGAAGAAGATAATCATAAATCCAAGTAAGATCATAAAGATAATAGTAATAACTTTGATCATCGCAAACCAAAATTCAAGTGATCCATATGCCTTTGCACTTGCTAAATTAGCGAGGACCAAGAAAATAATAATAACAACTCCAGCTACCCAAGTATGAAGGTGTGGCCACCAATATTTAAGGTATTCAGTCGCTGCTACTACTTCAGACATTCCTACAACAATATACTCAAATACGTTAGCCCATTTAGCAAGGTATCCAGCTACTGGATGAACATATTCAGTTGCATAATCCGCAAAAGAACCTGTTCCAGGATTAATGTAAATCATCTCTCCTAACGCTCTCATAACAATATATAGAATTAAGCCGACAAACGCATATGCGAGGATAACAGATGGCCCGGTCCACTTGATTGTAGATGTTGATCCCATAAACAGTCCAACACCAATCGCTCCACCAAGGGAAATCATTTCCATCTGACCAGCAGTCATCGAACGATTAAGTTCTGGTGCCGATTTTTTCATGTGTATCATTATCCTTTCATTGTATTTAACTCTTAAAGATTATATTATATTTCATACTAAATTCCAACGCTTCTTTCTCATTATTTTTTAATACAAAAGTTGTAATCGATTTCAATGTTAATTGAATAATTTATAATTCAAAAGGGGAGTGGGACTAAACTCACTTGCGAGTTTTTAGTCCTATTCCCGCAAGGATAGACAGGGATTCTGCGTTTTGGCAGTTTACACTTTAAAATAGTAAAGAGGCTGGATTATTTCTCCAGCCTCTTTTTAACTAATGCTTAAAATTAACGATTTTCGATGTCTTGACGAGCTTGTTGACTCAAGTTGTAGAATGAGTGGATACCCTTGTATTGAGCAACATCACCAAGTTGATCTTCAATCCGCATTAATTGGTTGTACTTAGCAAGACGGTCAGTCCGGCTCATAGAACCAGTCTTGATTTGTCCAGCGTTTGTAGCAACAACCAAGTCAGCGATAGTAGTGTCTTCAGTTTCACCAGAACGGTGTGAAACGATGGCAGTGTAACCAGCTTCCTTAGCCATTTCGATAGCTTCAACAGTTTCAGTTAAAGTACCAATTTGGTTAAGCTTGATTAAGATTGAGTTAGCAGCACCCATTTGGATACCCTTCTTCAAGTAATCAGTGTTAGTTACAAAGAAGTCATCACCAACAAGTTGAACCTTCTTGCCTAACTTATCAGTAATAGTTACCCAATCATCCCAGTTGTTTTCGTCAATTGGATCTTCAACAGATACTACTGGGTACTTTTCAATAATACCGGATAAGTAGTTAATCCATTCTTCAGTGGTGTATTCTTCACCAGTTGACCAACGAAGCTTGTACTTCTTGTCTTCGTCGTTCCATAATTCTGAAGCGGCAACGTCAAAGGCAATGGCAATGTCCTTACCTGGCTTGTAACCAGCATCTTCAATAGCCTTGATTAAGTATTCGAATGGTTCTTCGTTGTTAGCAAAGTCAGGAGCAAATCCACCTTCGTCACCAACAGAGGTTACTTTACCAGCAGCTTCCAATTCCTTCTTCAAGGCGTGGAAAGTTTCTGAACCCCAACGAATAGCTTCACGTACAGTTGGTGCACCAACTGGCATAATCATGAATTCTTGGAAGTCAACCTTGTTATCTGAGTGAGCACCACCGTTAATAACGTTCATCATTGGTGTTGGCAATACATGAGCGTTGAAACCACCAAGGTAGTTGTAAAGAGGTACTTGTAATTCGTCAGCAGCAGCCCGAGCAGCAGCTAATGAAACAGCTAAAATAGCGTTAGCACCTAACTTACCCTTGTTTGGAGTACCGTCTAACTTAATCATTGCCTTATCGATAGCGATTTGGTCAGTAACTTCCATCCCTACGATTTCCTTAGCAATAATGTTGTTTACGTTTGAAACAGCCTTTAAAACACCCTTGCCGCCAAAACGGTTCTTGTCGCCGTCACGTAATTCAACAGCTTCGTGTTCACCAGTTGAAGCACCTGAAGGAACGATACCGCGGCCTACACCACCGGCTTCTGTGTAAACTTCTGCTTCAACTGTTGGGTTACCACGTGAATCAAGGACTTCACGTGCATAAATATCTGTAATGAGTGACATTTGATGAATCTCTCCTCTGTCATTTATTTGGAAAGCAATTCCACTTAACATTGTATTATTTTACACAATTAAAAACAAGCATTTAACCGCCTAATGGTGAACTAATTGTAAAAATGTTTCTGGATTTAAGCTCGCCGCTCCGACTAAAACACCATCAATATCATTTTTTGCCATTAGTGCATTGATATTAGATGTTGTCACACTTCCTCCATAGAGAATTCGAACATTATTTGCAACTTCATCGCCATACATATCACTAATCGTCTGGCGAATAAGGTAACAACCTTCCGCCGCTTGTTCTGGATCAGCACTCTCGCCTGTTCCAATCGCCCAACTAGGTTCATAAGCAACCGTAACATGACAAATTTCGTCATTGGTCAATCCATGAAGATCAGCGAGAATTCGGCTCACCACCCAATGAACTTTCTTTCCAGCAACTCGTCGACGCATAGTATCATCACAACAAACAATCGGACATAACCCGTTTACTAATGCCGCCTTCACTTTTTTATTAATTAATTCATCAGTTTCATTAAAGTAAGTTCGACGTTCAGAATGGCCTAAAATTACATGATGGATTCCTGCTTGGTATAAAGCATATGGACTTGTTTCACCAGTATAGGCTCCTTCATTCTTATAATAGCAGTTTTCTGCCATTATTTTTAGCGGAGATTCTTTAGCCGCTTTAACCATTGGTACCAAACAAAGAGTAGGAGCAGCAATTGCTGTTTCAAGTTGGTCGGCAGGTGGAAGCTGATTTTTTATTTTTTCGATAAAAGAGACAGCTTCTTGTACATCCTTATGCATTTTCCAATTGCCAGCAATAATCGGTACTCTCATTATTTGACCCTCCTATCTACCATTTTATTGTTAATACCAAGATACGGTAAGAGGCTGAGAAAAGCAAAAGTTTTCTCAGCCTCTTATATAAGAATTATAAATAGTAGTTAAACATTAATTATTTGTCAGAAATTGCGGCAATTCCAGGCAATTCTTTACCTTCAAGGTAAGTTAATGATGCACCACCACCAGTTGAAATGTGAGTAAGCTTATCAGCAACACCCAATTCCTTAACCGCAGCAGTCGAGTCTCCACCACCAACAATTGTTGTAGCATCTGTTAATGTACCAAGGAATTTACCAATTTCAAGCGTACCCTTAGCAAAGTTTGGCATTTCAAATACACCCATTGGTCCATTCCAAACAACAGTCTTGGCATCTTTTAATACGTTCTTGAACTCTTCAACAGACTTAGGACCAATATCAAGAGCCATCCAACCGTCGTCAATATCACCTTCAACAACCTTTGTATCAGCATCATTGTTGAACTTATCAGCTACTACATTATCAATTGGCAATACAAGCTTATCGCCAGCTTTGTCTAAGATCTGCTTAGCAACGTCAATCTTGTCTTTTTCAACAAGTGAGTTACCAACTTTGATTCCCTTAGCAGCGTAGAAGGTATAAGCCATTCCACCACCGATAATAATCTTGTCTGCCTTGTCAAGAAGGTTATCAATAACCCCAATCTTATCAGAAACCTTTGCACCACCAAGAATGGCAACAAATGGACGTTCAGGATTATCTACTGCATCACCTAAGAACTTAATTTCCTTTTCCATCAAGTAACCAGCTGCTGCTTTGCCTGGCATGTTAGTAGCAATACCAACATTAGAAGCGTGCTTACGGTGAGCTGTACCAAAAGCATCATTTACAAATACATCACCAAGAGAAGCCCAGTACTTACCTAATTCAGGATCATTACCAGATTCACGCTTTACATATTCGCCATCCTTAACGTCTTCGTAACGGGTGTTTTGGACAAGTAAAACATCACCATTCTTCATGTTGTCGATAGCATCTTCTAATTGCTTACCTTCAGTAACTGGAACAAATGTTACTGGCTTGTTTAGTAAGTTAGAAAGACGTTCTGCAACTGGACGAAGTGAAAGTCCAGGCTTATCTTCTTCTTTTTTAATTCGGCCAAGGTGTGAGAATAAGATTGCTCGACCACCATGGTCAATAACATATTTAATTGTTGGTAAAGCTGCAACAATTCGATTGTCGTCACCAACAACGCCGTCTTTAATTGGAACATTAAAGTCAACACGCATTAATACTTTCTTGCCTTCTAAAGGAAGGTCTTCAACAGTTAATTTAGCCATTGTATTATGTCTCCTCTTCTCTTGATAAAAAAAGGCGGGCGGAGTAGTCCTCCTCCCACCTTAATCAAATTAGTTTAATTTTACTTCAAATTAAAGAGTAGCAAAGTGAAGTAAAGTCCGGATCATGTTGCTAGTGAAACCGTATTCGTTGTCATACCAAGCAACAGTCTTAACTAATTGTGAACCATCGTCACCTTCCATAATTTCAGTTTGGGAAGGATCGAATACTGAACCGTATGTTGAACCGATAATATCAGTTGAAACAATTTCATCTTCAGTGTAACCGAATGCTGGGTTAGTAGCCTTCTTCATAGCATCGTTGATTTGGTCAACAGTAACCTTCTTGTCTAAGATTGAAACAAGTTCAGTTAATGAACCATCAACAACACCAACACGTTGTGCGTGACCTGAAAGCTTACCGTTTAATTCAGGAATAACTAAACCAATAGCCTTAGCAGCACCACTTGAGTGAGGAATAGTGTTTACACTTGCAGTACGGTTGTTACGCATCTTCTTACCACGAGGACCATCAAGGATAGCTTGAGTAGAAGTAAATGCGTGGATAGTAGTCATAGTACCAACCTTAACACCAAATTCGTCATTTAAGACCTTAGCCATTGGTGCCAAGCAGCTAGTAGTACATGAACCAGCTGATACGATAATGTCATCCTTAGTCAAAGTATCAAGGTTAACACCAGGAACAACAGTTGGGATGTTACCAGCAGGTGCTGAAATCAATACACGCTTTGCACCAGCATCAATGTGTGCTTGTGACTTTTCAGCAGAAGTGTAGAAACCAGTACATTCAAGAACAAAGTCAACACCATCGTTCTTTACCCAAGGAATGTTACGAGCATCGCGTTCAGCGTATACAGGGTATTCCTTACCATCAACAACAATACCAGTATCAGTAGATGTAACTTCACCTGGGAACTTACCATGAGTTGAGTCATACTTAAGTAAGTAAGCCAACATAGAAGGAGTAGTCAAATCGTTGATTGCAACAACTTCAATATCATTTGTGTTAAGTTCGTGAATCCGACGAAATGCTAAACGACCAATACGGCCAAAACCGTTAATACCAATTTTTACAGTCATACTGCAAATTCCTCCTTTAGGAAAAAACATAATTAGTGTACTTGCTTAGTTTATCACATTACATCAGCATCGCAACTCTCAACCATTGTAAGTGACGCAGTGGTAAGGTCTAAGCAATAATACAACTCCTACGATACTTATGATACCATCTTCAAAAAAATTGTCTATTCAATCACAACATTTTTCTGATGTAAGCGTTATTTTGATTAAAATTTTCAAATAATGCTTGCAATTCATTTTTATTTAAGATAATATAATATTTGTTGACGCGCCCTTAGTGTAATGGATCGCACGTGAGATTCCGGTTCTCGAGATCCGAGTTCGACTCTCGGGGGGCGCATTTTTTATAAGGCTGTTGAATTTTTTCAACAGCCTTTTTCATTTTTAATGATATTATAGTCGCCACAAGGCTGTTAATTTCCATGCACGTTTTTGATAATAAAAAAGATCTCCGTCATTCGAAACTAATCGAATAATTGGAGATCTTTTTTATTATCACTTTACTTTAATTTTGAATTATTTTCCATTACACCATCAAGTAAGCCGTAATCTACTGCTTCTTGTGCTGTCAAATAATGATCACGTTCAGTATCAGCCTGGATCTTCTCGATAGGTTGACCAGAATTCTTAGCAAGGATTCCGTTAAGCATCTTCCGTGTCTTCAAAATTTCAGTAGCAGCAATTTCGATTTCAGTCTGTTGACCTTGAGCTCCACCAGATGGTTGATGAATCAAAACTTGTGAGTGTGGTAATCCAAAACGCTTACCCTTAGCACCAGATGATACTAATACACTGGCCATAGAAGCAGCCATTCCGATTACAATAGTTTGAACATCAGCCTTAATAAAGTTCATGGTGTCATAAATTGCCATTCCTGAGGTAACAACTCCACCAGGTGAATTAATGTATAAATAAATATCTTTAGTTGAATCTTGCGCATCAAGGAATAAAAGTTGCGCAACAATTGAATTTGCCATTTCGTCTTCAATTGGACCAGAGAGCATAATAATACGGTCCTTCAGAAGCCGTGAGTAGATGTCATAAGCACGTTCACCACGAGATGATTGCTCAATGACAGTAGGTACTAAATTCATAATATGGCCTCCTTAATAAATTAGCACTCGTTAGTCTTATATGCTAACGGATAATAATACTATACTCGATTGGTCAAAAAAGGTCAAATGTTTTAACTATTATTTAATATTTTTTTGCGAAAAATTCTTGACCATTATAATTAAATCAAAAAACAAGGCTAAAAATTCTTCAAAGCCCTGTTTTAGCGAAAATTTAATCTTTTTTGTCAGCATCGACCATCTTTTCAGCTCGACGCTCAGCAATAAAAATATAAACTAATAAGAGAAATGCTAGCGCTGAAGCAGTATATAAAACCATATTACTTGCAAGCCAGCCATATTTAGCTACCAAAATACCAATTAACGCAGTTGCTAACGTTTCACCAAAAATGTATTGGAAAAAGCCCATAAATCCAGTTGATGAACCTACTGCAAATTTAGGAACTGCTTCATTAACCATTAATCCAACCAATGTTAATGGGGCGTAAATTAAAGTTCCCATAATAAAAAGAACACTTACGATCAAAATGTGACTGGTACTAAAGAAATACGTTGTCAAACAAATAAATAAACCAATTACACATAAAATACAAACAATAGCTCGACGTCCCTTTAATGCATCGGAAATTGCTCCCATAATAATTACTCCAGGGACCGCCGCAAGTTCAAAAATACCCACTAACCATTTTGCGAAATTAGTCGTAAAGCCCTTTGATTCTACAAGATAGCTTGGAATCCAGCTCATTATCCCGTAACGAACCAAATACAAGGACATTGATGTTAGAGTAATGGCCCACACAACTTTATTCGTCAAAATATATTTAACAAAAATTTGCGGTAAAGTCAGACTCGTCTCTTCAGAATCAGACTCAGTTCCGTTTTCTAAAACAACTTCATCTCCGGTATATTCCGAAATACTTGGCAACCCAACACTAACCGGTCGATCAGCACCCACTAATAATACAAAGGCCGCAATAATCAGCGAAACCACTGAAGATGTATAAAAGACAGCAGAAATGGAACCTGAAAACATAAACGTTGCTAATTGTACAACGGCAACACAAGCAAAGGCTCCAGCGTTATGTGCGGAAGACCAAATCGAGTAAATCGCTCCCCGGTGTTTCTTTCCCCACCATAATTGAACAGAACGCTGGCATGCTGCTGCCCCCATCCCTTGAGCAATCGACATAATTAACATTAGAAACATCATCATATAAAGGCTACGGGTAGAGCCTAAGCCGAAGTTAAGCAGTGCAGAAATAATTAAGCCGGTTGCTAAATAACGATTAGTGTTACTTTTATCACTTAATGCTCCCATAAATAGTTTTGAAATTCCATAACCAATCCCAAAACACGAAAGCACCATTCCGATATCAGCCGTGGTAAAACCATACTGCTTCATAATTTCATTTTGCTCGGTTGTGAAAATTAAACGAATAATATAATAGCCAATGTAACCGATACAAATTGCAAGCAATACTCCTAACTGATGCCAACGATATGAACTTCCAACTTTATCAGCAGGAACCTTTTGCTTCGCCACTGGAGCTGGTTTTAAAAACTCAAACATACTATCACCTCTTTTATAAACGACGCTTTCTGTAAGCGCTTACCTATATTTTAACATACAAAATATAGCATTAGCGTATAAAATATTAAAACGTTATTTTTAAAAGAGGAATCTTATTAATTAATGCTTTAGTTTTTTCTTTTTATTAAAAAATAAAAGCTATGCATTGGATTGCATAGCTTTTATAGAATGAATTACTTTTCTTCAGCTGGCTTTTCTTTAGCCCACTTACGAATAGCTTCAATCTTCTTTTCTTTTAATGCTCGCTTGTACTTTGAAGCGATTGGGCGACGGCCTTGTACGCCGTATGGGTGTGCTTTACGCATGTTACTTTGCCTCCTTTAATATTAAACGTAAATTAATTAACGTTCCAATTATACCGGTCATTGTTTTAAAAAGCAAGTCTCCCTTAATCCAAAACAACTATCCCGTGAATACCATTTCTAAAAATTAATAATTTATCTAAATTTGATAAACGATTATCTTTACTATTACATTAACGATCCCAGCAATTGAACTATACCAATTTGTGAAATAGTTCTACAAATACTGATATTATAATAGTTGACTTTTAGACCAATTGTAGTATGATACAAAATGTAGATGAAAGAGAATAACGGTATAAGGTCAAGGAGGATGTTATAATGTCAGTAAATAAATTAAACGTTTTTAACGTTACCGCTAACTGGAACGAATTAGATCAAGAATGTGCAGCAGCTGAATTAGCGCTAATTAGTGAAAGTATAAATAAGAAATAAATTTCACTTAAAGAAGATAAAATAAAACCTTTGAGGATAAGAAAAAAGCTTATTTTTTCGGCTCTACAATTTTAAGTACTGATGGATTTAACATCAGTGCTTTATTTGTTTAAAATTTAAAATAAAAAAGCGAAAGATGGTTGGACCCCGTCTTCGTTAAGAAAGGACCATCTTT
>NZ_JAJGUI010000060.1:0-2505 GCF_020784875.1 Limosilactobacillus reuteri subsp. simiae | reverse complement strand
AAAGATGGTCCTTTCTTAACGAAGACGGGGTCCAACCATCTTTCGCTTTTTTATTTTAAATTTTAAACAAATAAAGCACTGATGTTAAATCCATCAGTACTTAAAATTGTAGAGCCGATAGTAATGGCGTTATTGCTTTTACTAATTGAAACTGAATCGTTTTATTTTTTTATTCTTTTTTGGTACCACCGATAAGCAAAGTATAGGCAAACGATCGCCATGATAATAATAGCAATGGTTGTATAATCATTAAAGATTATGACAATTTTATTCCACGATTGGCCGACCCAAGCGCCGAGAACGACAAGCAGTGTATTCCAAATTGCGCTTCCGATCGTAGTGAGAAGGCAGAATTTCCCTAATGAAGTTTGCGCGATCCCAGCAGGAATAGAGATTAAACTGCGAATAACGGGAATGCAGCGTCCATAAAGAATGCCGCCTGAGCCATGCTTATTAAACCAATCGACTGCTTTTTTAGCATCATCCTGATGGAAGCCTAGAAGTTTAAATAAACGATGACTAAGAAGACGTTCGAGACGTTTAACAGTTAACTGGCGACCAAGGGCATATAAAATAAGTGCCCCAATAAGTGAACCAATTGTTGCGGCGATAATTACACCAATAATTGATAATGAAGTGGTGGTCGTCATGAATCCGCTCATTGTAAGGATAATTTCGGATGGTAGCGGTGGAAAGACATTTTCAAGGGCAATTAGTAAGGCAATTGCAAAATAACCAAACTGATTAATAAATTCCGTTATCCAAGCGTTCATAAATTACTCCTGTTCAATTAAATATTCTCTAAACACTCTATCATATTAGAGAAATACTTAGTAGCGGTCTTATTTTTCTTTAGTGAAAATTACGAATTATAAATTAGAATTATTATATTGAAGTGAATAAAATACCTAGAAAGAGCAAAAAGTGTTCGGATTTAATTAAATAAAATCTTAAAAATTGCTAAAATCTTACTAAAAATGTGCTAAAGTATAATAAGACTACATAAGGGAGATTGATATAAAGTGAAGCGATATCGTTTCGGACGCCTCAGTATGGGCTGGCAAATTATGATTGGGCTGGCCCTTGGTATTATTTGTGGATTAATTTTCTATCAAAATAAGGGTGCCATCACTGTTATGCAGAGCTTAGGAACAATCTTTATCCGGCTGATTCAAATGATCGTAATGCCAATTGTTGTTTCTTGCTTGACTGTGGGAATTGCTAATATTGGTGATATTAGAAAGTTAGGACGGATTGGTGGAAAAACATTAATTTATTTTGAAGTTTTAACCACAATTGCGTTAATTTTAGGGATCGTAATGGCTAACATTACCCATCCAGGTTCGTTTATTGATATTCATAAACTTCATGCAACTGATATTTCGCAATACATGTCCACTGCAAAGTCTGCAGAACATAGTAGCGGATTCTGGCCATTAATTTTGTCGATTATTCCAACGAACATTTTTAAATCCATGTCTGATGGTGACATGATGCCTGTTATCCTGTTCTCAGTTCTTTTCGGATTAGGAATTGCAGCTGTTGGGGAAAAGGCTAAAATTTTAATTGATGTATTAAATGCAGTTTCAGAAGTTATGTTCAAAGTTACTAATTGGGTCATGAAGTTTGCACCAATTGGGGTCTTTGGTTTAATTGGAATGACAATCGCGGAAATGGGTATTAGTGCTCTGCTACCATTGGGATTATTTATTGTGATTGCATATGTGACAATGTTAATCTTTATTATTGTTGTCCTCGGTATTACTGCTCATATTTTCCATTTACGTTATTGGAAGACGATGCGCGCTATCCTTGATGAGATTGTTTTGGCATTTACTACTGCCAGTTCAGAAGTTACGTTGCCTCGTTTGATGAAAAAGACGCACGAGATGGGAGTAAGCAAGGGTATTACAGCTTTTGTTATTCCAACTGGTTATACTTTTAATCTTGATGGATCTGCAATTTATCAATCATTAGCGGCGATCTTCTTAGCACAAGCATATGGACTTCATCTTAGTATTTCTCACCAAATTACTCTGCTGGTTGTTTTGATGATTACTAGTAAGGGAATGGCTGGGGTTCCAGGAGCTTCTTTTGTTGTATTGCTTGCTAGTGTTTCTACAATTGGGGTTCCAATGGCTGGTTTGACTTTCATTGCCGGAATTGATCGTTTCGTTGATATGGGACGAACTGCCGTAAATGTGGTTGGTAATTCAATTGCCACACTTGTTATCGGTGAATCTGAAGGTGCTCTTGACCGTGAAAAATATAATGCATATTTAGATAATTACGGAAAGGAAAAACCAGCAACAGAAACTGACGTTGAAGCTGAATAAAATTAAATAAACATAAAAGCGAAGATGGGGAAATCCTCACCTTCGCTTTTATATTAATGTCTTTAGACCTGGTTGAGTGCGCGAGCAGAGCGAGTGCACGAAACAAAAAACCACCTGCTATGCGGGTGGGCGATAAAAATTATATAAAAAAGGCCTCTTTTGCCTTAAG
>NZ_JAJGUI010000006.1:0-51166 GCF_020784875.1 Limosilactobacillus reuteri subsp. simiae | reverse complement strand
AAGGATACACCTGTACCCATGCCGAACACAGAAGTTAAGCTTCAACACGCCGAAAGTAGTTGGGGGATCGCTCCCTGCGAGGATAGGACGTTGCCACGCTATAGCAAAAGGACATGCACTGTATTAAACAATGCATGTCCTTTTTTATACGCCTTGAATCTAGCTAGGCAGTAAAAGGTAAGTAGTAAATATCAATACGTCTAGCCGGTGCTACCCAAGATCTCTTATAACTTATAAGGAGATTTTTTATTTATGGCAGAACAACATAAAATTATCACTCCCGTTTTCAAAAATAACCCACGTAATTTTAAGAAACAGTTTTTTTACAGCACATTCTACCGCTTAATTATTTTTTTAGGAAACTTAATTCTATTTTAGCTCCAGATATCGTTACGGAAAACAGACATACAAAAGGATGTTATGGATTAGAATTATATAGCGATTCGTTTATCTGAAAAATAAAACACCAAACTATAACTTTTACATCAATTATAGCTCAGTGCTTTACTAATTAGACTTTATTGACTGGTTTTTGTAACCAATGAAAGAAAATAGCGCGCTGACTATTAGCTAATAACCACCATCCGGTAGCTAAGAAGAAGGCCCCAATTACATCGGAAGTAAAATGAGCCCGTAAATAAACTCGCGAATACATAATAATAATAATCCATAGTGCGCCGAGGATTTCTAATAATACCTTCTGCCATTTAACTTTACAATAGGGTAAAAGAAGAGCTAAGATCGTAAAAGTAAAAATAACTGTTGAAAAGGTATGTCCACTTGGAAAACTATATCCACTAACATCAATTAACCGATAGGGAGGACGAAGACGAGTAACGCTATACTTGATTAATATTACTAAACAGTAACCGATAAATTGTAACATACCATACCAAACGCTATCGGTTGCTCTTCCGCGACGCCATAATAGAAGCATTAAGCCGATTGTTATAATGCCAACTGTAACTGGGTCACCCATAAAAGTTAATTCGGTTAGAATATTAGTTTTGATCTCAGATACTGGAGTGGTTAGGGCAAAGCCACCCGCATCAATTGAACGAATAAATAAAGATTTAGTTAAAACATTGAAGAGTAATACTCCGAATAGAATCCAACAAAAAAGTCCGAATCCAATTTGTGCTTTTTTATGCATTATTTATAAGCCTCATTCATTTTCATTATTACAATTAATTATATCCCATTTATTCTTAAAAAGTTATCCTCCCTCTACGAAAACGTTTACATTTAAAATAAATGCGATACAATAAAAGTAAAAAAGTGGAAGGACGATATTAATGAATAACCAATTACGTGGATATGCAATTGTTGATCAAAGGGTTACGATTAATTATCAAAACAGTTCAATTATTTTATCAGTTATTACGCCTGAAATCATTCGAGTATTTCAAGATCACGGTGAAAAAGGAGCATCATATGCCATTGAAGGCGATAAGACAATTAAAACTAAATTTACAGTTTTAGATCATGGTGACCATCTTGAATTAACTACGGCAGCGTTAATTGTAAAAATATACGACAACGAGAAAATGGATGTATATGACAAGGAAGGTCATCCATTAGTCATTGATTATCAGGGTAAGCGAACACCGATTGACCGTGGACTAGATGAGGCTCATGCAAAATTAGTTGCCGCCGAAGGGCATGATATTGCTGGTGGAAGTGACCAAGATAAGACATATTTTGAGGTAATTAAATCTTTAGCCACTGATGAACAGATATATGGTCTTGGTGATAAAACTGGGTACTTGAATAAACGTGGCTACGAATACGATAACTGGAACACTGATAATCCAGCACCTCAAGTAGAAAGTTTTACCCGGCTTTATAAATCTATTCCTTTCATGTTAGGCTTGAAGAACGGTCATCCATACGGCCTTTTCTTTGATAATCCTTATCGGAGTCATCTTGATTTGGGAAAAGAAAATGCTAATTACTACTTTTATTCCGCAGTTGCTGGTAATCTTGATTATTACATTATCGGTGGTCCGCACTTGAGCGATATTGTTACAAATTATACTTACCTTACTGGGCGTGTTCCATTGCCACAAAAATGGGTACTTGGTTATCAGCAATCGCGTTGGGGGTACAGTGTAAGTCCTGAAAAAGTTCAAGAAATTGCGACTAAACTGCGAGAAAATGATCTTCCTTGTGATGTGATCCATTTTGACATTGACTATATGGATGGTTACCGAGTATTTACTTGGAACAACGAAAAGTTTACTGATCCTCAAGCATTTGTTTCAAAGTTGAGAGACCAAGGATTTAGAGTAATGCCGATTATTGATCCCGGTGTTAAGCAAGATAAAAAGTATAAAATTTATAAAGAAGGAGTTAAGAAAGGATACTTTGTTAAGAATCCAGATGGGACCGTTTATGTTAATAAGGTTTGGCCTGGTGATGCTGTTTTTCCTGATTTCGGCCGAGAAGAAGTACAGCAATGGTGGGCTGATAACTGCAAATACCTTGTTGATACCGGAACAGCAGGGATTTGGGACGATATGAACGAACCAGCATCATTTGAAGGTGAAATCCCTGATAATATTGTCTTTAGTGACGGAAAATACCCTTCTACCCATAAGAAATTGCATAATGTTTATGGACATAATATGGCAAAGGCCACTTACAATGGATTAAAGAAATACAGCCATAAACGACCTTATGTCATTACTCGGGCTGCTTATGCGGGAACGCAAAAGTATTCAACCGTCTGGACAGGTGATAACCAAAGTTTGTGGCCTCATCTACAAATGATGATTCCTCAATTATGTAATTTAGGAATGAGTGGCTTTACCTTTGCGGGAACTGATATTGGTGGATTTGGTGCAGATGCCACGGCCGAAATGCTAACACGGTGGATTGAGGCAGCCTTATTTAGTCCTCTCTATCGTAATCACGCTTCAATGGGAACCCGTGCACAAGAACCTTGGGTATTCGGTGAACCAACGCTCTCAATCTACCGGAAGTATTTAAAGTTAAGATATCGTTTTATTCCATTCTTATACGATCTTTGTTACAAGGAGACAAAGAATGGGCTCGGAATAATGCGTCCGTTAGTATTAAACTACGATCAGGATCCTACTGTTCGGACAATGAACGATGAATATATGGTTGGCGATGAATTACTAGTTGCTCCCGTAGTTCAAGAAGGCCAAAATACACGAGCAGTATACTTACCAGCAGGAGAGTGGATTGACTTTTGGAACGGTGTTGAATATGCAGGTAAGCGGTCAATTTTAGTAGAAGCGCCAATTGATAAGTTACCATTATTCGTTAAAAAGAATACGATTATTCCATGGGGACCTGAAGTAAGTCATATTAGTGATGAACCTAACGAAACAATGACCTTCCGCTTATATGGACAACATGCCTCATATATTCATTACCAAGATAACGGCCTTGACTTTGCTTATCAAAGTGGTGAATACAACCTTTATCAAATCAAGGCTTCTCAAAATAGAGTAACAATAGATATGTCTCATAATGGTTATGATAAAAATTACCGGAAGATCTTTGTAGAATTAACTGATCAAAAATTAACATTTGAATTTAATCCCCAAACACAAACATATGTCCAACAATAATCTGAGATAGAAGATAAGACCGAGGAAGAAGTTTAGCGCGTATTCTTCGGTCTTATTTTAGTTTACATAATATTCAACATAGTGAGAGATTGTTGTTATCTTTTTACATTCATCCGTGATAAACTGGAAGTTGATTTATTTTTATAGGAGACGAGAAGATGAAAGAAACGCAAGAGAACATTCCATTAGCTATTGCAACGGTTGTTCTTGGAATAGTTGTTGGTTTTAGCTCATTGATCCTTAGCGCTATTCTAGATTTAACAGAGCACTATTTTTTAAACTTTAACGAGACAAATAAGATTCCAGTTAATATTAATATTTTTCCTCTTCATCGATTTGCCTCAGTGCTAATAGGGGGGATAATTGCTACAATTATTTGGTACTTTCTTCAACGTCATTATCATCCGGTTAGTATTAAGAATGCCCTGAATGGTAAAGAGATGCCGTTAAGAAAAACATTTATTCACGTGGTTACCCAGATCTTTTTCGTAGGGACTGGGAATTCCATCGGTCGTGAATTAGCCCCACGAGAAGCAGGGGCTGCTATCGCTCAGAAATGGTCTCGAGTGCTTGATTCTTATCGGTGGTTGCACCTTAATGACGAAGATAAACGTTTATTAATCGCCGCTGCTGCTGGAGCTGGCTTTGCGGGGGTCTATATTGCACCTATTACAGGAACTGTTTTCTGTTTAGAAATTTTATACCGGCGCATTAATGCTCGTTCAGTTTCCGTTAGCTTAATTATGTCAGTAATTGCGACAATGATTGGTTCGATTTTAAAAGGATTCGAGCCATATTATATTGTCGGGAGTCGAGATTTCTCTTTGCTATCTGTTCCATTAGCAATTGTGCTAGGATTAATCCTTGGAGTAACCGGAACCTGGTTTAAACAAGGAGTTAAAGCAGCTTCTAGTAAACGGGCAACGGGTGAAAATATTTTTTGGCAATTACCACTTTTATCATTCTCAGCAGGAGCAATTGCAGCTTTTTATCCACAAATTATGGGAAACGGGCGGGGACTTGCTCAATTAGCCATGAATACGACCACCGTCAATTCTCAGGTCCTAGGAGCGCTCTTGTTTGGTCTAGTTGCTAAAGTAGTAGTTACCTTATTTACAATCAAATGTGGAGGCTATGGAGGAACACTGACGCCATCGATTGCCGCTGGAGCAGTTATTGGAGTATTTCTCGGTATTCCTTATATGCACTTCTTCCCGGTTGTTACCTTAACTCAGTGTGCAGTTATCGGGGCCTCATTGTTTTTAGCAGCGTCACAGCAGGCACCGTTAATAGCATTATTTATGTTATTTGAAGTTTGTCACCTTAACTTTACAGCTTTTCTTCCGTTGGGGATTGGAGTCGCAATTTCAATTGGAATTTCAAAGTGGATGCAGGAAGCAAAAGCAAGGACAAACTAACCTTTAGTAAAAATATTCCCTAATAAAATAGCAAGGCTGAAATTACTTCCAACCTTGCTATTTTTTATTTATACAAATTTTTCATTTTCTTTACAGTTGCTGCGAGATCCTTGCTATCAAAGACTAAGGAAATAACAGCTAGCCCTGCAACGCCAGTGTCATGAACAACTTTCATATTTTCTTCATCGATGCCCCCAATTGCAACTACAGGACGTTCGCTAATCATGTTTAAACGTTCAAGACGATTGATACCAATAGCAGCATCAGCGTCAGGCTTTGATTTTGTAGGGAAAACGGGACCACAACCAATATAATCAACAAAGTCCATTGTATTAGCACGTTCAACTTGTTCTGGTGTATTACAGGAATAGCCGATGAACATCTGATGACCTACAGCGACAGATACTTGTTCAATTTTAGTATCATTTTGTCCAACGTGAACTCCATCAGCGTTTATTTGCTGAGCCAATTCATAATCGTCATCAACAATCAATGGAATTCCATAGCGCGTACATAAAGTCCGTAATTCTAGTCCTAAGTCTACTCGTTCATTAGGCCGTAACTTCGAATTTCCCTTTTCTCGATATTGAAAGGCAGTGATACCGCTCTCCATTGCTAGCTCCACTTTTTCAAGAAATTTAACAACGTCATTATGGACATCTTGTGTTCCACCAACTAAGTATACTTGTAACATTTTTGGATCAAACATCATTTTAGATCGTCTCCTTCAATTTTAACCCAGTGATTAAGTGGGCCATGACCATGACCAACATTAATACCCTTGCTAATCGTCTTTTCAACATATGTCTTCCCAATCATAATCGCCTGTTCCATGGAGTGACCCTTAGCAATTTCCGCAGTAATACATGCAGAAATTGTATCACCAGTTCCGTGAGTATTTTTAGTATTAACACGGGGAGCAGTTAACCACATATCATTACCATCTTCAAATAAAATATAATCATCAGCCTTGTCTGAAGATTCTGCATGGCCACCTTTTATGAGAATATTTTTTGCTCCACGCATTTGCAATTCGCGGGCAGCCTTTTTAATATCATTTTTATCCCTTATTGCGATTCCCGTCAACTCACAAGCTTCTGGAATGTTTGGCGTAACCAGAGAGGCGAGGGGGATAAGTTCATCCCTTACAATTGAAATCGCATCATCACTAAGCAACTTTGCGCCACCCTTTGCTACCATGACCGGATCAACAATAAGCGGCCCTAAATCATATTTTTTTAAATTTCGTACAACCGCTCTTACGCGGATAGGGTCAGCCAGCATCCCCGTTTTACAAGCCCTAATTTTCAAATCATTAGCGATTGAAGCAAATTGCTCATCAATTAATTTTTCAGGCATTCGCAGGGCATCTTGCACTCCCAATGTATTTTGAGCTGTGACTGCTACAACTACCATCGCTGAGTATACGCCGCGCATTTGCATCGTTTTTACATCTGCTGGAATACCAGCACCACCGCCACTATCAGTTCCAGCAATTGTTAGAGCCTGGGGATAATCATTAATCAAGGTAATCTTCCTCACTTTCCTCAAAGAATTCTAGTAATGATTTCGTATCCATAATCGAAAGTTGGTCAAAAAATTGTACTTGCCACGAACCGAGTCCAACTGAATAACGGTTAGCTAATACTCCAGCAGCAGATACCAAAACCGTTGCAACAATACAAGCATCCCAAGTATTAGTAGTAGTCCCTAAAAATGCAGCGATGATACTAGAAAGCATGTCGCCACTACCCACATTCATCGTTAACATCTCGGCAGAAAAGGGATTTTCATAGATAACTTGCCCATCAGTTATTATGTCAGTTTCACCAGTTAAGACTACAATTGAATGGTAACGTCGAGCACACGTTTCGGCAATTTGAACCTGATTAGGAACTTTGCCAGCGTCGATTCCATGACTAGTATTGTCAGCTTCTACTAAAGCAGCAATTTCACTGGCGTTACCACGAATAACATCAAAATGAAAATCATTTAGCAATGAGTGGGCAAACTCTAAGCGAGATGGAATCGCACTTACCGCTACCGGATCTAAAACGAGGGGGGTGAGTGGCGTGGCAGCTCGCAAAACCGTCTTAATTTGTGTCGCCTGATGCTCATTGATTGTTCCGAGATTGATAGAAAGGGCATTCGCCAGTGCCACCATCTCATCTGCTTCAGTGGGCTCAACAGACATAATCGGCGACGCGCCGACAGCACTAACGGCATCGGCAACTTTATCAATTGTTATTAAATTGGCGAGATTAAGGACAATCGGGTTTTTAGTACGAACTCGATCGATCAGTGACCAGTCAATTTGACGTTGTACCATAAAATTAGCTCCTTAAATAAAAAATACTCAAGGTAGGAGATACACCTACTTTGAGTATTAAAGTTCGGTGCATTTTCCTACGCAAGCGTTAACTTACAGGTTCTAGAGTCCATGCATCACTGCATATCTCAGCCCAGCACTATGGGCACCCCTAATGCAATAAATTGTCTATTAATAGTATACCGCAAATTATTCTTTATGAATATTAATAAAGATAATTGGCAAAATGGGAATGATAATTGTAAAATGTAATAAATAAAAAGGTAGGAGAATTTAGAATGGAAGAAGAAATACGTCAAACTACTGATAAAGCTGAGGTTGTCATTATTAATGATGATACTAGTCAAAAATTGACATTTAGCAACGGGGGAGTAGACGGCGAATTTGAGATTATCGTCACAGATAAAAAGCCGGTACCAGAGCTCTTCCAACCTGTTGGCACCTTACCAGATGGAAAGTATACGATTAAAGGAAACTATGCTGGTCAAGACTATCGGGAAATTAAGTTGAATGGTGCTTATGAAGTCTATGGAAATCCAGAAGATGGAAATGTAATGATTACGGAAAGAGATGGGGGAAACTAAGTGTTTATTAACGTCGAAAAGAAAGCACAGAAGCTATTTAATACTTATCAAAAAGCAACAAACAAAGAGAATATGGCAATGGTCTTAGCTAATCCGCTTTTTTCATGGCATGCTACTTACTATACTGCTAAACGTAAAAAGAACATGATTTTCTTAAATGATGCTACTACGATGGCAATTGTCTTATTTGATGTAAATGCTAAAAATAAACAGACGATTAAAGATCGCTTTGAGAAACAACTAGCAATAATTTGGCAAGAATTAGGGTTGTCTGCCGACTCATTGGCAGATTACCTAGCCACAGGTGGGGATTGGCAGATCGGTAAAACGATTCACCCTTTACAAATAAAAACTATAACTAATTTTTATCAAGATGTCATAAGGCCACAAGCCAAAAACTTAGTCAATGAAGTAGACTTAGCAAAATCATTGGTTAAAAGGGTACAACAAAAGGGTAGGATTTATGTTGGTGAAGACGAGACGGTTAGGATAATCGAAATGGCTCAACCGTTTAACATTAAACACGTAAATTTAGAAGAATTGTACTTAAAAGAAATTACTAATAAGTTAAGAAGATTAAGTCAGGTAGATGGAGAAAAACTTACTGCCGATGGGGTTGATAATGCAATCCAACAAATTCAAGATGCAAATAATCGACTCTTAGACCTTTTCCTTGCTGATGCTAAACATAATTATAGTACTAAAACTATTCGCCGCTATCGAGATAACTTGCAATTTTATCTTAATGAATGGGTTGCCTATCGTTTAAGCACTATTTTTAATCTTGATATTCAGACTAGTGTCGATGAACTAGAATTTCACGGAGTAGGCAAAACAGAACGCACGAATATCAAGGCTTCTTTGAAAAAACTAGCGAAGTACTTGAAAGATCAAAATATCCTTAGTGATAATGAATATGATGACATTCTCGTATATACACAAAAAGACTCTGTCGATCTTGGGGAAGAGTACGGAGATGAAGATGATGATCAAGTAATAGAGGATTTTCTCGCTTCATTATTTAGTGAATCAGAGAAGCTTCCAGTAGTATTCAATCCACAAACTGATAAAATGCTGGACGAATATCTTAAATCATTCATTGCTTTGTATGGCCTTATTTCTGCCCAACAAGCTTACCAAATTATTCATTCGCAAAATCCCGCAATTGATAAAGAGCGATTTGATCAATACATTCAAAATAAATTCGACGAAATTACCATGGAATACTGTATCATTGATTTTAAAAAAGAATTTACGAATGTTGACATTGCTCCTGAAATTTTCATCTTTAGTCCACTTCTTATTAAAGATGAAAATAGGCTTCCTTCATTTTATAAACATCAACAGGGAATGATATACTATATTCCAGAAAAAGAAGTCTTAAGTGATAGCAACTTTAATCCATTTGCAAATATCAGCAACTATCAACAAGAATTAGAAGAACTGCTTGCAAACCAATATGGATTATCTGGAGACGACCTTAAAGGCGCTGCTTTCCTATCACTTTATCAATTGAAAATGAGTGATTATGGGCTTAAATTATCAAGTGTAAATGATGCAATCAATAAGGTTGTTGCATTCTTAAACGAGGAGCATGGCCTGAGTGTTAAACAGGATAAAGCTAATGAACCATTGATTAAAATCTTAGCATTAATTGCTACAAATATCCGGCGTCCATGGAACCGGGGATGGTCTAATTATGAATTGTTAAGGACCAAAGATATTGCTAAATTAGTATCTGAAATGGAAATTAATTTAGAAGAACCTAAACTGTCAAGTGAGATTATTAGTGGAATTCAAGCAGGCAGCATTAACCGTGATGAGTTGCTAGATTTTCTTGAAAATAGTAATTTACCGCCAAAAGTGATCTCAAAGCTATACAAACAAGCAGAAGAAATATAAAAAGATGGTGACGCGAGATATTTTTCTCGACGGTCACCATCTTTTTACTTATGAAGAAATTAAAATCAATTGGATGATAAAAATCTTCAAAATTCATTTTATTTCCATGTTAATTTAGTTAATATCAACGTTCAGGATATAAATAGCTATTAAAATTATGTTATATGCATAAGGCCTACTTAAACTCCTCCCAAAAAGCTGGCTTTATAATAATTTTTCTGTGATGTCGTTCTATCCAGCCCTTTGCTTCAAAATCCCTAAAATAACGGGAGAGACTTTCAGCACTAGTTCCTAAATAACTTGCAAGGTTTTTTAACGACATTGGGAGGGTAATAGAATTTTCTTCTTCGTTATAAGCAACATTATAAAGATCTTCTAAGTAGGCTACTAATCTGACATCAACGCGATAAAAAGATAGTAATTGTGCCTGTCTTTCTAATTCAACTGATTTTTTAGCGTTTAATTTTAAAAGATTTTGTCCAACTTGATGGTCTATTTTTAGTAGTTTGTGAAAATCTGCTTTATAGAGGATACACACTTCAGTCTTGGTTAGAGCAATACCATAAACTGTTGTATTGTGCAGATCGAACAAATAATTTTCTCCCCCGTAATCTCCAGCGCCAATAATTCGGATAATATGTTCTTTTCCATCTTTATTCAACTTATAAACTTTCATTTGGCCTAAAACAACAATAATTAGTTCATCTTGTGAATTCGGTGAAAAAATAAGATCTCCTTTGTTAAAAGCTTTGTGATGTAGTAAACTTTTAAGATACTCCTTACCCTCATTAGATAAATCATTAAATAGTGGGACACGATGTATATAATCTTTATTTTTCATAGCTATTATTCCTTTATTAAAATTTCAAAAGTTGATGTTCATCATTTTTTTGAATTTATTAATGAATTATAATTATCACAGGATATAAAATTGTATGTTTCAAACAGCTATGTATAGCAATTATGCGATAATAGAATGGAAAATGCAATAAAAAATTAAAAATAATTAAGAGGAGTTGATTAATATTTACTAAGTATTTTTATTAGAAAACCTACGGGGAAAATGAATTGATATAGGCTTTTTTGACATCATATATTCTTAGAGAATGCTATAAAATAACCAATTTAGTTAAAATGTTAACTCCATTCTTAAATGATAATACGTTTACCCCAAAAATAAATTTAGAGTATTTGAATACAGTTCATATACTCCTTCGACCGTACTAAATAACTTGTAATATGCGTATAAAATAATTGTTAGTTTTAATATAAAGTAGTTTATGATTAATAGCGCTACATTAACAAAATTACTTTCGGTAAAGTTACATTCTAAATTGATTTTTATTTATAGTTGATAACAAGAGGTCTAAATTTCATTAGGGAAGTTTTTTAATGGATTTGAAGGTGCTCCATCAAAAATTACTTCGTGAATACTTGTTTTATTTGATTATTTATAATAAAGCTCGTTATTAGGGATTCGAATCATCATATGATTTGAATTTATGGGTGGTTTTTTAGTAAAAGTTCGAATATAGAGAGTTGTATAGATGATGACACCCCTCACACAAATGTGAAGGGTGTCTTTTAATAATAAGTATATAAAAAATCGGCTCTCTAATAATTATCGATCATATATTGTTTATTGAAGACGGACATTTTCTTCTTTACCAACTTCTTCGTCAAAATAACCTAATCCATTTACTTCGAGTGTTTTTAGATAAGCTACCAATTCAATTGCGGAACTAGGACTCAATTCGTTTACTGCATTCAAACCAAGACCAGTGGGAACAGTTTCGCTCATTGCTGTAATTTGGTTATCATTCTCAATATGAACTTGTGAGCAACTAATTGCCCAACGATTATTGACGTTTGGAGCAAAAATAAAGAAGAGGTTGAAATCGGCTGAAAGATATGCCGGTAAGAACCAGGCAATGTTATCTAATCGTTCTGGGTTGAGGTTACCTTGAAGCGCAAAACGATTGATATTTCCTTCACAAGGGATTGTTTTGAGCATAAACATGGTATTTTCAAACTCTCTCATCCCTAATTTCATTTCCGGTGTAATTTTGGGCTTCATATCATCTAAAATCTCCTAACTAAAGTTTTCACGGTAGTAGTTATACTTATTTCTTATATCTTGGAGTGGGGCGTCCATCACGTGCATTTTCCCATGGGTATCGAGCTTAAAATTGTTTGCGATTACCTGATTGAACTGCAAGCGGAGACGAGGATATTGGATGAGTATTTTCTCAATGTTAGTTGACATAATATCAAGAGCGGCAAGATATTTGGGGACAAGAATTTTCTTAAATTCGTTAAACGTATCTGCAATCACCTCAGCATAGGCATGGTCAGCATATTTTAGTTCGTTTTCCTCTAATTTATCGTAATACTCCCTGCTTGTCAGGCCACGTTCATTTTTGATGTTGTATTGCTCATCGTATTGGTGGGTAAGATAAGAATCCCAGTCACGATAGCAATAAGTAATCATTTGAATTACTAATTGTCGTCCCTCGTAATTAACGTTTTTCGGAATCATCTTTCCTTGTGGATTTAACAAGTAAGGTCGGATTAGCTGTCGCGTTACAATATCATAAAAGGTTCCTGGCACAAGTTCCTTATCTTGACTATCCTCATATAAATCTCCGGAACCTTCAAGCTTTTTTAGTTTACGGAGACTTTCACGAGTTTGGCTGACGGCATAAATAACATCTTCAATCTCTTGATCAATTATTTCACGTTTACTAATCGTTTGTAAGAGGTTTGTGTAGAGCCGGATTAAATTATGGAGTTCAGACTGCTGATTAGGGTAGAAACCGTCTTGTTGCTGATATTTTCTAGTTTCCCGTTCCAATTGTTGCTCAATTGCAAGTGCCTGATGCTCAATTTTAACAGGTAAGACTGGTTGCGAAAAGCTATCTTTAGCAAGCTGCTGAACTGCTTCACGGATGATTGGTCTCATTTCACGAAAATCCGGAAAATCAAAGAAATTTTGAAAATCATTAGCAAAGTTTAGGTGTTTATATACTGCTGATTTAAGATTTCGCTTCATAAAATATTCCTCCATTTTCTTTGATTTTAATACGAAAAAGAGTAAGAAAATATTAGGGAATTAGATAAAAACCCTTATTTTATTTGTATTTAACTCGCCTATAATTAAATATAAATAAAATAGAGGAGACCATAATGAAAAAATTATTGAAACTTTTAGCAATCTTTTTACTGTTTAGTAGTATTATTAGCAGTTCGGCGATGGCTAGTTCAACAAGAACCGTAACAGATATGACAGGGGAGAAAATAAAGATCCCAAAGAAAGTTAACCGTGTTGCTGACTTATGGCATGCTAATAATCAGGTTGTGCTGTTATTAGGGGGACAAAACAAACTAGTTGCCACTACTCCTCTTGTTAAGAAACAACATTGGTTCACAGTGGTAGATCCAAAAATTGCTAAAGTTGCTGCGCCATTAGCAGGCAATCAAATTCAAGTTGAAGAATTGGTAAAAATAAAACCGGACGTTGTAATTGCTTCCGATCAAGCTCAAATAAAGGAATCCCGTCAAGCAAAACTACCAACAGTTAACGCAATGTATACTGATTTTGCTGGGTTAAAGAAATCGGTCACATTAACTGCAGAGATTTTAGGGGGAAATTCTCCAAAGATTGCTCGGCAATACAATAAAGAATTAACAAACAACATTAATCTTGTTAAGCAGCATTTGAAGAGCCGAAAATCAACGCCAACGGTTCTTCATATTGTTAATGCAACAGATCTTACCAAGGTTGACGGACAAAAAACAATTGTTAACGAATGGATTAAACTAGCAGGTGGAAAGAATGCTATTTCTAAAAAGGGAAATCAAATTTCAGTTACGCCTGAAGAATTGATTAAAGCGAATCCAGATGTAATTATCGTTGGTAGTACATCTACTGCCCAAGCGCGAAAAGCGTTACGTGCTAACAGTCAGCTAAGTCAATTGAAGGCTGTGCGCGAAAACAAAGTATACGGAAATCCTCAAGGGACCTTCCCATGGGATCGTTATAGTGCGGAAGAAGCACTTCAAGTCTTATGGGCAGCTAAGACTCTTCATCCCCAAGAAATGAAGAATATTAACATGGTCTCTGAAGTTCAAAAATTTTACCAAAAATACTACCACTACAATTTAACAGTTAAACAGGCAAAGCAAATTTTAGCTGGTGAAAATTAGCATAAAAAAAGCATCCCCTAAACTGGATATTAATTATCCAAAGCAAGGGGATGTTTTTAACTAGAGCTTAATTTGACAAGTATATCGTTGTAATCGGGGGAGGTAAGTAAGAGTTAGTGGAACCTGATAGATCCTTTCTAGCTGTTCAGTTGTCATTAACTCCTCACACGATCCAGTAAGCATGGAACCTTTTGAATCAAGAAGGCCGATTGTAGTTGGTAGCATTAAAGCATGGTCTGGAAGGTGGGTAGTAAGAATAATGGTGATTTTTTGTTGAGCTAAGTCTTGAATTAGTTTTAATATTTCGTACTGTCGACTTAAATCAAGGGCAGCCATAGGTTCATCGAGAATTAACAAGCGCGGTTGTTGAAGTAGGGCTCGAATAATCGTAATTAGTTGCTGTTGACCACCGCTTAATGAGATAAAGGGATGATCACGAAAAGGTGAAAGATGAAAACGTTGTAAATAGGTTTCAGCAAGTTGAACGTCTTTCTGATGCGGAGTTTGGAGAAAAGAAAGGTAAGGTGCACGACCAGTTAATAGATAATCAACTACTGTGAGATTGGAATTAATATGATAATCCTGAGGAACATAGGCAACTTGTTGTGCAAGCGTTTTGTGCTTCAAATTTCCAAGCTCTTTTCCGTTAACTATTACGGTTCCTTCATTTGGTGTCAAAAGTCCGACTAAACAGTGGAGAAGAGTTGATTTTCCAACACCGTTAGGGCCAAGGATAGTAAATACCTCTCCAGCTTCGAGACTAAAGTTAACGTTGTGAAAGACCGGATGTGTTTTTGAATAGGCAAAACTAAGGTTATTAACTTCGAGGACTTTCAATTTAATTGCACCTTCTTCTTCATTAGAATATAAACAAATAAGGGTGCGCCGATGAAGCCAGTTAGGATACTTAATGGAATTTCCCCTGCCGATAGGGATCGAGCCATTGTATCGACAATTAACAAAAATAGCGCACCAATAACTGCTGCAAGGGGAAGAGTTTCTTTTGTATTATCCCCAACTAAAAGTCGAGCAATATGCGGAATTACAAGTCCAATCCAGCCAATATTTCCGCTAAGACAAACTGTTGCAGCGGTTAAAAACGTGCTGGCGGTAATTATCAGTAGTTGCTCCATATCCACATTAATTCCTTCTAAACGTGCTTGTTGGTTGCCAAGTGAAAGAATTGTCATATGCCAGCGAAGAACGAGTAGAATTATTGTACCTATAATCAAAAAGGGAAGAACAGCAATAATATTCGAAAAATCAACTTTTGCTAAACTACCTAGTTGCCAGTAGACAATACTTTGTAATTGTGAATCTGGATCAGCAATGTACTTTAATAATCCAACTAATGCCTGCATAAAACCAGAAATCACAATTCCGGCTAATACTAGAATTAAGGTTCCGCGCTGATGAAGGATTTGGGCAATCAATAAAGTTAAACTGACCGCAATAATTCCACCAACAAAAGCAAAAAGCTGAGTAAGTCCAATGCCATAGCCTAAGAGAATTGCACTAGCAGCCCCGGCGGCCGAACCATACGACACCCCTAAAATATCAGGTGAGACCAAAGGATTATGAAAAACACTCTGGAAAGAACAACCAGCCATTGCTAGACCAGCACCAATTAACAGCGCACCGATGATTCTAGGAAGACGAAGGTTAAAAATAATGTTTGCTGCGGCTGGATTACTTTGGGGATGAAGTAACGTTTGAAAGATTATGATTGGTGAATAATAGATCCGTCCACAAGAAAGAGCGAGAACGATTGTAACAATAACCAATAAAATTGCAGTAAAAAGTGTTAGATGATAATGATGCTTAGTAATTAGAATCTCTTCCTTTTCTTAAGAAATTAGTGATTTCATCAGTAACTGTTTGCTGAGCGGTTGGCAGGTCTTCATAGTCGATTTTTAATGAAGATGCTAATGGTGAGGCACCATGTTGACGCAATTGGTGATCAAAAATATTTACTGCGTTAGCAAATTTTGCTGGGCCAAAATTTTTATCTCCTACACCTGCAATATAATAAACCAGCCTTGGGAAAGAAAACTGACAAAGATAATTATAGAACTTTTCTTCAGAGGCTGTGAATTGTCCTTCCCCATAAGTACAGGGACAGAGGATAAGTAAGTCAATACTATCTAATTTTACTTGGAGAGCCTCCTTAAAAGAAAGAAAAATGGCAGACGGAAGTATAGTTTGATAAATAAAGTTTCCCAATTCGAAGTTATGACCGTAGAGTGTATCGTAGAGAATTAAAGTATTCATTGATTAATCGTCCTTTCATTCAGGTGCTAGTATAACAAGTCTCTTAAAATCCTATTATTAGGGATTTGACTAATTCTAAAGAACTATTATCTTGTGTAATAATAAGCATGATAAAGGCGGGTGATTATTGTTGCATTATTTACGAATAAGCGATGAACCCATTGATGTAAGTGAGATGTATAAACAGCTTGTTGCTCCAGAATACGGAGGAATTGATATGTTTGTCGGCACTGTTCGTCAATGGACTGGCGAGATCGAGACTACTAAGATTGAGTATTCAGCTTATCATCCCATGGCGGAAAAACAATTAGAAAAAATTGCAACACCGATTGAAGAACAAGGAGGACGCGTTGTTGTCGCTCATCGGACTGGTGAATTGACGCTTACTGATATCGCGGTATTTGTAGGTGTGGCGGCTCCGCATCGTGCAGAAGCATTCAAATGGTGCCAACATGTGATTGATACACTTAAGCATGAAGTACCAATCTGGAAAAAGGAATATGATACAGATAAGGTAAGGTGGGGAAACTAATGGAAATTAACGTTAAATTATTTGCGTTTTTACAAGATCAGTTAGGACCATCTATTACTCTTGATGTTGCTAATCCTATTCGAGTAGATGACCTTCTTAAGCAAATTAGCCAGCAGGCACCACAACTGACGTCAACTTTAGCAAATTCGCGGATAGCAATTAATCAAGAATTTGTTAACACAGATATAATTACCTTAGAGGCCAATGATGAAATCGCAATCATTCCGCCGGTTAGTGGTGGCTAGATTACTCTAGAAGATAGTTAGAATTACATAGGAGGAGGACTTGATTATGTCAAGTGTTAAAGATGTTGCTCATGGGAGTAGGCGAAATGCTTATACTGCATTGATCCTCTCCACGCTTGCAATGATTGTTTGTTTTATGTCGTGGTCTAACTTTGCGCCACTTGCATCCCAAATTGCTGAGATGTTCAATTTGGATGTATCGCAGCGAACGTTGTTATTAGCGACACCAGTACTTTTGGGATCAATTATGCGAATTCCAGTAGGGATCTTAAGTGATCGTTACGGCGGGAAAAAGGTTTATTTGATCTTAATGGCCTTTATTTTGATTCCACTAATTATGATTCCACATGTTCATTCATTTGGAATGTTGCTCTTTGCCGCATTGCTTGTTGGGATGTCAGGAACATCATTTGCTGTTGGGGTTTCTTATGCTTCAGTTTGGTTTCCACCAGAACAGCAAGGACTAGCCCTAGGAATCGTCTCGATGGGGAACATGGGAAATGCTGTGGCTGCTATGACTTTGCCTTACATTTCCAAGGCAGCGGGATTTGATAGTGTTTACTACTTTTTGATTATTCTTACAGTAATCTTTGGTGTTCTTTTCGCAGTCTTTTGTAAGGAAATGCCAGTTGATAAAAGTAAAACGATTAAGGGCGCATTGTCTGTTGCCGCGGACAGTGGAACATGGTATCTATCACTATTTTACTTCTTGACTTTTGGTTTATTTGTTGCATTTACAAACTTAACGCCAACATTCTTGACAGGGATGTTTCATTATACTCCTGTTACTGCCGGCCTTTATTCAGCATTATTTGCTTTCGTATGTACGTTAGTTCGTCCATTTGGTGGTTACCTTGCTGATAGAAAACGCCCCATGGCATTATTACAATGGGTCTTTGTAGCAATCGTTATTTTTGCTATTTGGATTATGCTTAGTTTTCACAATCAATTCATGTTTATCGCAGGGATTGTTTTGGTTGGTCTTTCTGCAGGAATTGGTAACGGGGTTGTCTTCAAAATGGTTCCATATGTATCCCAAGGTAATACGGGAGCGGTTACTGGTTTCGTTGGAGCAGTTGGTGGCTTAGGAGGTTTCTTTCCGCCACTAATTATTGGTTATATCTACCAATGGACAGGCAGTTATGAGCTTGGAATTGCACTCTTAGGGTTAACCGGTGTAATTTGTTGGTTTGCTCTATGGAAACATTACATTCATGGTGATGTTCACATCGTTAAATAATACATTGAAAAAATGGAGATGAGGGTAATTTTTCCCTAATCTCCATTTTTAGTTTTAAATTATTCTTTTTTTAATTTTTCAACTAATCGAAACAATTCATCCTGAGTTTGGCCAGCTGGTAACACTTTAATATCAAGGATTAGCTGGGAGAAGATATCAGCAATTAGTTGTTTGACATCATCAATTCGTTCAAGTGCTAATTGATGGGCTTGCTTAAACATTGCTTGTGAAGGACGATGATCTGACGAGAAGAAATTACTAAACCATTGTGGATTTTGTTGGCGAGCGAATAAAAGCGCCAAGGGATACTGACCACTCGTTATCATCTTTGTAAACGAGTTGAGATCATTACTAAGCTGTTGAAACTCATGTGTAATATAACTAGCAGTACCTAAGGCTTGACCAATCTGTCCCGCCAGTGAAACAACTTCCTTTCCTGCTCCACTAAGGACGGCACTTTGTTTTGCAGTCATTGCTCCAAGTAATCCCCATCGTGCTTTAACATCTGCTAAATAGTCAGCTACCTTAAATTGCTGATTATAGTTAAACTGTAGCCGTTGAATCTGTGCAAGCATCACATCTCCAGCGTCAGTTGTCAACTCCTCAATTACTTGTGGAGGATTACCCACAGTACTTAGGGAACGGACAAAGCGATTCATTAAGTAGCTCGCAACATATGAATAAGCTTTTTGACTAGCGAATTCCCCAGGAGTTAGGTTATTTGGCTGAAAAGAAGGAGGATTCAAATGAGTTGCTAATGCCAATAGTTCTGGTAGTTGAGCAGCTGTGATTTGATCAATTGTGAGTTCTTTTTCGTTGAAATAACTAAAAGCCTCAAAAAGCGACAACCTTAGCCGACGTTCTTCTTCACCAGTACTCAAGTTAATCATTTCGCGAACTATGGGAGGATATTGATAAATAATGGTTGCTAATGCATCTACCAACCGTTCATCTGGTGTTAAATTCACAATATCAGTCCTTAAATTTATTTACTTCAGCAATTATTTGTTCAGCAACGGGGATGAAGATATCACTGAAATACTCATTAAAATCAACATTTTTAATTTGTTTTTCAGTAAATTCTTGTGCACGATGAAAAGCATCATTACGCATATTAACGATGAGAGCTTCTCGTTGATGTTTAAGTCGCTTATGTAGTTTATTATTGTCATTACTCATGTAGAAATAATAGTAAATTTCATAGAAGGTATTATCAAGAACCCAAAAGAGGGTACTCCGTCGAATATTATCGCTTATCATTTCAGTAAAGGAATTTTTACCAAGAAGCTCATGGTTAGCAAAGGCTCCCGCAGATAATACGATTGCTTGAACTTCATGCATATCAGCCATGTAGCGGCAGAATTGGTTGATTTCATTTTCTGGAACACTAAATCCCAGCTTTTCTTTTCGTTCCGCCTCAGTCATCTTAGAAAAAGTGATCTGATACTCTTGCATCACATTCTGACTATCTGCAATCAAATCCTTTTCGATAGTCGTTAATAAAGCAAAATTATCCTGCATAAATTTCTTAACAGTTTGCCATATTTTCTCAATTTGCTCGTTAAAGTTTGTAAAAAGATCTTGCACGGTGCCTATTCTTTCTTTAACCACTTCTTTTTTTTCTGCATGAGGGGCATATTGGATTAGCAGAGGAATATCATCGTTATGTGCATCTAAACCGTGCTTGGATCGTTGTTCACTTTCATATTTTTTAAGTTCTTCAAGGTCAACAAGTCCGAGGGGCATTACATTAATTTCACCATTTGTAAGCATGATTTGTAAGGCAAACGGGGTTGTTGCTTCTTGATTCTTGACTAATGATTTTAAGGCATCAAATAATTTTTTACGATTTGCAAGTTCATTATCTGGGTCTGCGTAAAAGCCTGCAGTATAGATCGATTTATTTTCGTAATCTCGTTTTAACTTATCTTGGATATCCATCTTAATTAATTCTCCTTTGTTGATTGAGCAAGAAGTTGTGCAAGCTTATTACGACCGCGATCAGTTAAAACAGCATTTTTTAAATTTATCTCTGCTAATGTTGAACTAAATGATGCGTCGATAACTGCTCCAGAAATATATTGTTTTTCAATGGCGTATTTAGTTGTTAAAAATAAGTTAGAAACAGGATTAACTTGTCGACTATTAGTAAAGCGTTTACGAGCAATATCACTAAGAATTCCTCGTAATTCATCTTCTCGACTGAGATTCGTAGCCATTAAAAATCCACTCCTTTAATCATATTTTCTTTATTGTAGAAAAACATCGAAGTAAATAAAATCGGGGATTCTTCCTAATTAAGAATCCCCGCCTAGTTAAAGGTCAATTAAATGGTGATGAATAGCATATTGTACTAGTTCAACCCGTCCGTGTAAATGGAGTTTGCGTGAAATATTTGCTTTATGTGCTTCTACTGTCTTTGTTGAAATAAACATCTTTTGTGAGATCTCTTTATTTGAATATCCTAAAGCAATAAGCGGAAAGACTTCTTTCTCCCTTTTTGAAAGACTATTGTAGCCCTTTAGTTTTAAGGTATTACCAGATGCGTTTATTTCTCTAATATCTTTCTTACTGACGATGATATTTGCATCAAGGTACTTCTCGCCATTTATAACATGTTTTAGCGCATTAACAATTTCGCTATCTGGTGAACTCTTCAAAATATAAGACATTGCGCCATTTGCCATTGCCTTGTTGATATACTCCTGTTCTTCGTGCATCGAGAGAATGATAATTTTAACTTTTGGAAACTTGTCATGGATTCGCCGAGTCGTAATCAGACCATTTTCGCCAGGGGGCATACTTAGATCCATAATTAAGATATCAATTCCACCTTGTTCAACTCGAATATATGTATCAGTTCCACTCGCTGTCCCATCAATCACCGTAAAATTCGGCTGAAGATCGACTAAGTATGAAATTCCTGAGCGAACAATTGCGTGGTCGTCTGCAACTAAAACGTTATACATTTGTTCTCACCATATCCTTATTCAAAGTATTATTATAAGGAAACTTCACTTTGACTGTCGTTCCCTTATTAATTTTTGATGTAATTGTAAAGGCCCCGTTATATGCCTTAACGCGTTCATTCATATTCATTAATCCAAGTGAATGCCCATTAAATCCACTATGCTGATCAATATCAAATCCGATACCATTATCAAGAATCTCTAACTGAAGGTAACTATTGTGATCCGTAACAATAATACTTATTTCTGTTGAATGAGCATGTTTAATTGCGTTATTAATTGCCTCTTGTGTAATACGGTAAAGAACGTTTTGGATGTTTTTTTGTAATTTTTCAGCAGAGGTAAGGGCTATAACATTAATCGTGATTCCCGTACTATTTTGAAGACGTTTTGCTAAAGCTTTGATTGCTGGAATTAAGCCAAAATTATCAAGAACCGAGGGGCGAATATCAAGTGCGAGCCCTTTAATCTCTTTAAGGGTCGTTTGTAACTGCTTTTCGATTGCAGCACTCATTGATTGAAACTGCTCAGTGTTTCTTTGATTTTGCACCGTTGCTAATCTTTGAATGCCCATTATTGCTGCATAGATTCCCTGTGCAACACTATCGTGAAGATCTTGTGAAATTTTTTGCCGTTCCTTTTCGTGCGCTTCATTTACGTATTGATTAAGAATTCGGTGCTCTTCAACCTGAGAAAGACGCTGCTGTTGCTCACGATTTTCAAGAGTTAGGGCAAAGACATTTTCTTTATCATCAAGAGGACGGTAAACCATCGAAAAGTGAAAGGGATGAGTAGCATTGGAATGAAATGTTATCGGAACTGCAGCTCCTTTTAACCGCTTTTTAATCAGACATGACGCACAGTCATCATTTTCCAGTTGTGACCAAGCGTTCTTTCCAATTTGTAATAGGTAATTGACATCTAAATTAAGCATAGTAACTAACCGTTGTGCCGGCTCATTACTGACTAAAAGATCATCATTTTTAAATAAGAAGATTGCATCTGGTGATTGATTAAAATATTTTTGTATCCAATTAGCTGTTTCAAGCACGATCTGCTTCCTCCCCAATAAAATTCCCCAATTGTTATCATAATATTCCTATTTTATATAATAACGCTTTCTTTGGTTAGAAGCAACGATAGACAACTTAAAAGGCAGGGCTAAGAAAAGCTCTGCTTCTTTAGCCCTGCCATCTAGCTTTTAAGGATGTCGTGGTAACCCCATCGATGGTCCCTGGAAATACTTGGTTGCACTAAAATCAAATTCCGGATCCTGGAATTCGCGGTAATGGTCAAAATCAGCTTGAATTTGTTGAATTTGGTCATCCAATTGCTCTAATTCAGCATCTTTTTCCAGTGAACTCATTTGTTGGGTTACTTCTTGTTCCCGATTTTCTAACATTGTTCGTCTGATTGTTAAGTCATTTAAGACAAGGGAAATGAGTTTTTGAAAATCAGGATTTGTCATTGAATCTTTACTTTTCATTTAAATCGACCTCACGATAGTTTAAATTTGAAAATTCGGCACTTGAGCGATATACGAGGGGGTGAGAGACACATTTATTAATGATGAAACTACGTAATCGCCAGTCATCATTATCAGCGACCCAAGTAGTAACTTGTTCATTGCTAATTGAAAAATGAGCTAATGAATAATGGCTATGCTGGCTTGTTGCAATATAAGAGTTGGACGTACGAGCAAGAACAGCAAGTGAATCTTTTGTGAGATAAGGATAATCAACAGCCAGAGTTAAATAGTCCTGAAGAGTTGAAAAATGACTAGTACAAGCAATAATTGCTGAGAGGGGACCATGATGATCATAAGGGGGAATATCACAGATAATCTGCACAGCCGGTTCTTGACCAACCAACTTTAATATATGCGCTCGATTTATTTCATTAGCACAAACAACGATCTGCTGACAAAAGGGTGTTAATTTCTCGACTGCTAGCTCTATATTGGTAGCTGGTAATCCTGGAACATGATAAGTAGCTTTATCTTTCCCAAAACGGGTAGATTTACCACCAGCATATACTAATCCAATCATCCTGCATCCCCCTTTACTTGTTTTAAGTAGTCATAGCACCAATTTACAATTGCATCTTTTCCTAATAAGTCAGCGGTTGTTCCATTAAAGATACTACCTATTTTAAGAGGGGGAGTATGAGCAACATTGGTAGGATCTTCGCCAGGCTTTAATAATAAAATTTGCGGATATTGAGTGGCTTCCTTATGACCTTCAATCAAGACAAAATCATTGTCGGTACTTAATAATTCAACCATTTCCGTTAAAGACGGGACATTACTTTTTTGATGAAAGAAAAATTCAGTCGCAGATTGTAAAATAACCTGTTTAGCTCCAGCGCTACTCATTCTAGCACTGTCAGTAGTTGGCACATCCATTGCGGCATTATGGGCATCATGTTTAAGAGCAGCTACTCGATATCCTTCTTTTGAGAGCCTTTCGATTAAAGTCGTAGTGATAAGAGTCTTGCCACTTTTTTTACGACCGATTATTTGAAGGGTAATAGCCATGCGTCTGTCTCCGTTCCGACCTTCATTGGAGTAGTACTATGCGGAATCAGTGCTAAACAGGTTGTCGTCTGGAGGTTAGCCAATGAACCAGATCTGTTGATTCCATTTGGATAAACATAAAATTGATTATCTTTGAATTCATAAGTACAACGAAGATACCGATCGAACCCATTTGTTTTATTATATGGGGCCGCTAATATTGCCCGTACTTGCTTAATTCGGCTGGCTTGGTGTTGATAACGGCGAATCAGCGGTTCCATATAAAGGTAAAAACCAGTAAAACAAGCTCCTGGATTCCCAGAAAGGGCCATTATTAACGTATCATTTTGAACAAAGGCAGTCGTAACGCTTCCTGGTCGTTGTTTAATCTTATTAAAAAGCAATTCATCAGCTTTACGTGCTTCATCTCCAATAAAATCAAAATCACCAACTGAAACACCACCATCAGTAATTACAATTTCATGAGTTGCTATTTGTTCTTCAAGAGTCTGCTTGATAAGATCAGCATCATCTGGTAATTGGGTTTCAAAATCAACAATCCCACCAGTTTCTTCTACAAGATTTTTTAACATAATACCATTACTATTAAAGATCTTTCCCGGTTCAATCGTGGCATTAGGTCCTAATAATTCAGTTCCAGTGGCGATAATTGCAATCCGTGGTTTTTTATAAACTGTTACTTTTTGAACACCAAAAGCCGTTAAAACTGCTAGGCCACCGGGATTTATTTCCTGGTCTTTTGCTAAAACGATATCACCGCTTTTTACATCAGTACCAGCTTCCGTAATGTTAGTTTTGCTTTCAGTCGTAATAATTTGAACCTTATTTTCATCTTTAGCGGGCCGTGTTTTTTCAATTCGAATTACTTTTCCTACATCAGAAGGGACATATGCACCAGTCATAATTCGGACCGCATCCCCCGATTGTAATGGTTGATCCCAAGTTGCTCCAGCTTGAATCTCTCCTCGGACGTTAAATTCGCGAGGAAAATCATGATCATCGCTGGCTAAAATGGCATAACCATCCATTCCAGCCCGTCGAAAATGAGGATAATCATAATTGGCATGAACATCTTTAGCTAAAACACGGTGGTTAGCTTCTGATAACGGGATTGTCTCTGTAGCTGTTTTAAGGGGAATTTCGTTAATTTTTTTCTGTGCCTCGGCAACTGAGATTGGAATTCTTCTAGTGAGCATGGTGATGAACTTCCTTTCGTTGAGAACTGCTTTCAAATAATAAATGTTCATATTCTGGCAAAATTAGTTTGTTTAGAGCCGTTTGACAGGCATTCTGAGAACCAGGTAAACAATAGGTAAGCTGATTGCGGAAATTAAATCCTGCTAGGGCTTGTGATGCAAGCGCACGAGTACCAATTTCATCAAAAGATATCTGGCGAAACGCTTCCCCAAAACCCGGAATTAGGCGTTTGAGGAGTGGACGAATAGCCGGAATAGTAACATCACGCTGAGCAATTCCTGTTCCACCATTAGTAATGATGATATCAAGAGCTTGTTGTTCTAGTTGAAGGTAGGCAGTTTGAATATTGACAACATCATCATTAACGATTACCCGATCAACTACTGATAAGCCCGCGTTAGCCATCTTCATAGCAATTAATTTTCCAGAAGTATCGCTATCTAATGTTCGGCTATCGCTAACCGTTAAAATTGCGATTTTTTTCATAATAGGTCTTCTTTCATCAAAATATTTAACGACTTAAACTGTTTCTGGGCAATCGCCGAAGTAGGTAAGTCATACATAACAATCTTACCATTCTTGAATATACTTACTGGACGATTTTCCCATTTAAAATGAAGAAACAATCGATTTGCGTTAATTAAGAGCTCTTTTTTAGCTAAAAATTCTTTAAGTCTGCCAAAATTAATAGGTTTCTCTTTGACTGTATAATATGCATTTTCCCCACATAACATATGTAATTCTGGTGCTGATTCTTCTTCTAAAGAAATACTGCTAGGCTTAGCACAGGCGGGACAATGGTGATTTTTATTAATAGCAAACTTACTAAATTGCATTGACCAATTGTCAACAGTGATCAATTCATTAAAATTAACCTGTGTTTTGTCAACCAGATAATGAAGCGCTAAAGATACCTGTAGTCCCGCTACAATAGGAATTAAAGCAGTATTAACCCCAATTAAATCACAATCGTTTTGTTTTAATTCATTAATATTAGGAAAAAGACAGTTCAAGCAGGGATGATTTTGTGGCGAAATCGCCATTACGTTCCCATAGGTTCCTGCACAGCTGGCAAACAGATAATCAAAATTTTTGATGATTGCTAATTTGTTTAATAGGTCCCGTGCTTGATAATTATCAAGACAGTCTAAACAAAGGGTAAACTGATATTCGTCAATAAGGTCAGCAGTAATCGGCGCTGGGATCGCAGTAATTTGACATGCTGAATTAATTTTATGTAAATGTTCTTTAGCTGCTTCGACCTTAAGCCGTTGTTGGCTAGCATCTTCTTCGGTGAAAAGCGATTGACGTTGAAGATTAGTTACGTCAACAGTGTCAGGATCAATCAAGACAAGTCTTTTAACTCCAGCACGGACAAGTTGCTCGGCTGTATAACTTCCCAATGCCCCTACACCAACAATCATAATAGTTGCATGGCTAATTTTTTGCTGACCAATACTACCAATTTGATGTACCCTTTCTTGACGATCATAACGATTCATGGATATTAGCACCTCATTTAGTTCAAAATATAGGTATTTCCCTAGTCGTAGTATAGCAGTTATGGTGCTAATCTTTACATTAGGGAAAAGACTTACTTTATTTTTAATATTGGTAAGCCATTCATAAAGGAGGTCAATCAACGATGAAGTCACGGTTCTTTAACAAGGTTGATAAGTTTAATGGAACCTTTACACAACTTGAAGAAAATAGTCGTCGTTGGGAAAAGCTTTATCGCCAGCGATGGGCGCATGACAAAGTTGTCCGAACAACTCATGGAGTTAACTGTACAGGCTCATGTTCTTGGAATGTTTATGTCAAACAAGGAATTATTACTTGGGAACACCAAGCCACAGATTATCCATCATGCGGCCCTAATATTCCAGGATATGAACCACGGGGATGTCCTCGGGGAGCTAGTTTCTCTTGGTATGAATACAGTCCCGTTCGAATTAAGTATCCATATATTCGTGGCAAATTATGGGAGCTTTGGACTGCTGCCAAGGAAGAACATGAAAATCCCTTAGATGCGTGGGCAAGTATTGTCGAAGATCCAGAAAAGTCTAAAAAATATAAGAAGGTCCGAGGACACGGTGGCTTAATTCGTGTTCATCGTTATGAAGCATTAGAAATGATTTCAGCTGCTTGCTTATACACAATTAAGAAGTATGGGCCTGACCGCATTGGTGGTTTTACCCCAATTCCTGCAATGTCAATGATGAGTTTTAGTGCTGGAGCACGGTTCATTGCCTTAATGGGTGGGGAACAAATGAGTTTCTATGATTGGTATGCTGATCTACCACCTGCATCTCCCCAAGTTTGGGGTGAACAGACTGATGTTCCAGAATCTGCAGAATGGTATAACAGTTCCTACATTATTATGTGGGGATCAAACGTCCCATTAACACGGACGCCGGATGCACACTTCATGACAGAAGTTAGGTACAAAGGAACAAAGATTGTGGCAGTTAGCCCTGATTATGCTGAAAATGTAAAATTTGCTGATGACTGGCTTGCACCAGAACCAGGTAGTGATTCTGCGGTTGCTCAAGCTATGACCTATGTAATTTTAGATGAATTCTACCAAAAGCACCCAGTTAAACGTTTCATTGATTATTCCAAGCGATTTACTGATTTACCATTCATGGTTGAATTGGAACCAAGTGCAGCAAATGGTGATCACTATACACCAGGTCGCTTCGTCCGGATTAGTGACTTAGTTGATGATGATACGATTGTCAATCCAGCATGGAAGACAGTTGTTTATGACCAAAATAACCACAAGATTGTTGTTCCAAATGGAACGATGGGACAAGAATATAATGCTAAGGAAAAATGGAATCTTGAATTATTAGACCAAAATGGTAATAAGATTGATCCGGCACTCTCTATTAATGATCAAGATGGCGAAACTGAACAAATTATTGCTGATTTTCCAGCATTTAGTAATGACGGAAACAGCGTTGTGCAACGTCATTTACCAGTTAAAAAGCTCAAATTCACAGATGGCAAAGAACACTTGGTAACTAATGTTTATGATTTGATGATGGCTCAAATGGGAATTAATCGGACTGGTAATGATGAACTTGCTGCTAAAGATGCAATGGATGCTGAGAGCTACTTTACTCCTGCTTGGCAGGAAAGCCGTTCGGGAGTAAAAGCGGAGCAAGTTATTCAAATTGCTCGTGAATTTGCCCAAAACGCGGCTGAAAATGAAGGTCGGAGTATGGTAATCATGGGTGGTGGGGTCAACCACTGGTTCAATGCCGATATGAACTATCGAAACATTATTAATATGCTGATGTTGTGTGGTTGTGTTGGTATGACTGGTGGTGGTTGGGCTCACTACGTTGGTCAAGAAAAGCTCCGTCCACAAGAAGGTTGGGCAAATATTACTTTTGCTAATGACTGGGAAAAAGGTGGTGCCCGTCAAATGCAAGGTACTACTTGGTATTACTTTGCAACTGATCAATGGCGTTATGAAGAAATTGATAACCAAGCTCAAAAATCACCTGTTTGGAAGAGTAAACATTCCTACTTACATAATGCTGATTATAATCAAATGGCAATTCGTTTAGGATGGTTACCATCATACCCACAATTTGATCGTAATCCGTTATCTTTTGCAAAAGATTACAATACAACTGATATTAATGAAATTTCAAAGAAAGTTGTCGATGAATTGAAGAAGGGCTCTTTACATTTTGCTGCTGAAGATCCTGATGCTAACCAAAATCAACCTAAAGCGTTCTTCTTATGGCGTTCAAACTTATTTGCTTCTTCTGGCAAAGGTGCCGAATACTTTATGAAACATTTATTAGGCGCTGAAAATGGATTGCTTGCTAAACCTAATGATCGAGTTAAGCCCCAGAATATGATTTGGCGTGACAAAGGAGCAATTGGTAAGCTAGATCTTGTTGTTGATATGGACTTCCGAATGGTTTCAACACCAATGTACTCCGATGTTGTCCTACCAGCTGCTACTTGGTATGAAAAGAAGGACCTTTCATCAACTGATATGCATCCATTTATTCACCCATTTAATGCAGCAGTTAGTCCAATGTGGGAATCAAAGTCTGACTGGCAACAATTCAAGCTCTTGGCTAAGACTGTTTCTGAAATGGCAAAGAAATACATGCCGGGAACCTTCTATGATCTTAAGAGCGCACCACTAGGACATAATACTCAAGGGGAAATCGCTCAACCATACGGGGAAATTAAAGATTGGAAGAACGGTGAAACAGAACCAATCCCTGGGAAAACCATGCCTTCTTTAAAATTAGTTACCCGTGATTATACTAAGATTTATGACAAATACATCACTCTTGGCCCTAATATAGTAAATAATTATAACTATAAAGTTGATGATCAATATGATTATCTCAAAGACATGAATGGAATTGCTAGTGAAGGCATTGGTGCAGGCTGTCCATTACTTGATGAAGACGAAAAAGTATGTGATGCAATCTTACGGATGTCAACTGCTTCCAATGGTAAACTCGCTGATCGAGCTTGGGAAAAGAAGCAAGAACGGACTGGTGAACATTTGACAGATATTGGTCGTGGTCATGCTGATGATTCAATGTCGTTTAAGCAAATCACTGCTCAACCACAAGAAGCCTATCCAACACCAATCGGAACTTCTGCTAAACATGGTGGAGCTCGCTACACACCATTTTCATTAATGACTGAACGAAATGTTCCTACATTTACTCTTACAGGACGTCAGCATTACTACCTTGATCATGAAATTTTCCGTGAATTTGGTGAAAATATGGCAACTTATAAACCATCTTTGCCACCGGTTGTAATGGCTCCAGGAGATGTTGATGTTCCGCCAGTAAAAGATGAAGTTACACTTAAATATATGACTCCTCATGGTAAATGGAATATTCATACGATGTACTACGATAACCTTGAAATGTTGACATTATTCCGGGGTGGTCCAACTATTTGGATTAGTCCCCAAGATGCTGACAAGATTAAGGTAAAAGATAACGACTGGATCGAAGTTTATAACCGTAATGGGGTTGTTACTGCGCGGGCGGTTGTTTCTGTTCGGATGCCTAAGGGGTCAATGTACATGTACCACGCCCAAGATAACGAAATTTACGAACCTCTTTCCACCATTACCGGTAATCGTGGAGGATCACATAATGCACCAACGCAGATCCACGTTAAGCCAACACACATGGTTGGAGGATATGGCCAATTGAGTTACGGTTGGAATTACTATGGACCAACTGGAAACCAACGTGATCTTTATGCAAATGTAAGAAAACTGAAGAAGGTGAACTGGAGTGAAGATTAAAGCACAAATCAGCATGGTCTTAAACCTCGATAAGTGTATTGGTTGTCATACCTGTTCAGTAACTTGTAAGAATACATGGACAAATCGTCCAGGCGCTGAATACATGTGGTTTAATAATGTTGAAACTAAGCCAGGTGTCGGTTATCCAAAATGCTGGGAAGATGAAGATCAATACCATGGAGGGTGGACTCTTAATTCAAAAGGTAAATTAAAATTACGTGCTGGAAGCAAATTAAATAAAATCGCTCTTGGTAAGATTTTTTACAATAATGATATGCCAGAGTTAGATAACTACTACGAACCATGGACCTATGATTATAAGACGTTATTTGGCCCTGAACAAAAGCATCAACCGGTTGCTCGTCCTAAGTCACAAATTACTGGCGAAGGAATGGAATTAACCACTGGTCCTAACTGGGATGATGACTTAGCAGGATCAACTGAATATGTCCAACAGGATCCTAACATGCAAAAAATTGAAGGGGATATCAAAAATAACTTTGAGCAGGCATTTATGATGTATCTTCCCCGATTATGTGAGCACTGTTTAAATGCGCCTTGTGTAGCCTCTTGTCCATCAGGTGCAATGTACAAACGAGATGAAGATGGGATTGTTTTAGTAGACCAAGAACGCTGTCGAGGATGGCGTTTTTGCATGACTGGATGTCCGTATAAGAAGGTCTACTTTAACTGGAAGACTCATAAGGCTGAAAAATGTACTTTTTGTTATCCACGAATTGAAGAAGGTCAACCAACAGTTTGCGCCGAAACCTGTGTCGGTCGAATTCGATATATTGGTGCTATTCTATACGATGCTGATCGAGTAGAAGAGGCAGCATCAACTCCTGATGAGAGTAAGCTGTATGAAGCACAACTTGGTTTATTCCTCGATCCCAACGATCCTGAAGTTGTCAAGCAAGCACTTAAGGATGGCATTTCTGAAGAGATGATTGAAGCTGCACAAAAGTCACCGATCTATAAAATGGCAGTAAAAGAAAAGATTGCCTTCCCACTTCACCCAGAATACCGGACAATGCCAATGGTTTGGTACATTCCGCCGCTATCACCAGTTATGAGTTACTTTGAGGGACGAGACTCAATAAAGAATCCTGAAATGATCTTCCCAGGAATTGATCAAATGCGGGTGCCTGTTCAATACTTGGCAAGTCTATTAACTGCTGGAAACGTTCCTGTCATCAAGAAAGCCTTATACAAACTTGCAATGATGCGGCTATACATGCGTGCTAAGACTAGTGGTCGGGATTTTGATAGCAGTAAACTAGAACGAGTTGATTTAACAGAAAAACGGGCAACATCACTTTATCGTTTACTGGCAATTGCTAAATATGAAGACCGCTTTGTTATTCCAAGTAGCCAAAAGGCAGAAATGGAAGATGCACAAACCGAACAAGGTAGTCTTGGCTATGATGAATGTGAAGGCTGTGCATTAGCTCCCCAACACAAGAGTATGTTTAAGAAGGCAGAAGCTGGCAAATCAACTAATCAGATTTATGCTGATAGTTTCTATGGAGGGATTTGGCGTGATTGATTTTAGACGATTGACAGATTTAAAGGATACATTTGCCGTTCTTTCCCGTTTGATTGACTATCCTGATACAGAAACGTTTTCACCAGAGATTCGTCAATTATTACTTACAGATAACGCATTATCAACAGCAACGCGTGGAGAATTATTAAGCCTTTTTGATGAATTAGCCGCACTATCTTCAATCGAAGTCCAAGAGATGTATGCTCACCTTTTTGAAATGAACCGACGTTATACTCTTTATATGTCATACTATAAGATGACCGATTCCCGTGAACGAGGGACCATTTTAGCACGGTTGAAAATGCTATATGAGATGTTTGGTATATCAGAAGCGACCAGTGAACTTTCTGATTATTTGCCCCTATTGTTAGAATTTCTAGCATATGGCGATTATACTAATGATCCGCGTCGTCAGGATATCCAATTAGCATTAAGTGTGATTGAAGATGGAACTTATACCCTTTTAAAAAATGCAGTGACAGATAGTGATAATCCCTATATTCAGTTAATCAGGCTTACACGTTCATTAATTGGTTCGTGTATTAAAATGGAGGTGCGAGAAGATGCATAATGGCTGGTCAATTTTCTTATGGGTTATTTATCCATATATAATGTTGGCATCATTTTTCATTGGAACATTTGTTAGATTTAAATATTTTCATCCATCAATTACTGCCAAATCAAGTGAACTTTTTGAAAAGAAATGGCTAATGATCGGAAGCGTTACTTTCCACATTGGAATTATTTTAGCTTTCTTTGGTCACTGCTTAGGAATGTTTATCCCAGCAAGTTGGACAGCTTACTTTGGTATTACTGACCATATGTACCACATCTTTGGTTCATTAATGATGGGAATTCCAGCAGGGATCCTTGCATTTGTGGGAATTGCAATTTTGACTTATCGGCGAATGACTTGTTCTCGTGTTTATAAGACAAGTGATATCAATGATATTATTGTCGACTGGGCTTTATTGGTTACAATTGCATTAGGTCTAGCATGTACTATTACGGGTGCATTTATTGATTACAATTATCGGACAACAATTAGTCCATGGGCAAGAAGTCTATTTGTTCTTAATCCTCAATGGCAATTGATGCGTTCAGTGCCATTAATTTATAAAATTCATGTTCTTTGTGGATTAGCAATTTTTGGTTACTTCCCATACACCCGGTTGGTTCACGCTTTAACACTACCTTGGCAATATATTTTCCGTCGTTTTATTGTCTATCGGCGCCGTGCAAGGGTTTATTAGTATATAAGAAGATATAATAAAAGCATCAGATTTCTTTACAGGGAAATTCTGATGCTTTTATATTGCGATTATTCGTGATTTGTTCTTGTAAAGGTAACAATTGTACTAGCCAAAATTACTAAAATAGCTCCTAAAACTAGGGAAGGAGTTACCTGAACAGGAAAGAAAAATGAAGAGTAAATAATAACAATTACTGGCCCAAGTGCACGAACAATATTTGCTTTACCAGCTGTAATAAACTGCAAGCTAGTATAGAAAAGAAGTAGTGACATGAAACCATTAAAGAAGGCCCCACCAAAGTTAAATGCAACTGCTTGACTAGAAATATGGCTAAATGACGTTCCTGTTATGAGAGCATAGCAGAAAAGTAAAAGAGCCGAAGTAAAATGGTTAAAGAATAAGACATTATTTGGCTCTTCATCACTGACTAGATACTTAGCCACGATATTGTTGGCGGCATACATTAGTGGGTAGATAAATGCACAAATCAATCCAAGAAGGTTATCACTAAATTGAAGTCGGCTTCCTGAAATAAAGAAAGAACCGAGAATGCAAAGAATAATTGCTAAGTAATCCCACTTTGTAATCTTTTCCTTTAAGAAGATATAAGATAGGAAGAAAACGTAAACTAAATACATCCGAGCGATAAGAGTAACTGTGATTGGACTTAAGGTTGAGAGAGCAATATATTGAAGAATAATTCCGATTGCATTTGTTCCACCCAAAAGCCATAACCACAGGCTCTTAAGATTAGTTAAAGAAACATGCTGACGAGTAATGAGGATTGTTGCAAAAGTAAAAATTGCAGCAAACACACTAGTGAAAATTCCCCCAACAACCGGACTCAAGCTAGTAAGTGAAAATTTATTAAGAACCGGACTAATACTACTAAATAGGAGAGAAATCAGATTTAATTCAATTCCCCATAGTTGCTTCTTTGGAACGCTTTTTATATTCATTTAGTCACATCCAATACTTTTTATTACTTTAATCCTAATGAATTATATTCCTAAGTCTATTAGGAAAATGACTAAATATTTTAGTTTACATAATATTCAGAATAATAACTATTCAAATTTGAAATTTTGAACAACTTTATCAAGGTCTTCTTGTTCAATCCCTAGGTAGTGGCGCGTATTTCGTTCAGAGGAGTGATTAAATAACTGCGAAATGATTTCAACATTAACGCCTTTCTTATAGAGTTGTCGACCAAAAGTTTTTCTAAAAGAGTGCGTTCCAATCTTAGCAACGATTTTATTATTTTCCGTTTTTCTAGCCATTCGTTGCAACATCTCGTAAAAGCCATGTACTGAAAAATGACCTTCTTGTTTCCCAGGGAAAAGATAATCATTCTCGTCTTTATAATTCAAGTCATTAAGGTAATCAATAATCTCGGCAAGACAATTATTCCAAAAGAGCGTTTTAGCCTTACCTGTTTTTTGCTCAATAACACGGGTTTTAGTTTTATTTAGAACATGACCAACTCTTAACGTTACAACGTCTGATGCTCGCAATCCGTTATTAAGGGCAATTGCAATTAGTAATAGGTTTCGGTTAACCAATTCAGGACGCGAATGCAGCTTAATTGTCTCACGTAACTGATCATATTCTTCGAGAGTCAAGAATTTAACATTTTCTACCCATATTTTCCGTTTACCCTTGATTTGACCATTAGTCTTATTTTTGGGAATATAAACTCGTTTTTTAGTTGACATAATATTTCTTCCTTTGTTAATTTGCGAGGTAATCAACTAAAGCAGGGACGATTTCCTCTCCTTCTTTCCGCCCAGTTTCATAAAGTGCTCGAATTTTCTTAATATTTCCTTCAATCCGTTTAATTTTAATTGGTTTAGAGGGAGCAATATTAAAGATCTTTCCTTCACGAGACAAACGATTAATTTCAGCAATCTGTTGGTTGTAGAGAAGGGGACGATTAATCCCCGCTTTAGCAAATTCGGGATAATCTTTATATACCATGTCGTATAACTTCTTTACAGCAGAACTGGACGGCTTCTTTCGGTAGTTAACATCCCTGGTTCGGACAACAACAATCTTGTCATAACCTTGTTGTTGTGCAATATCAAATGGAATTGAATCTGTGATCCCACCATCAAGGCAAGGCCCTTGAGAAGTTTCCTGTGGATCTGAAAGAAATGGCATTGATGAGGAAGCTTTGAGGGCATTGGTTAGCTCCTCATCAACAGGATCCGTAAATAAAACTGTTTTTCCTGTTTTTACAGAAGTAGCGACTGCCGTGAAATGAGATGCTGACCGTCGATAGGCTGCTTCATTAAAATTCTGCCAAGAATATCCGTGGTCCTCAAAAAGGTAATCAAGATTAATTATTTGCTTTTTAAATACACGAGCCATCGAGATATATTGACGATCGTGCCGATGATTGATATTGATATTAGCAGCGCGTCCATATTGCTTAGAGACGAAATTAACTCCACAAAGCGAACCAGCAGAAACGCCAATTACACTTCGAAATTCAATATGGTGAGCGAGAAATGTATCAACAATTCCGGCAGTGTATTGTCCGCGGAATGCGCCACCTTCTAAAACTAATGCTGCATTATATAACATAAACTGAAATAACTCCTTTTTGCTCACTAAAGTTAGTTAAAATAGCCTAATTTTTAGCGAGACACTTTTTCAATAAAATTATACAACAGTCTTACATGAAAATATAGGATTTTAAAAGCCTGTTATATCAACGTTTATTCTCGGTTAACGTAAGACTCTTTTATCAAAAGAGTCTTACTTGTTTTAAAATAATGCAAAAATAGAGTCAAAAAACAGCTTTCCCCTCTCAGACGAACTGAAATTTATTTTGATGAGTAGTAGGTCATTACTATTCGTCTCAGAGGGAAAATAAGCATTGCTATCAAAAAAATGAGTAAATAGGCAGTAAATATTTAACTATGAACTTTTTATGAAGAAACTATTGATAATTTAAGATAATCATAATAAAATAGTGCACAGTTAATTGTTAAACGTTTAGCAAAAAAGGTAAAGAAACGGGGTTATTTCTATGCTAGAACGCAAGGAACATAAGAAAATGTATAAAAGCGGTAAAAATTGGGCAGTCGTTACACTCTCTACTGCTGCACTAGTGTTTGGTGCAACAACTATAAACGCATCCGCGGACACTAATACTGAAAACAATGATTCTTCTACTGTACAGGTTACAACAGGGGATAATGATATTGCTGTTAAAAGTGTGACACTCGGTAGCGGTCAAGTTAGTGCAGCTAGTGATGCGGCTATTAAAAGTTCTACTAATGCAAATAGTGCTTCTTCTGCCGCTAATACACAAAATTCTAACAGTCAAGTAGCAAGTTCTGCTGCCACAACTTCATCTACAAGTTCAGCATCTTCATCAACTAACACAGATAGTAAAGCAGCTAAAGAAAATACTAATGTAGCCAAAAATGATGATACACAAAAAGCTGCACCAGCTAACGAATCTTCTGAAACCAAAAAAGAACCAGCTGCAAACACTAACGATTCTTCAGCTGCAAAAAATGATGACCAACAATCCGATAAAAAGAATACTGCTGCTAAGTTAAACAAGGATGCTGAAAACGTTGTAAAAAATGCAGGAATTGATCCTAACAGTTTAACTGATGATCAGGTTAAAGCATTAAATAAGATTAACTTCTCAAAAACTGCAAAGTCAGGCACACAGATGACTTATAATGATTTCCAAAAGATTGCCGATACGCTAATCAAACAAGATGGTCGGTATACTGTTCCATTCTTTAAGGCAAGTGAAATCAAAAATATGCCTGCCGCTATAACCAAGGATGCTCAAACAAACATTATTGAACCATTAGATGTTTGGGATTCTTGGCCAGTTCAAGATGTTCGAACAGGACAAGTTGCTAATTGGAATGGTTACCAACTTGTTATCGCAATGATGGGTGTTCCAGGCCAAAACGATAATCATATTTACCTTCTATATAATAAGTACGGAGATAACGAATTAAGTCACTGGAAGAATGCTGGCCCAATTTTTGGATATAACGCAACTCCGCTTTCTCAAGAATGGTCAGGATCAGCTGTTTTGAACAGTGATAACTCTATCCAATTATTTTATACAAGGGTAGACACATCTGATAACAATACCAATCATCAAAAAATTGCTAGTGCTACTCTTTATTTAACTGATAATAATGGAAATATATCGCTCGCTCAGGTAGCAAATGATCATATTGTATTTGAAGGTGATGGCTATTACTACCAAACCTATGATCAATGGAAAGCTACTAACAAGGGTGCTGATAATATTGCAATGCGTGATGCTCATGTAATTGAAGATGATAATGGTGATCGGTACCTTGTTTTTGAAGCAAGTACTGGTTTAGAAAACTATCAAGGCGAGAACCAGATTTATAACTGGTTAAATTATGGCGGAGATGACGCCTTTAATATCAAGAGCTTATTTAGAATTCTTTCCAACGATGATATTAAAAGCCGGGCAACTTGGGCTAATGCAGCTATTGGTATCCTTAAACTAAACAAGGACGAAAAGAATCCTAAAGTGGCAGAATTATACTCACCATTAATTTCTGCACCAATGGTAAGTGATGAAATTGAACGACCAAATGTGGTTAAATTAGGTAATAAGTATTACTTGTTTGCCGCTACCCGTTTAAATCGAGGAAGTAATGACGATGCTTGGATGAATGCCAATTATACGGTTGGTGATAATGTGGCAATGGTTGGATATGTTGCTGATAGTCTAACTGGCCCTTATAAGCCATTAAATGATTCTGGAGTAGTCTTAACTGCTTCTGTTCCTGCAAACTGGCGAACAGCAACTTATTCATACTATGCTGTTCCTGTTGCTGGAAAAGACGATCAATTGTTAGTTACTTCATATATGACTAATCGAAATGGAGTAGCGGGTAAAGGAATGGATTCAACCTGGGCACCGAGTTTCTTACTACAAATTAACCCGGATAACACAACTACTGTTTTAGCTAAAATGACTAATCAAGGGGATTGGATTTGGGATGATTCAAGTGAAAATCTTGATATGATTGGTGATCTAGATTCTGCTGCCTTACCTGGTGAACGTGATAAGCCTGTTGATTGGGACTTAATTGGTTATGAATTAAAGCCGCATGATCCTGCTACACCAAAGAATCCTGAAACGCCAACTACTCCAGAAACGCCAGAAACACCTGAGACGCCTAATACTCCAGAAACACCAAAGACTCCAGAAAATCCTGGGACACCTCAAACCCCAGAGACACCTAACACTCCAGAAGTGCCTTTAACTCCAGAAAATCCTAAGCAACCTGAAACCCAAACCAATAGTCGTTTGCCACAAACTGGAAATAACGCTAATAAAGCCGTAATTGGCCTAGGTGTGGGAACATTGCTTAGTATGTTTGGCCTTGCAGGAATTAACAAGCGTCGATTCAACTAAATACTTTAAAAAATAAAACCGCTAAGCCTTAAATGCAGCTTAACGGTTTTTTATTTTGAAAGTTTTTATTATCGAAAAAACAAATCCTCGTTAATCCTTTAATGCAATTGTTGTAAAACCTTGCGACAGTAATAACAGTGGATTTGCCCATCTTTGTCAGCTAACTTCCGTGCATGCATTGCAGAAAAAGTATAGTGCTCATGACAAAATGGACAAACATATTGCTTTTTCCCAAATAGTGAGGTAATAAAGCCCAAAATTTTCTCCTCCATAAAAAATTTATACACCGCTTAACATTATAGCGAAGATTATCTTTATAGAAAAGGGTTTTATTCATTTGTTTTTTTATATGAAGTTTCACTAATTTCTTTAAGAGCATCACGCTGCTGTTTCTGGTCAACGTGAGTATATAAATCGGTAGCAGATGTTCCTTTTTGTCCCAACTGTTGGGCCACTAATACTTGATCTTTCGTTACCTCATACATTTCAGAAGCAAGGGTGTGCCGTAATTTATGGGGAGTAAGGGGATGTCCAAATGCGGTTGAATACTTTTTGACCATTTTTTCAATTGCATTAGCTGTCATCCGTCGAGTTTGCTTGTGATAAATGGTTAGGAAGAAAGCAGTATCTTTTTTTAAAGCGTGGTATCGTTGCGCACGAATCGCTTGGTAAGTTTGGATATAAGTAATAGCCCAAGGTGCAATTGGTACAGAATCCCTCTGGCCACCTTTTCTTGTTACATCTAGCAGCGATTGTTTTAAGTTTAAATCACCAAGGTTTACATTTGCCGCCTCGGATACCCGGACGCCTGTTCCTAAAATAAGAGCAATAATTGCAATATCTCGTTCCTTATTGACTTTATAAGAGGGGAGAGCTCTTTTGTCACATTTATTAGGGTATTCTTTTTCAATGAAAGTAATAAAATCAAACTTCATTTGTCCCCGGTACATGTGTGAAGCCAGTGTATGGGCCCGATAATTTAATGTTTTTGTATCATTAAGGGAGTCAATTTTCAGCATTACATTACGGTCAAAATAAGATTCACCATTATTGTTATCTGCGGTAACTGTTAAAAATTTATACAATGACCTTAATGCATTAATAGAGCGATTGATTGAGGTAGGAGAATTTAACCGTCCTTGTGCATTGGTAGTATGTTGCAAATAATCGATATACAACATTACATCACTACGCCGTAAATTAGCCAGTGTATCAATTGGTAAGTCCTTATTAGAGTTAACAGAGACGAGTCCACTTGACCGTAACCAATCAAAGAATCGGCGGATTTCAGTTAAGTACTGATAGGTTGTTGTAACTGCATGGTTGGTCCCTAAATAATACTCGTTAACATAATCAGGAAGGCTCTGAAGCTCCTCTTGAATTAGCTTTAAATATTTATCTGCTTCCATTTTTATATCCTCCTTGATACTAAAAAGAGTCGCTTGAAAGAAAACTTTCAACGACTCTCTAAACCTATCGGGAAAACAGGATTCGAACCTGCGACCCCCTGGTCCCAAACCAGGTGCTCTACCAAGCTGAGCTATTTCCCGTTAATAACGAACAAATATTATTCTACCAATTCTCAATTAATTAGTAAAGGAATATTTTAATTTAAAGTGATTAATAGTTAATGATTAAATGACATAATAGTAAAATTCTTATTAATTACAAAAAAATCATGATTAACCGAAATTCTTTTCTAACATCTAATGAAGATGATAAATAATTTTATTTTCGACTAGTTATAAAAGATACCTTTCCAAAAAATAATTTGACATTCAAAATACTTTTGAATATAATTTGATCATCGAATATTTTGATACTCGAAATATTTTTTTGGAGGCAGGTGAATCTTTTTGGCAATAATGAATGCGCAGGAGATTATGGAATTAATTCCTAATCGATATCCGATTTGCTATATCGATTATGTAGATGAATTAGTTCCTGAAGAAAAGATTACCGCAACAAAAAATGTCACAATTAACGAATCATTTTTTCGCGGTCATTTTCCTAATAATCCTGTTATGCCTGGAGTTTTAATTATCGAAACATTGGCCCAAGCTGCTTCAATTTTGATATTAAAATCACCGCATTTTTATAAGAAAACAGCTTATCTTGGCGCAATTCATAAAGCGAGGTTTCGACAAATGGTCCGTCCTGGTGATGTATTAAAACTAAATGTTGTTATGAAAAAAGTTCGATCATCAATGGGAATTGTGGAAACACAAGCGCTCGTGAACGACAAAATAGCTTGTAATGCAGAGCTTGTCTTTATCGTTGCTGAACGAGAAGAAAAGATTTAGCACGGTGAATCATTATCATTTATAATATATTTTGATAATCAAATTATTCGGGGTTATAGAATAAAATTGAAGGGAAGAAATATATTATGAGTAAAGATAATGATTACGAAAAAATTAATAAAGGATTAATCAAAGTTTATTCCGGAATTCTATGGATTGAAGAAAATGAATTGCGGAAAAGTACATTCAATGATTTAACAATTAAAGAGATGCATGCAATTGATGCAATTACGATGTATAACCATCAAACAATTTCTCAAGTAGCAGAAAAGCTTCATCTAACTCCAGGAACAATGACTTCAATGGCTGATCGTTTAATTCGAAAAGGATATGTGGAAAGAATTCGTGATAAAGATGATCGCCGCATTGTTCGATTACGTTTAACAAAAAGAGGCCGGGTACTATATCGCGCGCACCGGGCCTTTCATAACATGATGGTTGAACGTTTTCTTAAAGGAATGAATGATGAAGAAATGAAGGTTGTTAAAAAAGCCTTGCAAAACTTAGAAGATTTTGTGGATGAGCATGCTTAGAGATAAGGATTGACAAATATTGCAAAATTTAAGAATTACTAGTACTGCGAGTTATCATCCACCCCTTAAAATTACTAACCAGCAATTATCAACTATTATGAATACTTCAGATGAGTGGATTAAGACGCGGACTGGAATTCATCAACGTTATATCAGCAACACTGAAAATACTTCAGACTTGGCTGTCAATGTTGGTACCCAGTTATTGACTAATGCCAATATAAAGGCAACGGAACTTGATTTAATTATTATTGCAACGATGTCTCCTGATGCCTATACTCCTTCAACTGCTGCTATTGTTCAAGGAAGATTAGGTGCGAAAAATGCAATTGCGTTTGATATCTCAGCAGCTTGTACTGGTTTTATCTATGCCATGAATACAGCTGAATTAATGTTGAAAAGCTCTCATTGGAAAAATGCAATGGTAATTGGTGCAGAAGTATTATCAAAACTGATTGACTGGAAAGATCGAAGTACTGCCGTATTGTTCGGCGATGGGGCTGGCGGAGTGTTACTTCAAAAGTCAACTACGGCAACTCCTTTAATCCTCGGCCGTGATCTTCATACATTTGGTGAGTTGGGAGATAAAATTATTGCCGGAAAAACAACGCCTAAAGCTGACTTCCCTAAGCAACTAACATCCCTTTCACCTTTTGCAATGGCCGGCCGTGATGTATATCGTTTTGCCACTCATGAAGTGCCACGATCAATCACTTCTGCCGTTCAACAAGCTAATTTAAAATTAGACGATATCGATTATTTTTTATTACATCAAGCAAATAAACGGATAATTACCCAAATTGCAAAGAGACTGGCACAACCAATTACAAAGTTTCCAATGAATATTAGTGAATATGGGAATACAGCTGCCGCTAGTGAACCAATTTTATTGACTCAAGCGGTTGCTCACGGATTGATTAAACCAGGTAACATTATTGCAATGAGTGGTTTTGGCGGCGGTTTAAGTACAGGAACAATAATTTTAAATTATTAATAGAGAAAGAAGAATGAATATGACTAAAGAAGAAATTTTTGATACTGTAAAAACTATTACTGTTGATGAATTAGATGTTGACGAAGATCGTGTAACAATGAACGCGCGAATTAAAGATGATCTAGATGCTGACAGTCTTGATGTTTTCGAAATTATGAATGAACTTGAAGATAAGTTTGAGATTGAGTTAGATGCCGATGAAGGAATAGAGACTATTAGCGATGTTGTTGATTTCGTAAAGAAACAATTGGATGAAAAATAATGTACTACGGAATATTATTTAGCGGTCAAGGTGCACAGCGATCGGGAATGGGAGTCGAGCTTATGGCCGACTCCCTTTTTTCAAGGATTGTTAGTCAGGCAAGTGCTGTTTGTGAACTTGATTTGCTCAAAATTATGAAAAACGAGCATAACGAGTTGAATAAAACAGCATATGTTCAGCCAGCAATTGTAACAGTTAGTTATGGAATCTACCAAATGTTAAAACGGGATTTACCTCAACTACCAATTAAGGGGATGATCGGCCTATCTTTAGGCGAGTACGCTGCCTTAATTGCTAGTAATTCACTTTCGTTTGAAGAAGGAATCAAACTAGTCACGGACCGTGCTCGCTTTATGCAACAAGACGCGGATAGGGAAATAAGTACATTAGCAGCTGTCCTTGACCCTCAACTTCAAGAGATAAAAGAACTAATCACTGCTCAACAAGAAAATGGTCAGCGGGTTTATATCGCCAACTATAATTCCTCACGACAAATCGTAGTGGGCGGGGCATTAACCGCTTTAAAGGCTACCCTTAAAAAGATTGAAGAAGACAAGCTTGCTAAAAGAACGATCCTGCTCAAAGTTAATGGTGCATTTCATACTCCCTTCTTTAACGGTGCACGTCAACAGATGCATAACCGGTTACAAACAGTCGACTTCCATGAGCCACAGATTGAAGTTATTAGCAATACTACTAACAGCTTGTTTCATTGTGAGGATCTTCCAGGAATTCTTGAAAAACAATTAGCTGTTCCAACACACTTTGGAGCTAATGTTAAGGAATTAGTCAAGCACGCGAAAATTGACACAACATTAGAAATAGGTCCTGGAAAGACGTTATCTCGCTTCGCTCACCAGGTTGACCAGCAGTTAAATACCCAACACATTGAAAATCTTGCTGATTATGAAAAATTTATAAAGGAGCAAAAAGATGGAACTGACAGATAAAGTCGTTTTTATAAGCGGAAGCACACGCGGAATTGGAGCAGCTACTGCATTAGAGTTTGCTAAGGCTGGTAGTCGGCTAATTCTCAATGGGCGCCAAGATAACTTACCAAAAGCGCTTAAAGAAAAGCTAGATCCACTAGGGACAGAATATCACTATCTTAAGGGCGATATTGCAAATGAAGAATCAGTTAGTGAATTAGCAGCCGCGGCTTGGCAAATATACGATAAGGTCGACATTCTTATCAATAATGCTGGAATCACGAATGATAAGTTAATGATGGGAATGAAAGCAAGCGATTTTGACCAGGTCATCAATGTTAATTTACGCGGAACATTTATGTTAACACAACCTATTTTTAAGAAGATGCTCAAAAAAAGAGCCGGTTGCATTATTAACCTTGCTAGTATTGTGGGTCTCCATGGCAATACGGGACAAGCTAATTATGCGGCAAGCAAGGCAGGTATAATCGGCCTTACTAAATCTATTGCCCAAGAAGGAGCACGCCGCGGAATTCGTTGCAATGCGATTGCTCCCGGAATGATTTCTAGTGATATGACTGAAAAATTATCTGAGCGAGTAAAAGAACAAATTCTCAGTCGCATCCCCCTCAACCGCTTAGGGCAGCCAGAAGAAGTTGCTAAGACCGCAAAATTTTTAGCAGAAAATGATTATTTGACCGGTCAAACCATTGTAGTTGACGGTGGGATGACAATTTAGGAGGAACTAAATGAGAAGAGTTGTAATAACAGGAATGGGTGCTGTTACTCCTAATGGTAATGGTATTCAAGAATTTATAAGTAATAGTTTTGCAGGCAAAGTTGGAATTAAAGCGATCAAGAAATTTGATGCCAAGCCGACAGGAATTACCGTCGCAGGTGAAATTGACGATTTTGACCCTAATGATGTCATCGGGAAAAAAGCCGCGCGTCGAATGGATCTTTATTCTCAATATGCCTTACAAAGTGCTATTGAAGCAATGGAAATGGCAGAGATTAATGAAACAAATACTAAGCCAGTCGACATGGGTGTTATTTATGGATCTGGAATTGGCGGTTTGACAACTATTCAAGAGCAAATTATCAAAATGCATGATAAGGGTCCTAGACGGGTATCACCAATGTTTGTTCCAATGTCAATTGCTAACATGGCAGCCGGTAATATTTCCATTCACTTTAATGCGCAAAATATTTGTACATCGATTGTGACTGCTTGCGCCACTGGAACTAATGCAATTGGAGAAGCCTTTCGTCAAGTTAAAGAAGGACGCGCCAAAGTAATGATTGCCGGTGGATCAGAGGCTTCGGTGAATGAAATCGGGATTGCTGGTTTTGCGGCATTAACAGCATTATCACAAGCAACTGATCCGCTTAAAGCTTCTTTGCCATTTGATAAGGCACGTCAAGGATTTGTTTTGGGTGAAGGCGGTGCAACACTTGTTTTAGAGGATCTTGAGCATGCGCAAAAACGCGGTGCTAACATTCTTGGTGAGATTGTCGGTTATGGTGCTACCTCGGACGCTTACCATATTACATCCCCTGATCCAACTGGTGCAGGGGCGGCAAGAGCAATGGAAATGGCAATTAAAGAAGCTGGAATTAGTCCTAGCGAAATTTCCTATATTAATGCCCACGGAACCGCTACTCATGCTAATGATGAAGGCGAATCTAAAGCAATCAATCAGATATTTGGTTCTGATAGCAATGTTCGCGTTAGTTCAACGAAGGGAATGACCGGACATTTGCTTGGGGCTGCGGGCGCAATTGAGGCAGTCTTAACAGTAGCCGCTTTGCAAAAGGGACAATTACCGTTGAATATAGGTTGTTTTAATCAAGATCCGAAGTGCTCAGTTAACCTTGTGACGGCAGAAAATAGGAACGCATCAAACGCCCGTTACGCAATAAGCAATTCTTTTGGTTTTGGTGGGCATAATGCTGTTTTAGCCTTTAAGAAATGGGAGTGATCTATCTTGGAATTTAAAGAAATTCAAACATTAATGCAAAATTTTGAAGATTCTGATATTCGTGAATTAGAAATAAATCAAGCTTCCTTTCAACTCTATTTAAGCAAAAATAAGCAAACTCACAAGCATGAAGATACTATAACAACCGAAAAAACAGAGCAAACGACTTCAGTTAAGAAAAAAGCAAACGAACAACCAACTTTACCTTCGCAAAATATAACTGCGCCCCTAGTCGGAACTGTCTATCTCCAACCAACCCCCGATGCAGATCCCTATGTTAGAAGTGGCGACCATGTAAAAAAGGGGGATGTTGTTTGTGTGATTGAAGCAATGAAAATGATGACAGAGATAAAAAGTCCTTTTAACGGAATCATTACTTCAATTTGTGTAAGCAATGAAGAATTAGTTGAAGTAGAACAACCGCTTTTCTCAGTTCAGGAGGATAAAAATAATGACTAATAAAATTTTAGATATAACTGAAATTCAAAAAATCCTTCCGCATCGTTACCCAATGTTACTAATTGACCAAGTTGATGAATTAATTCCTGGTAAGAAGGCCATTGCACGGCGTAATGTCACAATTAATGAAGAGGTTTTTAATGGTCATTTCCCCGAAAATCCAGTTTTACCAGGAGCATTGATTGTTGAATCATTGGCGCAAACAGGTGCCGTCGCTCTCTTATCTCAAGAAGAGTTCCAAGGGAAAACAGCCTATTTTGGTGGAATTCGGTCAGCAGAATTTCGTAAGGTAGTGCGTCCGGGTGATACGTTAAGGTTAGAAGTCAGCCTAGAAAAAGTTCACAAAAATATTGGAATTGGTAAGGGAATTGCAACAGTCGATGGTAAAAAAGCCTGTACAGCCGAATTAACTTTTATGATTGGGTAGGTGGTTTAATGTTTTCCAAAGTACTAGTGGCTAATCGTGGTGAAATTGCTGTCAGGATAATACGGTCATTACGGGAGCTAGGAATTAAGACAGTAGCTATCTATTCAACTGCAGACCGCGAAAGTCTTCATGTTCAACTAGCGGATGAAGCTGTATGTGTTGGAACCGCCCGTGCCCAAGATTCATATTTGAATGCGAAAAACATTTTGGAAGCTGCTCTTGGTACAGGTGCCCAGGCGATCCACCCCGGCTTTGGCTTTCTATCAGAAAATGCTGAATTTGCGACAATGTGTGAAGAATGCGGAATTACTTTTATCGGTCCCCAAGCCTCAGTTATTGACTTAATGGGAAATAAGGAGCACGCACGGGAACAAATGAAAAAATCAGGGGTGCCTGTGATTCCTGGAAGCGATGACTATATTACCAATGTTAATGACGCTGTTGATGTTGCAAACAAGATTGGGTATCCAATTTTGTTAAAAGCAGCTGCTGGTGGTGGCGGTAAAGGGATCCGACGAATTAACGATCATAACCAGATGCGGCAAATATTTAGCGAGGCCCAAAACGAAGCCCGTCTTTCGTTTAATGATGACCGAATGTATCTTGAAAAGATTATGGAGAATGTTAAACATATTGAGGTTCAAGTATTTCGTGATAATTTTGGCAATGCCGTTTTCTTTCCTGAACGTGACTGCTCGATTCAACGGAATAAACAAAAATTGATTGAAGAAAGTCCTTGTGTCCTAGTAAATGAACAAGAGCGAAAAAAGCTAGGGCAAATTGCAATGCGAGCCATTAATGCGATTAACTACCATAATACGGGGACAATAGAATTTCTAATGGACAAGGACCATCACTTTTACTTTATGGAAATGAACACTCGTATTCAAGTTGAACATACAGTGACGGAGATGGTAACCGGGATTGATTTAGTGAAGGCACAGGTTATTGTCGCTGCAAATGAACCACTTCCCTTTACCCAACAGGATATTCAAGTTCATGGACACGCGATTGAGTGTCGGATAAATGCCGAAAATCCTAAGCAAAACTTTATGCCAGTGACTGGGACGATTAATTACTTGTATCTTCCAGTCGGTAATTTGGGGATGCGAATTGATACTGCTATTTATCCTGGCAGTAAGATCACTCCTTATTATGATTCAATGATCGCTAAGGTAATTGCCCTTGGTCAAGATCGCCAAGAAGCCATTGAAAAAATCAAACGACTTTTAAATGAAATGGTAATTACGGGCGTAACAACCAATCAGAATTTCCATTTAGCAATCCTAAATAATTCTAAATTTCTGGCAGGAACAGCTTCAACAACGTTTCTTGAAGACTCCTTCTTGCCACAATAGAAAAAGGAGCTGACAGCGTGAAATTATATGATCAAAATAATACTTTAAGTGAAAGGCACATCAAAGCAGATAAAAATGCTGATGAAAGGGTCCCGGATCAAATGTGGCTGAAATGTCCACATTGTCATCAATTACTATTTGCTAAGCAACTAACCCCATATGCTGTTTGTCCTAACTGTGACTACGGATTGCGAATACCTGCCCGTCATCGACTTTCATGGTTAGTGGATTCGTTTAAGGAATTCGATAAGGATCTCCAAACAAAGAATCCGTTACAATTTCCTAGATATCAAGAAAAAATCAGCAAACTTCAAAGACAAACTCAACTGAATGATTCAGTCCTAACTGGTGAAGCTTCAATTAATAATCAGCTATTTTCACTAGGCATTATGGATCCAACATTTATTATGGGATCCCTCGGAACTGTTACAGGTGAAAAGATAACGCGCTTATTTGAATATGCAACTACCCATCGTCAAGCAGTAGTACTATTCACTGCTTCAGGCGGGGCACGGATGCAAGAAGGAATTATGTCGCTAATGCAGATGGCTAAGATTTCACAAGCAATAAATGAGCATGCTGCTGCCGGCCTTTTATACATTGTGGTCTTAACCGATCCAACAACTGGTGGAGTAACAGCTAGTTTTGCAATGGATGGAGATATTATTCTTGCTGAGCCCCATGCACTTGTTGGCTTTGCAGGCCGTCGAGTTATTGAACAGACGATTCATCAGCAAATTCCTGTTGATCTTCAATCAGCTGAAAACATCCTGAATCATGGGTTTATTGATCGAATTGTAAAACGTCAAGATGAAAAACAGCTGCTTGAATGGCTATTAAAAACAGGGAGCGTTGCTAATGAATGAACAATTATCAGCAAGCGAGATTGTTAAACGTGCTCGCAGTGCCAATAAAATTACGGGGATGGAGATTATTCAAAATGTTTTCCCAGATTTTGTTGAGTTACATGGCGACCGGGCAGGCGGGGATGATCCTGCAATCATCGGTGGAATTGCTACTTTCCATCAGCAAACAGTTACCGTCATTACCACTGATCGAGGAAAAACAACAGAAGAGAAAATCATAAAGCATTTTGGCTCACCAATGCCTAGTGGTTATCGCAAGGCGCTCCGTTTAATTAAGCAAGCAGCTAAATTTAAGCGACCTGTATTCTGTTTTGTTAATACCGCAGGAGCATTTCCTAGCAAGGAAGCCGAAGAAAAAGGGCAAGGAAGTGCGATTGCCCAAAACATTTTACAAATAAGTCAGCTTGCTATTCCAATTATCACGATTATTTATGGTGAAGGAGGTAGTGGGGGAGCTTTAGCATTAGCATGTGGAGATGAAGTATGGATGTTAGAAAATAGTACTTATTCTATATTATCTCCTGAAGGGTTTGCCTCCATTATGTGGAAAGATAGTACGAAGGCAGATAAAGCGGCAGAATTAATGCAAATGGTGCCGCAAGCTTTATTAAAACAAGGGATTATCGAAGGAATTATTCCAGAAAGCGAAGAGCATCGTAAAACTTGCAAAAATATCGAGCAGGTTTTACTAAACCGATTAAACAAACTGCAAGAATTACCGCCAAATCAACTTCTAGCAAATAGAAAAAAACGTTATCGAAAGTTTTAAGGAGGATAATATGGGAAATATATTAACAGGAAAAAAGATCGTTGTTATGGGAGTAGCTAATAAGCGTTCTATTGCATGGGGATGTGCACAAATGATGGCTGAACAAGGTGCCCAAATTATCTATACTTATCAGAATTCCAGAATGAAAAAAAGCCTACAACGGTTAGTAGATGATGAAGATCAATTAATTGAATGTGATGTAGCGGATGACGAAAGTATTGAACAAGCCTTTACAACTATCAAGGAACGTTTTACAAAAGTAGATGGGATCGTACATGCAATTGCTTTTGCCAAAAAAGAAGAATTAGCTGGCTCAATTCTTGGTGCTAGTCGCAAAGGTTATGCAATCGCGCAAGATATTTCGTCTTATTCCCTTATTGCTGTCGCTAAGATTGCTAATCAGTTAAATCTATTAAATACTCCTGCAAGTATTGTTACCTTAACCTATTTTGGCTCTGAACGTGCTATTCCTAACTATAATGTAATGGGAATTGCTAAAGCTGCCCTTGAAGCTAGTGTTCGCTATTTAGCACGGGATTTAGGACAAAAACGAATCCGTGTTAATGCAATCTCTGCTGGAGCGGTTAAGACATTAGCAGTTACAGGTATTAAAGGTCATGATGAACTTTTAAAGATGTCTCAAGCAAGAACTGTTGACGGAGAAGATGTGACTATTAGCGAAATTGGGAATGTGTGTGCATTCTTAATGAGCAATTTATCAACCGGAATCACTGGCGATACTATTTATGTTGATAAGGGGGTGCATTTGATTTAAAAATATAAATTTTAAAGACTGAGAAATGAAATTTTTTCAGTCTTTTTGCTGTCTTTTAGAAGGAAAACATAACAAAAGCAAGAACTTTTTAGAAAAAATCAAAAAAAGTTCTTGCTATTTTATAGATCAGTTGTTATTATTAATAACGTTGTGAAAGACGAGTTAACAATTTTGAGAAAAATTGTTTGATATATTTAAAAATGGCCCGTTAGTCAAGTGGTTAAGACACCAGCCTTTCACGCTGGTATCGTGGGTTCAAATCCCGCACGGGTCACTTTTGCGGAAGTAGTTCAGTGGTAGAACATCACCTTGCCATGGTGGGGGTCGCGGGTTCGAATCCCGTCTTCCGCTTAGTCAGTTCTATTATGCCGGGGTGGCGGAATTGGCAGACGCACAGGACTTAAAATCCTGCGGTTAGTGATAACCGTACCGGTTCGATCCCGGTCCTCGGCACTATTTCGGGAAATAGCTCAGCTTGGTAGAGCACCTGGTTTGGGACCAGGGGGTCGCAGGTTCGAATCCTGTTTTCCCGATCTGGCTAAACAGCTAAGAGCTAATCTTCTTAGCTGTTTTTTTATAGTCAAAATTTGATTTTTATTTTGTAACAAGCAGTACTAACGCAGCCATTAATTAGTTTTTTGAAATAAAATAAACTTTTTTAAAAAAAGTATTGCTTTTTATAGGATAACTTGATAATATAATATTCGTCGCTGATATGCGGGTATAGTTCAGTGGTAAAACCACAGCCTTCCAAGCTGTTGTCGCGAGTTCGATTCTCGTTACCCGCTTTTAATTAATTTAATATGGCCCGTTAGTCAAGTGGTTAAGACACCAGCCTTTCACGCTGGTATCGTGGGTTCAAATCCCGCACGGGTCACTTTTGGAGGATTAGCTCAGTTGGGAGAGCATCTGCCTTACAAGCAGG
>NZ_JAJGUI010000059.1:0-1549 GCF_020784875.1 Limosilactobacillus reuteri subsp. simiae | reverse complement strand
GTACCATTAACTACGAAGTACCAGCAGGACATGAAGCCATCGCCCCAGTAACACAAACTGTAGAATACACTCGAGATGTTAACGGCGTCGCAGGTTACCAAGACCCAGTAACTGGTGAGATTACTTGGAACGCATGGCACGTTAAGAGTGGTAAAGCCGAATTTGTTTCTGCTAGTGTAGAGCAAATCAAGGGTTACGATTCATACGTAGATGGTACAAAGGCAACTGAAGTACCAGCAGCTCAAGTAACTGAAAAAGATGGCGTACCACAAAATGGTGCAAATGTTACCGTAAGTTACCAAAAGCAAGGCGACACTCCAGTACCATATAAGCCAGGTCAAGAAGGCGTTAACGATGACATGAACCAGTACGTAACTCGTACCATCGTGGTTCATGAACCTGGTAAAGACCCAGTAAGTCATGACCAAACCGTTCACTTTACTCGCGAAGATGCTCAAGGTAATGCTGGGTACACTGATCCCGTTACTGGTGAGACTACTTGGAACGCATGGCATGTAGCAGGTGAACTTAACCAAGCAAATGGTACTTGGGTAGAATTTAATGCGCCAACTGTTAAAGGATACACTCCAAGTCAAGCTAACGTAGCAGCTGAAGAAGTTACTGCAGAAACTAAGAATGTCACTGTTGATATTACTTATGCTCCAGTAGCCCCAACTGGTCAAAATGTAACTACTAAGGTCGGTGAAGTACCAGATGCAGATCAAGGTATTGCCAACAAGAATGATTTACCAGATGGTACTAAGTACACATGGAAGGACACTCCAGATGTAAGTACTGAAGGTAATAAGCCAGCTGTAGTTGTAGTAACTTACCCAGGTGGCTCAACTGTTGAAGTTCCGGTTACCGTAACTGTAACTAAGAACCCAACGGATGCAGACAAGTACACACCAGAAGGCCAAGACGTTGATACCAAGACTGGAATTGTCCCAGATCCAGCCGATGGTATTAAGAACAAGGGTGACTTGCCAGACGGCACTAAGTACACCTGGAAAGACACTCCGGATGTAACGACAGCCGGCGATAAACCAGCCACGGTTGTGGTAACTTACCCAGACGGTTCGAAGGATGAGGTTCCCGTAACTATTCACGTAACGAACCCAACAACGCCGACTGACGCTGATAAGTACACGCCAGAAGGTCAAGATGTAAACACGAAGACTGGAGTTGTCCCAGACCCAGCCGACGGGATTAAGAACAAGGGCGACTTGCCAGACGGTACGAAGTACACCTGGAAAGACACTCCGGATGTAACGACAGCCGGTGACAAGCCAGCTACGATTGTGGTAACTTACCCAGACGGTTCAAAGGACGAAGTTCCCGTAACAGTACACGTAACGAACCCGACGACGCCGACTGATGCTGACAAGTACACGCCAGAAGGTCAAGATGTAAACACGAAGACTGGAGTTGTCCCAGACCCAGCCGACGGGATTAAGAACAAGGGCGAGTTGCCAGACGGTACGAAGTATACTTGGAAAGACACGCCAGATGTAACGACAGCTGGTGACAAGCCAGCCACGATTGTGGT
>NZ_JAJGUI010000058.1:0-218 GCF_020784875.1 Limosilactobacillus reuteri subsp. simiae | reverse complement strand
TCCAACTCATTTAGATAGATGTTCGCCAGTAGTGGGGACAATGGCCCTCCTTGTGGGGTTCCTTTTTCGCTCTTAGCGAAAAGCCCATGGTCTAAGACTCCGCTAGTTAGAAACTTACGAATGAGTCTTAGTGTCCATGGGTCATCAATATATTGTTGGAGATACTTAATCATCAAGTCATGATTAACGTTATCAAAATAGGCTTTTAGGTCTAAGTC
>NZ_JAJGUI010000057.1:0-44249 GCF_020784875.1 Limosilactobacillus reuteri subsp. simiae | reverse complement strand
GCTTAAAGCGGTGGCAAAGTAGTCAGAGCATTTTGGCTTGAGCAAAGCGAAAGCCAGCGCCTTGAGACGCCGGCTTTTATTATCGGCTTATAGCCGATGTGCAAACCACCCGTTTGACAGGTGGTTATGATAATTAAATTTAATAAATGACATCTTTGCATAAGTGATATAATATAGTCTCCAAATGCAAAATTAAAGTGCATGATTACTTCTTAGTTCTATAAAGAAAAGAGGGAAGTAAATGAAAATTTTTAAAATAATTTTAATTACTGTGTCTTTAGTAATGACCATTGTAAATGTCTGGAAGGCAGTTACAGCTAACTTAGTTGTTAATTGGCTGAATTTAACCAGTTTAGCGCCAATATTAATAGCGCTATATTACGAATGGGATTGGTTATTTATAAAATTGAATCAGGTTAAAAGTTGGATTCTTAATAAAACGGTTAGGTTTAATGTTTCTTTCCATCTTAACTTGGATGAGGATGATTTGAGAGTTAGTGATATTGAGCAAAAACTATCAGAGGCCTTGAAATACGCCATGCAACAGAATGATTTACAATATCATAAGCAAAAAAGGATCTCACTCCCTTATACTAAAGCTATACTAGTAACAAAAGACAGATTAATGTTTCCGTTGGAGATTATAGGGGGCGACAATGAAACACCAATAGTAATCTCAATGAACTATCAAGTTTCATCTAAAAATATAAATCAATGTTGGAAAATCTTTCAAGATTTTGAAGATAAGTTCACTTCTAAGTTCATAGCCACAAAACAAAGGTATGATATTTTATTAGATTTTTCTGCTAGTAAGCAAAATCCATTTTATAGATTAACTTTAAAAGCTTTAGATAAGAAAACAGTGAATGATTTTAATTTGAATTTTACTGAGGGTAGTATGCGAGTTGATATTTCTAATAATCAATTACATGCTTCTTCAGATAAGCTTAGTGATTTGGATGAAATTTTGCGAGAATACGTGCCATTAACACATGTTATTTAATAATTTCTAATTCTTTCATTACATCGATAGAAAATTCAAGCATTGGTTTTTCTTTAGATTGATAGTTGAATAGATTTGTATACGAAACGATAGTTCCAGATTTAGAAATCATTATTGTATAGGATTTGCCTCCCAAGTCTAACTCGCCAACGATTTGTGTTGCATCATCATTTACAATTGCGTTATACGCTTCTGTATTATCTATGAGGTCATGGCCATTAAATGCTTTGTGGTCTACCCCAACATCATTACTATCAAAGCGGATACCTCTAGTTGTATTAAGATGACTCGAAATTGAATCAAAATCCAAAATTGGAGCCTTGTATTCACATTCTACACCGTCCATTTTAGAAAGAGCTTTGAGAAACGCCTTTGTGATTGGAGTTGTAGCTTCCGAAAAAAGCAATTGTTTTTTCGGACTATAATATATGTTAAAACTAAAACTTTTTTTATAAGAACTAAACTCTTTATAATCATCTAACTCGTTAATGAACACGGTAATATCATCAGAAATATCTTTAGAAAAGCTACATTGGTAAATATCGAATGTACTTCCGGAAATGGTAAGAGTGGCAGAAGATTTTGAAATATTTCCCAGAGGAACCTTAGCATTCTTAATTTCCAATGGGCCATCACTTGGTAATGAAAAATTTGTTATAGTTCTTACTGAAATAGAATGTGCTACCATAGTTATAAATTCCTTTCTGATGTTAAAATGTCTTTTTTACTTCTTAAATTGTTTTCCACAATTCATGCATACAAAATCGGTTTTCTTTGAATTCTTACCAGCAAGTGATCCAACTCTACCAACCAAAATGGTCCCACCAACTGCCTTGCTAACTGAAAATTCTTTCTTGTGAACTCCGAGTGGTTGTACATTTGTACTTCTACACTTGGTGCATTTTATTTTGTTACGGTTTTTAAGTTGATGTTTTTGAATCTTAAGTTGGTTCTTTTGAAGTTTCAACTCGTTCTTCTGCATCTTTGCTTCACGTTTTTGTTCTTTTGTTGCTTGACGTTCAGCTTTTCTTGTTTTAGCTTGTTCTCTTATTTCCTCAAACTTTTGCTTTTATCCTTAGCAATTTCTTCTGGTGTACGTGTGTCCCCATGACGACCCAAATCGCTATGAAACAAATTCTTCCCAACCAAGGAATATTGAATGAACAAATATTTATTAGCCCAATGAGGAATCCGGCGACTAGTCCGGTTGCAAAACCACCAGAAGGATCGCCTTTCCAAAATCGTGGTTCTTTCTTATCACTTTCAGTATTCATTACCCCCATTTAATATCGCTGATTTTGATCATAGTCGGGCATGCTTTGTCCATTAGCCCATGATTGATCTCGTTTAGCTACCCAATTTTGGAAGTTTTGTGTTTCACTGCCATCAAGATTTTCGATACCTTGTTTAACGTTCCAATCATGTTGGAGTCTACCAGTTTCAGCTTGAACTTTCGGATCACCGCTAGAAGTAGGGGAACTAGTACCGTTAGAATTAAAGTGAGGTACTTGGATATTTGATGCTGAACTAGTTGAAGTGTTAGCTGATGGAATATTAATATCTAAATTATTCGAATCAGTATCTTGATCATCTGAACTTACAAGATTTAATGAAAAATCATCATCTTGATTTTCGTCATGAGTATGATGTTTTTTCGCGCTGGATGATTCAGTGGTTTGCTTATTATTTTTCTGTGATGCTGAGTGACTACAACCTGCTAGCGATAGGCCAGCAACAACAGCAATACAAATAAGACCTATTTTCTTCATAAATTACTCCCTAATAATTACAGCTTTTAACGACATCAGATTTTGGTCGTTATGTATCCGGCGAATTGCTGATGATAATTATTGTTGGTCTATATTCTTAGTTTTCTTGTTTGCTGCTAAATGCCATACAAGGAAACCAATGCCGATGATGAAGGATAATCATGATCAAATGACAAGATCAGAGTAGCTTCCAGCATTAAAGCCCATCATTGAAGCCATAATCATCATTACAAGGCCAGCGATGTCACCACTAAGTCCTTGCGAGCGCAGATGTAAACAATTCTAGAAGCAAGGTACATATTTCAACTTTATTTAAGGCGGTATTATTTATATTGACGTATCGAGCAAGCTTTGTTTAATTGCAACCTTTACAAAGTGTAACAGTTGCTTAACGAGCCCGTTCGGCACGATCAGAATGAGAAGTATAAACTTCATAGGGGAATTCACCTCTTTTGCGCGTAAGGTTTGATCGTTACTCCCGACACGCAATAGCTATTGTACCATAATTTATTTATACTATAATATACATATCAAATGAGAAACGCCGGCATGCAAAGTGGATTCAGTTCGTTACTTAATCCGTACCGGTAAATAGGGTGCCTTAATCGGCATCCTTTTTTGTTTTAAATTAAAATACTCACCACAATCATGATTGCAGTGAGTAGTCAAAGTAAATTAATTTTAAAAAACATTTTTCATTAATGTAGTACGGGAGATTTTGATAGGTAGTGATTTCGGTGATTGGTTTAGTTCTTTAAATCGAAAAAGTCTCCCATTTCCTTAAGGCTGCGATCTTCTTTTGAACGACCTTTATTAATAACGGCTGTTTGAATTTGGTGATAGAAAGTAAGCGCTTCTTCGTATGCTTCCTTGTAAACCCTTAATTTGTCTTCAGTGGTAAGATCAGGTGAACTTTGCACGCAAGCTAAAGCAAACTTAGCAGGGTCGATTCGATAATTGGTTAAGTCCATTTCTTTCACTTCCTTCCCTTAGCAATAATTATAACAGCGGTGATTGATAAATACTGTTAAGAAGGCTTGCGTGAAATTTTCTTATTGCGTAGCTAGTTCTTTTATTTTATAGTTAAGACTAGAATTATCACTTGATGAGGTGACATGTGATGAATTACGAGGAGCTATTTCAAAAAATTGATAAGTGGGCGCATGAACGTGGGATTGACCACGCGGATCCACGTGTCGAATTTATGAAGATGGCAGAAGAGCTTGGCGAACTTTCTAGTGCATATAATAAAGAAAATCAGGCTAAGCTTATCGACAGCATCGGTGACTTACAGATTGCATTGCTAATCTTTTGTAAATTAGTGGGTGTTGACCATCAACAAGCGCTTACTGCTGCTTATCAAGAAATTGCAAAGCGAACGGGTAAGACAACTGCCGATGGGGTATTCATCAAAGAAAGCGACCTTAAATCAAGAAATAAAAAGGAGAAATAGCTGTGAAATTTATTTCGTGGAACATTGATTCAATTAATGCAGCACTAACTGGAACCTCTGTACGAGCAGGGGAAACGCGGGAAGTATTAAAAAAGATTGCAGCGATGAAGCCAGATGTCATCGCCATTCAAGAGACCAAGCTGTCAAAGAATGGGCCAACTAAGAAGCATTTAACGGTTTTACAAGAATTATTCCCCAATTATGAAGTGGCATGGCGAAGTTCCGTTGAGCCAGCACGGAAAGGGTATGCGGGAACCATGTACCTTTATTTAGCCCAATATGAGCCCAAAGTAACTTATCCTAAAATTAATGCGCCAGAACCAATGGATGATGAAGGAAGAATCATTACCCTTGAATTTCCAGACTTCTATGTTACGGAAGTGTATACCCCAAATTCCGGCAATGAGCTTAAGCGGTTAGATGAGCGCCAAACATGGGATGATTGTTACCGAGACTACTTGCATGAGCTTGACCAGCAAAAACCGGTGATTGCTAGTGGTGATTTTAATGTGGCTCATGAAGAGATTGATTTAGCTCATCCAGCAACCAACCATCATTCAGCTGGCTTTACTGATGAAGAACGTACACATTTCTCAAAACTATTAGCTGCTGGCTTTACTGATAGTTTCCGTCACCTCCACCCTGACGAAAAGGGAGTTTATTCTTGGTGGGCACAACGGGTAATTACCAGCAAACAAAATAACTCTGGCTGGCGGATTGATTACTGGTTAGTCAGTGACCGGCTTGCTGATAAGATTACAGAAGCGGGGATGATCGATAGTGGAGAACGCCGCGATCATACGCCAATTATTTTAGAAATTGACCTTTAAATGAAAATAAGAGATTTGGAACACCAGCTTTGTCCCAAATCTCTTATTTTGTTATTTATCCCAAATAATATGGTGGTTATCATTCTTGGCAGTGTGGCCAATTACTTTTCCATTCAAGTAAACAGTAGTTGGACAGCCCTTTTGAATGTCTTTTTCAGATAACTTCTTAAGGTCGTTGTCTGCTAATGTGCCATACACACCATTTTGCAAATCTTGAATCAAAAGTGAACGACGGGCTTTAGGCAATTGATAAATGTCATCATTAACGTCAATTTTAATCTTATTGTCCCGCGAATAGGTAATATCCTTGATTGAAGAAAAGCCTTTGAATGTTTTATCATTCTGCTCATACTGTTGACAATTGCCTAAATAATCAGCAATATAACGATTAGCTAAATCATTCTTTTCCTTTGTCATCTCAGCAGCATAGGCAACACTGGTTGATTGAAAAAAGGTAGTGCTAAGTCCAGTACTAGTTCCAACAGTAATACCGGCAAGAGCGAGTATAAGGCCCTTAGAAACTTTATTCATAATGTAAATCTCCTCATCAATAAATATCGTCCTCTTAATTATGATCATTTTATGGGAAATAAACAAGGGAAAATAATTAAGAATAAGATTAGTAGATTGAATTATCATCTCTATCTTCAAACTAGTGTATAATATTTACTAAACCCATTACTAAAAGAGGTGAAAAATGATGGCGACAATTAAAGAAATTGCGGAAAAATCAGGATATTCACCAGCAACGGTATCGCGCCTTTTGAATAATGACCAAAATTTATCGATCAGTCCAAGCACTCGCAATAAGATAATGACGGTGGCTAATGAGCTTGGCTATTGGAACAACCACAAGAAAAACTCTCAGCAGCAACCAATCCGTCCTAATCTTGCTTTATTGTATCGGGTAAGCGGTGAAGAACAACTACAAGATGAATATTTTGCGTTTTTGCGAAATGCAATTATTAAAGAAGTCGATGAAGCTGGGGCGCAAGTTGAAATCTTTAGTAATATCAAAGATTTAATTGCGGCGGCTGATTCGTTCCAAGGATTTATTGGCGTGGGTGCGGACCGGGTAACGCAAGACCAGCTTATCGAACTCCATCAATACTTACCACATGGGGTTTTTGTTGATATAAATCCGATGCCGCAATTATTTGATTCTGTTCAACCTAACCTTGAATTAACGATTCAGGATGCTCTTCATCGCCTCACCAAAGCAGGCTATGAACGAATCGGCTTCATTGGCGGAAAAGGCCTTAATCTCAATAACGTCCAACAAGCTGATGCCCGTGAAATCGCCTTTCGTGAATTTACAGGGATGCAAGGGATAAAAGAAGCGCCATTATATGTGGACGGACCATTTAATGTTAAAAACGGGTATCAACTTGGTAAACGGGTTCTTGAACAAAGCGGTGATAATTTACCAGAAGCCTTTATTATTGCCTCTGATACGTTAAGTGTTGGTGTTCTCCAGGCTTTTAATGAAGCAGGGGTAATTGTGCCACGTGATACTGTCGTGATTAGCATCAATAACAGTGAAGTTGCTAAGTATGTTTCACCGCCGTTAACGTCCTACAATATCAATCAAGAAACACTTAGTCGGATGGCGATTAACCTTCTCCAAGATTTAATAACCCATCCCCAGCGTCCGCACGTTCATCTGACAGTAAATACTGATATTGTTTTTCGTAAAAGCTTTCCCAAAGAAAATAAGTAGCTAATCAGTATTCGTATCAGCGATTCACGGATTAGCTACTTTTTTATATCTTCTCTAGTAATGGATTTACTTTTTAAATTAATATTTACTAAATCCGACTAAAGAATTATAATGTATTTGTAAGCGATTACAGAAAGCTGTAGTTTGGAGGTTGTAAATATGACACATAGCCATAAGCTCACGGGGAAGCAACTTATTTCTCGTGCTTCGTTTTGCTTTGGTAACCTAGGGCACTCCGCATTTTATGGGGTAATGAGTACTTACTTTATTATCTTTGTAACAAGCGGAATGTTCGCGGGACTAAGCAAAACGGTTGCTAATAAACTAATTGGGTTGATTACTGGGTTGATTGTTTCTGTCCGGATTTTAGAATTATTAATTGATCCGCTATTAGGAAATATTGTTGATAATACGAAGACTCGGTGGGGAAAATTTAAGCCGTGGATTTTAATGGGAAATATCGTTAGTGCGATTCTGTTGTTAATCCTCTTTACCGGAATCTTTGGCTTAGCAAAATATAATTGGGTTCTTTTTGCCATTCTATTTGTTATTATTTTCATTACGTTTGATATTTTCTACTCATTTTCTGATGTTTCGTATTGGGGAATGGTACCCGCTTTAAGTGAAGATTCTGAAGAGCGGGGTGTTTATACCGCTCTCGGTGCCTTTGCGGGAACACTTGGTTGGAATGGATTAACGATTATCGTGGTACCGATTGTAACGACCTTTACTTATTTAGCTACTGGTCATCATCGGCAGGGGCCTGCTGGTTGGTTTGCTTTCGCTGCCATCATTTCGGCATTAGCTGTTATCTGTGCCTTGGTTGTTTGTGTTGGGACGAAAGAAAATTACAATGTGATTCGTAAGTCTGCTCAAGATAAGACAACTATTCGGGAAGTTTTTTCAGCAATTTTTCACAATGACCAAATCTTATGGCCAAGTTTGGCATATTTACTTTATTCATGTGCCTATGTTGTAACTAATGGTGTCCTTTTCTACCTTTACAAGTTTGTTATTGGTAAACCTGGTGAATTCTGGATTGTTGGGGTCATCGCTACGATTATTGGTTTCTGTACTAGTCCCCTTTATCCTATTTTGAATAAATTTATTCCACGAAAATGGCTATTCATTGGTGGCCAGGTCTGCATGAGTTTAGCATATTTAATCTTTATTTTTGCCCGCTCTAATGTTTTAATGATGGACTTTGGATTGGTCTTGTTTAACATTAATTTTGCCCAATTGGTAACAGTCTTAACATTAACGGATGCAATTGAATATGGCCAATTAAAGTCTGGTCAACGAAATGAAGCGGTTGTTCTTGCTGTGCGACCAATGATTGATAAATTAACAGGGGCGATCTCAAATGGCCTTGTCGGTTATATCGCAATCGCAGCCGGAATGACGGGGAGCGCGACTGCTGCTGACATGACAGGTCATGATATTCGGACTTTCGATAGTATGGCATTCTATATCCCGCTGGCATTAGCTGTTTTGTCAATTTTTGTCTTCCTTTTTAAGGTGAAATTGAGTGAAAAAGTTCATGCGGAAGTAGTTGAAGAATTAAAGGATAAATTAGCACAAGGAGAACTGACAAGTGAAGCGTCGACATCATCGACTGGTCTTAAAGAAGAAACGATTTATGCCCCAACAGATGGCGAATTAGTCGCAATGAAAGAAGTCGTCGATCGTGATGGTCAACCGTTCCCCGGCAAGGGCTTTGCGATTAAGCCAACGAGTGATAAATTGTATGCCCCATTTGACGGTAAGATTAACTTTACGTTTGGCACCCGTCATGCGTTTGGCATTACTTCTGACAAGGGGTTAGAAATGATTGTTCATATTGGTGTCGGGACTGTGAACATGCGTGGTGAAGGCTTCAATGCCCATTATAATGACGGTCAAATCGTTAAAAAGGGGCAGCTACTCTTTGACTTTGATCGTGAATTGATTAGACAAAGAGGGTACGAAGACTGGGTAATTACTTTCTTTGCGCAACCACATAATATTGAAGCAACAGCTGGTTTTACTCCCGGAAAGCTTGTTAAACATGGCGATAAAGTAGTAACAGTAAAATTTAAATAAGGTGAGAAAATGATGAAGAGAGAATTACCTCATTTCTTATATGGTGGCGACTATAATCCGGAACAGTGGCCAGAAGAAACGTGGGCTGAAGATATTAAAGTATTTAAACAGGCAGATATAAATTCCGCCACGATCAATGTTTTTTCATGGGCCTTGCTTGAACCGCAGGAGGGAAAATATGATTTTACCAAGCTTGATAAGATTATCAAAGAATTAACGGCAACTGATTTTGATATCGTTCTTGCAACTTCAACCGCCGCAATGCCCGCTTGGATGTTTAAGAAATACCCAGATGTTGCGCGGGTTGACTACCAAGGACGCCGCCATGTATTTGGTGCCCGGCATAACTTTTGCCCAAGCAGTAAGAATTACCGGCGCTTAGCGAAAAATCTTGTTGAACAGCTTGCTAAAAGGTATGGCGATAATCCGCATATTGTTGCTTGGCATGTTAATAATGAATATGGTGGCAATTGTTATTGTGAAGAATGCCAAACAGAATTTCAGCAATGGTTAAAGGCGCGCTATCAAACCTTGGATAACCTTAATCATGCATGGAATATGAATGTGTGGAGTCATACAATTTATGACTGGGATGAGATTGTTGTGCCCAATGAACTTGGTGATGCATGGGGCCCAGAAGGATCGGAAACAATTGTCGCCGGACTTTCAATTGATTATTTACGTTTTCAATCGACCCAAATGCTTGATTTATTTAAGATGGAAAAGCAAATCATTGAAAAATATGATCCAACGACCTTAGTCACTACTAACTTTCATAGTCTGCCCAATAAAATGATTGATTATCAGCAGTGGGCGAGTGCGCAGGACATCATATCATATGATAGTTATCCGGCTTATGATGCACCGGTTTATCAGCCAGCATTCTTATATGATTTGATGCGTTCCTTAAAACACCAGCCGTTTATGTTGATGGAATCCACGCCATCCCAAGTTAACTGGCAACCATATAGCCCATTAAAACGTCCGGGACAGATGGCGGCCACTGAATTACAGGCAGTTGCGCATGGTGCGGATACCGTTCAATTTTTCCAGTTGAAGCAGGCATTGGGCGGATCAGAAAAGTTTCATGGTGCCGTGATTAGTCATGCCAACCGGACTGATACCCGGGCATTTAAGGAAGTGGCAAAATTAGGTCATGATTTAAGAAAAGTGGGCCCGGTTATTAAGAATTCTCAGACTAAAGCGCGGGTGGCTCTTATCTTTGACTGGAGTAATTTCTGGTCCTTTGAGTATGTCGATGGTATTACCCAGGACCTAAAATATGTACCAATTATTCTTGATTATTACCGGCAATTTTATGAACTGAATATTCCAACTGATGTAATTTCGGTTGATGATGATTTTAGTCAGTATGATCTTATAGTCGCCCCCGTTCTTTACATGATTAAGGATGGCTTAGGGCAAAAAATTACGGATTATGTTGCTAACGGTGGTAATTTTATTACTAGTTTTATGTCCGGAATGGTAAATGAATCCGATAATATCTATCCGGGCGGTTATCCCGGACCATTAAAAGATGTAATGGGGCTGTGGGTTGAAGAAAGCGATGCAATCCTTCCTGATAAAGATGTTAAATTAGCAATGACGCCCGGAAATGAATTAACTGGACATTTGATAGCAGATTTAATTCGCCTTAATGGGGCCCATGTCTTGGCTAAATACGCTAGTGAATTTTATGCTGGGACTCCCGCGGTAACCGAGAATACCTATTCAAAAGGGAAAGCATGGTATGTTGGTAGTCGCCTTGACCATGCTAGTCTCCGTAAGATTATTATGCATGTTGTTGATGATGTGCATCTTTCCGCGTTAGCCAAAGAGCCAACAGAACTGGAGATAACAAAACGCCAAAATTCAGCAGGTCAGGATATTTACTTTGTCCTTAATATGGGAAAGGGTAAACAACCATTACCAGTAGAATTTCAAAAGGGTTATCGAGACCTTTTGACTGGCGATTCACCTGAAACGATGCTTGATTCGTGGGATGTTGAGATCTTGGTTCAAGAATAAAAAAACGGCTAAGACTGAGAAATGGAATTTTCTTAGTCTTAGCCGTTTTAATTTACCCTCGTCAATAACTTATCTGCTACCAACTTCAACATCTTTCGGGTATGCTTATCTGCTAATTGATCAATTTCGGTTTGCGCTTTTTGTGTAAACTTAGTAGCAATTTCTTGTGCCTGTTTAACACCACCATGAGTAATAACAATCTTTTGGACTTTTTCCATATCTTCAATCGTCATTTGGCGTTTCTTGGCAAGTAACGGTTCTAATTCATGCCGATGATTTTGCAAGGTTAAAAGAAGAGGGAGGGAGTAAACGCCAGTTGCTAAATCTTCCAAAACAGGCTTGTTAAGGCGTTCATCCCCCGAATAATCAAGAATATCATCCAATATCTGGAAGCTGATCCCGATGTTTTGCCCAATTCTTTTTGCTAAGTTGATGGTCCGACGATCTCCATGACCAAAATAGGCCCCTTCTTCAGCGGCAAGACTAAAGATAGCAGCCGTTTTGCCGTTTACATTGCGATAATAATCGAGTAATGATTGGTCAAGATCAAAGCGATTATCCATCTGTCCGAGTTCTCCAGTAAGAATTTTGCGCATTGTCCGGGCATTTCGTGTCAGATAGGGAGATCCAGTCATCGTTTCTACGAGGAGGTCAAAGAAGATAGTAAAAAGGAAGTCTCCCGTATAGACAGCCGTATCTTTACCAAAAGCAGCTTGAACACTGACGGCTCCACGACGTTTAGGTGAATCATCAATAATATCGTCATGAATCAAAGTAGCCATGTGTAAAACCTCAAGTGAAGAGGCAATTTTAATTAGTTTTTCTTGCTCAGCTGCAGTTTGATGATTGATATTTGCAAATAAAAGGAAGAATGCTGGACGAAGGTATTTACCACCATTTGAAGCCATTTGTTGTAGGGCATCGTGTAGTTGGGGATTTTTAATTGTAATCCGGTCATTAATTGTTTGATTTACTTTACCTAGTGCGTTATTAATCGCCGGATAGGTATGGAAAAAATGTTGTTTCATTAATCGATAATTCCTTTGTTATGGTGTACCATCTATATTGTACCGAACAACTAAGGAATTATGAAAGGAAAATTTACTAAATGTCGTTAAATGTTTTTTTGGAATTAGTAGAAATTAAGGCCAAAACTGCCAGTATCTTACCGATGCTCCTCGGAGTTTGCCTTAGTGTCTATTATTATCATTCACTAAACCTGCTAAATTCAGTTTTGTTTTTCATTGCAATGCTATTATTCAATATGGCGGTTGATATGATGGATAATTATAATGATTATAACCATGCCATTGATACCGTTGATTATAAGAAAAATACAAATATTATCGGGCGGGAAAATATTTCACCGCGTTTAGTTCTCGGTCTCTTGCTTGCCTTTAGTATAGTAGCCGGCTTAATCGGAATCTATTTAGTTACCCGTGTTGGTCTTCCACTATTATGGATGGGAATCTTTTGTTTTGCGATCGGTATTCTTTACTCTTCAGGTCCTTTCCCTTTATCAGGGTTGCCAGTTGGTGAATTTGCCTCGGGATTTACAATGGGGTTCATGATTACCCTTATTTCTGTCTTTATTAATGTTGGCCCGCAATTTACATGGTCCTGGGCAAATATCGGGGTCGTCTTTCTCGTTGCTTTACCGGATGAATTATGGATTTCCAACCTATTATTAGCAAATAATATTTGTGATGCGGGTGAAGATGAAGACAATCGCCGTCATACAGTTATTCACTTTATTGGGCAGAAAAATGGTCTATATGCATTTGCTATTAAGAACGTTTTAGCATTTTTAGCTATTATTTTCGCCGCGGTTCTTCATTTCACGCCATGGACAGTCTTGTTAACCTTATTGATTATCCCATTTGTGGTTAAGCAAACAAGAATGTTATTTGCTAAGCAAGTTAAGAAAGAGACATTCCCATGTGCAGTTAAAATACTATTAATTGGCTCACTGGTTCAAGTCGTAACGTTTGCGATTGGATTGATTTAAAATAGAGCAGAGTTAAATGAAATTTATTCAAAGGTTTCATTTAACTCTGCTTTTTCTAATATTAATCGAAAATTGCATATGCGCGAACGGGAAATCCTGGAGCCTTTTCAGGTTTTGCAACTGAAATATTAATTACAGCACCAGTTGTTGGTACCTGATCCAAATTATCCAATAATTCAACCTGGTAGTGACCATGAGACAGGACATAGTATTCGCCAACTAATCCATTTTGCTGCTTAGTTGCTGTATCTGTATCAAAAGTCTCATGTCCATTTGCAGTAGCGTGGCGTGTCTCATAAATATACTTTAAGGCTTCTAGTGACCATCCAGGATAATGATTCTGACCATTTTTATCTTTATTTTCGAACTTTTCTTGTGATGGCCAGCGTTTTCCCCAATCAGTACGAAGAGCAACAAATGATCCTGCTGGAATGGGTCCATTTTGTTTTTCCCAATCTTTAATATCCGCAACTGTTAGGCTAGCATCTGGGTTGGCGGCTGCCTTTTGATGATGATCAATGATAACTAATGGTAAAACAAGATCTTTGAGTTCTAGATCCTCGACATAGCGATCATCATCCTTGTAAAAGTGAACTGGCGGATCAATGTGTGTACCATATTGTCCAGCAAATGTATATTCTTTAACGAAAAAGCCATCTGCATGAGTAAAAATTGTTTCAAATTTTGCGGGCTTGAATGATGGAAATCGCGGACTAGCTGGGCCAAAAGTATGGGTTAGGTCTACCCAGTGTTTTTGCTTAAGTTTAGCGATTAGCTCTTGTGTTGATGATAATTGTTGAGTCATATTTTTTCCTCCTTAATTTAACCCCAAACTTCTTTAGCAATATCTTTAATTAGTGCGATCTTTGCCCACTGTTGTTTTTCAGTCAGGATATTCCCTTCTTCTGTTGAAGCGAAACCGCATTGTGGACTTAAACAAAGCTTATCGAGGGGGTGAAACTTAGCTGCTTCATGAATGCGATTAATTATTACTTCACGATCCTCAAGCTGGCCGGATTTAGATGTAACTAGTCCTAATACGACATACTTATCATTAGGTACTTTTTCAAGTGGCTCGAATCCGCCAGCTCGTTCAGTGTCATATTCTAAATAAAAAGCAGTTACATTTTCCTTGGTAAAAAGTGGATCAGCAACTGGACCATAACCGCCAGTAGCAGCCCATGTTGAATGGTAATTGCCGCGACAATCATGAGTATTAATAGTTAAATCGTGCGGCTGATCAGAAATAATAGCATTATTTAGTTCAACAGACGTCTCTTCTAATTTCTCAAGTTGTTGAATATTAAAACCAGCAGATTTGATATGTTCAGGATGTTGGGCAAAATCGGCATATGCTGACCAGGTGCAATCATCTAACTGCAATGTTCTACATCCAGCCGCATATAGGTCGGCGATTACTTGGCGATAAGCAGTTACAAGATCTGCCGCAAAAGCATCAAATGACGGATAATATTTATTGACACTAGCAATGTTTTCTGGGCGCAAAAATTCAAAGAAAGCTTGAGCAGGCGAAGGGATTGTTTGTTTAACCTGCGTGCCAGTACTAACATGGTCACGTGTAAATTTAAAGTGCTCAACAAAGGGATGATTATTTCCGCTTACTTTACCGACTAACTTTGCCGTTTCAGCTCTTGTTGTTTCATCGTGAAACTCATAGCCTGCATTAGAAGTTGACTGTTCAATTCCCTCCAATCCCCAAATAAAGTCGAGGTGCCACCAGCTACGACGGAATTCACCATCAGTAACGGCGTGTAAACCGGCTGCTTCTTCTTGCTTAATTAAGTCAATAATAGCTTTATCCTCAATTGTGGTTAATTCTGCTTTCGTAATTTTTCCCGCCTGATATTTCGTACGAGCTTCCTTTAATTCTTTTGGACGTAAGAAGCTGCCAACAATATCAAAGCGAAATGGTGATACGGTTCTCTTAGTAAATTCAGTCATAATAGTGACTCCTTTCGTAAAATAAAAAAGCCCCTAGAACTAACTTTAACTTGTTAGTTCTAGGGACGCATAATGATTAGATATCGATAACGTGTTACCACCCTATTTTAGCTTGACCTCACAGCCAAACTCTCTACAAGTACTCCAAGGGAATACCCAGGTGTTATAACGTACACCAGCCCGTAAGCTGCTTACAAATAGCTCACAACTTTCATCGCTCCAAGACCATCTTCACTGACTTTGCCAACGCTGCTTCCCATCATTCGCAGTTCTCTGGAGAAGGCGACCATCAATTACTCATCTTTTCATTGCGGTTATTAAATTGCTTGTCAGTATATTATAATCATTTTTTAATGTTGTCAATATTAATTTTTAATAATTTTAAAAAGGAGCGAGATAGTCATGAGTGACTACCATCTCGCTCTCTTCCTATTTATTTCCAAAATGTAATGCAGCTGCACCAAAGTTCAATGGTTGATAATGGACTTCCTTAAATCCAACTGCCTTCATCATTCGCGCAAGTTGATGGGCGGAGACGAATTGTTGGCTGGTTTTCTTTAAATATTGATAATCGCGGTAATGTCCACCGGCTAATGAAGCCATCAAGGGGAAGGCTGTAAAGTAAGCTTTCCAGCCGACTTTAATAATTGGATTAGTCGGCTGCGACATTTCCAAGCTAACGAATTGCCCACCTGACTTGAGCACCCGGTAAATCTCACTGAGCGCCTTATCCGCATCTGGAACATTTCGTAAGCCAAAGCCGATGGTGACGATATCAAAGCTATTATCATCAAACGGCAGTGCCATGGCATCCCCTTGGACTAAGAAAAGGTTGCCGATCATCTTTGTCTTTTCTTTAGCAATTTCTAACATTTCTTTATTAAAATCAAGCCCAGTTACTCGTCCGCTAGAGATTCGCTTAGCCAGTGCAATTGCAAGGTCTCCAGTGCCGCAACAAACATCTAAGGCATTATCAGTGGGCTTAATTTGAAGCTGGTTAAAAAGTTCGTGTCGCCATATTTTCTGCGTTCCTAGACTAATCACATTGTTTAATAAGTCGTAGCGGGGGGCTACCCGGGAAAATAAGTTGTTTACTTCGTGTTCATTTAATAATTTATTTGTTTGAACCATGATTTTCTCTTTTCTTTAAGTTATTCTGTAAGCTGCTTCTTTGGTCTAACCAACATAACCAAGATAAAGTTAAGCAGGAGAGTCAAACCAGTAATGACAAAGACCATTTCATAACTAGAAATCCCCGAGATGAATGACCCAAGAATTGATCCTAACACTGCACCTGCAGCCTGGAAAGATTGATTATAACTAAAGATCCGGCCAAATGCTTCGGTTGGAACATCAAGAGTTAAGACTGTTTGGGTAGCAGGCATTAACGCTGCATTTGCCAAACCAAGCAAGAAACGCCAGAATGCCAAGGCCCATGGAGATTTAGTAATGGTCATTGGGATAAAAAGAATGAACGCCGTGAGAATCCCAATCTGTAATACTTTTTCTGGTCCAATTCGGTCCATCGTGTGACCAACCTTTGAAGCGGCAAGCAATGTTCCTAGTCCTGGCGTAGCAGCGACAATCCCGGCGACAAAGGCCACATTACCATGACCGCCCATCAATTGCCGAACATATAAACTGATAATTGGATCGATTGACATTGTAGAAGAAGTAACGATCATTGTGGTTAAAAACATAACAAAAATCAATGGGGGATTATCTAGATTATGAATGATTTCTTTCATTGGCTTCATGGCATCTTTTTTAATTGGGGTAAAGTGTTCTACCGTCAATAGCCACGTACTGAGAAAGACACAAAACATTAGTGCTCCGGTGATGAAGAATGGGATTCGGTACCCAAACAATCCTGATAGGAAACCACCGAGCAAAGGGCCAACCAGATTACCAGCCACCCCTGCAGTAGTCATCGCTGACATTACCCAACCTGATTTATTATGCGGTGTTTCGCCAGCCATTAAAGCAGTAGCGTTATTAATATAGCCGGAAAAAACTCCTTGAAGGAACCGCATGCCAATAATCATCCAGACACTTTGGGCAAAACCAATTGCACAGATTGTACAGGCCATTACTCCCGATGCACGCATACACATCAGTTTTCGTCCTTTGCGATCGGCCAGACTGCCCCAGAATGGTGAAACAATGGCTTGACTAATGAAGGTCACCCCAAATGCTAGTCCTGAGTAAATGTTGAGCTGAAAACGCGTAAAGTTTCCTAATTCTGCAATAAAAAGTGAGATAAACGGCATCGTCATCGAGTAGCCCATCCCGGTGATGAACGCGCCGAGCCAAAGGGTGTAAAAAGTTCGGTGCCAACCGTGAGGAAATTTTCCTCTTGCGACTTCCGAATCCATTGTGATTATCATCTCCTAAAATGATTTGTTCATAAAACTATATTGTAACAAAATAATTTGTAATATGGGGATTACTTCCGAAAATACAAATTAATTTAGCATTCCTTTTAGAAAATTTGCTAATATATTAATGAAGATAAGAAAGGGGAAATCATCTGTGAAAAAGAGGATTGCAGTCTTTTCAGATACGCATGGAAATCTAACAGCGTTGCAAGCAATGTATCGCGATAGCATGGCGCAACATGTTGATGAATATTGGTTTATTGGTGATTTACTGATGCCGGGCCCAAGTGTAAAACCAATTTGGGAAATTTTACAAGAAATGAAGCCGACAGTAATTGTACGAGGAAACTGGGATGACCTAGTTGTGCGTGGTGCTCGCGGGATGATGGATATGGAACGTCCTTCCCACATTTACTTTGCACGGTTAGCTCAGTACGTTGCGGAACATGCTCCTGACGGAATGGTTGATGAAATTGCAAGTTGGCCGATGCACATTACAAAACGCGTGGGTCCCCTTAATTTTGGCATCTCCCATAATTTGCCTTGGCTTAATATGGGTCAAGACCTTTTTCCCACGCAAGTTAGTGAAAATTTTGATAAGCTGTTTAATGTCGCTGGCGAACCAGTTGATGTGGCCATTTATGCCCATGTTCACCATGACCTTTTGCGGTATGGGAGTGATGAACGCATGGTTTTAAATCCCGGAGCAGTCGGCGAGCCATTCAACCACTGGCAACCGCTCCAACGTGATTTACGGGCCCATTATCTAATTTTGGAAGTAGATGATATTGGTTTAGCTGAAACTAGCTTCCGCCATATTGGGTATAGTCGCGATCAAGAAAAACAAATTGCAGATAAGAGCGATTTGCCATACCGTGACCTTTATAAGAAGATGATGGTGACGGGGCGTGCTTATACCCATGATGATGATCTTTTAACTGAATATAATAATCAATATAATTATGCTGACGAATACCGTAAATACGCGAAAAAACTAAATGGTTAAGAAAAGTCAAAAAGTAATGCAAAATCCTTGTATTTTTTGTAAGTATCAGCGATAATATTAAAATGAAAAGAGTTCGCAGATGTTTTTAATTTTAAATAGTAATTGTATAGTAGATAAAGTTTTTAATATAAAAGGAGAACTACTTAATGGCAAAAAAGTCAAAGATTGCTAAATTACATCACCAAGAAGCTTTAGTAAAGAAATACGCTGAAAAGCGCAAAGAATTAAAGGCGAAGGGCGACTACATCGGTTTATCCAAACTCCCTCGTAACTCTAGCGCGGTTCGTCTTCACAACCGTGACCGTTACGATGGCCGACCACATGCCTACATGCGTAAGTTTGGAATGTCACGGATTAAATTCCGTGAACTAGCACACAAGGGTCAAATCCCGGGTGTTCGTAAGGCTAGTTGGTAATTAAATTTTTAAGGAGTTATTGGGAAATGTGTTTCTCAATAACTCCTTTTTAGAATAGTGGATGAAAATTAGGAGTAATAACGGCTTAATTACTCTTTGTTTATACCGTCTAGCCAGTAAATTTTTCGATAATCTTCTAAAAAAATTGACATTTTAGCTTCGTTCGCGATCAATAACTGCTATACTAAGAATAGTAGACGAGTAAAGTCGGGCGGTGGAAATCTAATGAACGAAAAAGTAGTTTTTGATCAACTAAGTAAAGATGTAGCTGATCAAGTACGTGTAAGGCAAACATATAAATACTTTAATGGGACTGATCGTTCTAAAGGCCTTTATGATGAAGCTATTAGAATGGGGGAGGATGTCCTTCAAGAGCATAAAGAAGGATATAATGAACCACAAGCAATGGTCGATCTTGTTGATCAGGCGATCTATAACTCACGAAAAGCATTAAATGGTCAGCAAACTGATAAACATTCTTTAAAAATGCAATTATCACGAGCAGGTCAGTTCTTACGGAGCCAGGAGTTTACTGGTTTACCTATTAAGACACAACAATATTGGGAACGTGAGATTGCAGCAGCCCATAATATTGAAGTGGCTTCAAATACTGATCAAGCCTTAGCTAACAAGACAGCTATTAAGGTTGCGACAATGTTTGATACAATGGAACAGATGCGACCGCAACTAATGAAAGAGGCCGCTCAGCAACGGGCAGCACGGGCTAAAAAGGCTATGGCAGCACGGAAAGAAGCTGAAAAAGAACGGCAAAAGCGTGAAGCTATTCTCGCGAAACAAAAGGCTCTCGCTGAAAAAGCTGCCAAAGAAGATCGAAAAGAAACGAAGAAACCAAAGAAAAAATCTGGTGGTCATCGCGGCTTCTGGTCATTTCTTGGCTTTCATAAAAAGAAAAAGTAATTATAATGGGAGCGAGACAGAAGTCATCCATGACTTCGTCTTCGAGCCCCCGCAAGCAACAATAGGCCTTCAACGTTCGGCTTTGTCGGGCGATGAAGGCCATTGTTGTACTGCGCTGTTCGTATCTTATTGAAGTGGCCTGACTTATGTTACAGTTCATTAATTTAAAATAAGATAGTATGGGAAATTTGATAGGTTAAGGAAACAACATGAAAAATAACTATAAAAGTGTTTTTGACATTATTGGACCGGTAATGATTGGTCCTTCTAGCTCACATACTGCGGGGGCGGTCAAGATTGGTCGAATCGCAAATAAGCTTTTTGGCACGGTTCCACCTAAAGTAACCGTTCACTATTATGGGTCTTTTGCCCAGACGCATCGTGGTCATGGCACAGACTATGCAATTGCAGCGGGATTGCTAGGATTTTCACCAGACGATTCGCGAGTTCCATCGGCGCCAATGATTGCTCGTCAAGGAGGAATGGACCTTCGTTTTGTTGAAGAAGCGGGTGAAAGTCCAATTCACCATCCAAACACAGCTATTCTTCAAATGACTAGTGACAAGACAAAAGTAACAGTTGCTGGCTGTTCAATCGGTGGCGGGGCAATTGAAATCAGGGCAATTAGCCTCGATGGAGTTGATATTTTGCCAGCAGGTCCCTTACCAATTGTTATCTTTCGTGATTATAGTAAACAGATGGCCAATGCACTGGCAATTAATGCTGATTTGGAAGAAAAAGCACCATTTACCCGGCGGCAAGTATTACGGGCAGATGATTGTGATATCTATGTTTACGATATTAAGAAACCAATGCAGCCAGCGACGATTGCTTATTTTGAAAAGAAGTATCCGGCTGCAATTTGTCTTTAGGAGAAAATGATGTATCAAAGTGTTAAAGATTTAGTGCAAACAGCAGAGACGCAGCGAAAACCGCTATCAGAACTAGTGATTGAGGCAGAATGTCATGAATCCGGTCTTAAGCGAGAAGAAGTTTGGCAACGGATGCGAGCAAACTTATTGACGATGCGGGCTGCAATTAAACAAGGTGAAAATGAGCTGGGAGTTCGATCAAAAACTGGTCTAACTGGAGGCGAGGCAATTAAACTGAAAAAATATCGTGCAAAAGGAAAGACCCTCTCTGGCGATGTCATGATGGCTGCTGTAGAAAATGCGATCGCAACTAACGAGGTTAACGCAGCAATGGGAGTCATCTGTGCAACCCCAACTGCCGGTTCATCAGGTACTCTTCCTGGCGCCCTTTTTATGTTAGAACAACGATTAGGCCTTAGTGAAGATCAGATGATTCGCTTCTTATTTACTGCAGGTGGTTTGGGCTTAATTATTGCCAATCATGCGGGAATTGCTGGTGCAACAGGTGGCTGCCAAGAAGAAGTTGGTTCAGCATCGGCAATGGCTGCCGCGGCGGCTGTTGAAGCAGCGGGTGGTACTCCAGAACAAAGTAGTCAAGCATTGGCAATTGCTCTTAGTAATTTGTTAGGTTTGGTATGTGATCCAATTGCCGGTTTAGTAGAAATCCCTTGTGTTAAACGAAATGCGATTGGAGCTGGAAACGCATTGATTGCGGCGGATATGGCACTCGCTGGTTGTACGAGTATGATCCCGGCCGATGAATGTATTTCTGCGCTTGATAAGGTTGGCCGGTCAATGCCAGTTGAATTACGGGAGACGGGTCTCGGTGGACTAGCTGGAACACCAACTGGACAGGCGATTAAGGCGAAAATTTTTGGTAAAGAAATTTAACCTTTTTTAGAATTATTCTAAAATCACTTGCAAATTAGTATAAAAAGATTATACTAAGAATTGTAGTTAAGAATGATTCTAATTTAAGGAGAGGATATACATGAACTTTGTAGGACATGAAATTGAAGATTTTAAGGTAAATGCTTATCATGATGGTGAAACAACCGAAGTATCCAAGAAGGATGTTTTAGGTAAGTGGAGTATTTTCTTCTTCTACCCAGCTGATTTCTCATTTGTTTGTCCAACTGAATTGGAAGCTTTGCAAGATAAGTACGAAGACTTCAAGAAAGCAAATGCTGAGATTTATTCCGTTTCTGAGGATACCGAATTTGTCCACAAGGCATGGGCTCAGGCTTCTGACAAGATTGGCAAGATCAAATATCCAATGCTTGCTGACCCAGCTGGTAAGTTAGCTCGGATGTTCGATGTTCTTGACGAAGACGCTGGTCAAGCATACCGGGGAATCTTCATTGTTGATCCTGATGGTATTATCCAATCCTACACAATTAACAACATGGGAATTGGTCGGAGTGCTGATGAGATTTTACGGACACTCCAAGCTGCCCAATTTGTTCGTGAGCATGGTGACCGTGTCTGCCCAGCAAACTGGAAGCCAGGCCAAGATTCAATTAAGCCAAGTCTTGATCTAGTTGGTAAGCTTTAATTTGGTGAGCTAAATGGCAGAACAACATTTATATGATTTAATCATCGTTGGTGCTGGGCCAGCGGGATTATCTGCTGGCTTATATGCTGGACGTGCGACCCTGGATACGTTGATTTTAGAAGGGGATACTGTCGGCGGTCAGGTAACAACGACCTCGGTGGTTTATAATTATCCAGCTGTCGAAAAAGTCGATGGTACCCAATTGATGAATCAGATGCAAAGTCAGGTAGCTAGCTTTGGAGTTGAAATTCAACATGATGCGGTTGAAAAATTTGATCTTACTGGTGAAATTAAGACATTGATTGGCAAGAGTGGCCAAAAATATACTGCCCGAAGCGTAATTATTGCGACTGGTGCTAATCCTAAAAAGGTTGGCTTTCCCGGTGAAAATGAATTTCGTGGACGGGGAATTGCTTATTGCTCAACTTGTGATGGCGAACTCTTTACCGGCCTTCAAGTCTTTGTCGTTGGTGGGGGATACGCGGCCGCCGAAGAAGCTGACTATTTGAGTCGCTTTGCTAAGCACGTTACTGTTTTAGTTCGTGGCGATCATTTTGCATGTCCTGTATTGACGGCTAAGCGTGCCTTGGATAATCCTAAAGTCAGTGTGAAATATAATACTGAGGTAAAGAAAGTTAGTGGGGATGATTACCTTACTACTGCTACCTTGGTTAATAATAAAACCGGAGAAGAGACGGTTTACCATGTCGATGACGGTGACCAGACATTTGGGATGTTCATTTATATTGGTACGCAACCCGCAACGAAAGCATTAGCTAATATCCTTGATTTGGATGATCGGGGCTATATTATGACGGATGAAAATGGTAAGACAAACATCGATGGCGTTTATGCTGCTGGGGATGTTATCCATAAAAATCTTCGTCAGATTGTGACGGCTGCATCCGATGGGGCGGTTGCTTCCACTGCCGCAGAACGATACATTATTATGCAAAAGGAAAAGCAAGGTATCCCGATTCATGCAGAAACTAATAAAAAACCTGCCAAGACCGTGGGACAGACAAGCGAACTTAGTCAACAAGAAAACACCACGCCACATGAAGAAAACTGGCTACCAGCTGAGATTGACCAACAGCTACAACCAATCTTTGCTCGCTTAACCAAGGATATTAAACTCCAGGTGTTAACCAATGGGACAGAACTTAGCAATCAGTTAGTTAGCTTTGTTGAAGAATTTGCATCTCTTGATAAACACCTGCAGATGGAGACTAAGCCGGCACCAACAGACGTAAAGTACTTGCCACAATTACGCTTGCTTGATGCGGATGGTAATGATACCGGCTTACACTATGCAGGGATTCCAACGGGTCATGAATTAAACTCCTTGGTTCTAGGTGTCTATAACGTTGCAGGTCCTGGACAAACGATTGCTCCAGAAATGGTAGAACGAATTAAGAAACTTGCCCCGACTAAGATTCGGATTGGCGTTTCTTTAACTTGTCATTTTTGTCCTGATGTTGTTGCGGCTTGCCAACGGATGGCTTCTCTCAATACGGGAATTACTGCTACAATGATTGACCTACAACACTTCCCAGAATTACGGAAAGAAAAGAAGATCATGAGTGTTCCGGCAACAATGATCGGGGACGCTCCAGTTATTTTTGGTAGTCAATCATTGGAAGAATTAGTTACAGCAGTTGAAAAATATCATCAAAACTAAGATAAACGAGGATTTAAAGAGGTAAAACTCTTTGATCCTCGTTTTTTTGTTTTGCTAGATTGTATGAATTGAGCGATTGTTATTCCTCACAAAAAAGGCTTTATATCAAACGATAAATAGAAAGTGATGAATAATTAACGATAAAATACTTAGATCTTTTATTAATGACAATCGAAATCAAAATTTAACATTTATGAAATAATGGGATGAAAATCTTTATTTATCAGCATTAAGAAAGGGCGAGATGCTAGAAAACGCCTAAAAACGGCAAAAAACATAAACTTATGTATTGAAATTTATCTAAATCCTGTTATCCTATAAGTGTGGATAAGTTATAAAATTTATCACATGGTAATTATTATAACAATGCGGAGAGCAAGGGTTTATTGCAATGACTTAACACTTATGCAATGCTTGCTTAATTACTTACAGTAATACTCGATGCATTGTCTAAAAAACTGACTTACGATAGTGGTGTCGTAAGTCAGTTTTTTATATGATAGTTTTAAATCATTTATCATCTTGTAATTATAATTATATTGTTTTATTATGTTTGTGAATTGATGCTTAAGCCACATCTATCAACCATCGATCAATGGAATTGATTTGTAAAATTTTTACTCTTCGTTTCTCATTGAGTAACAATTAACCTTCTTTTATTAAAGGGTTGATCAGTAAAATTTTACTGATTGATTTAGGAGGAGTTTATATTGACTGCAAAAAATAATCAGGTTGAACGGTTGACAAAGAATATGCCAATAACACAACACTTTGCCTTGCGTAAGCTTAGTGTTGGGGTAGTATCAGTTTTATTGGGGACAAGTATTGCTCTTGGCCTTAATGGAGAGACCGCCCAAGCTGATGTAAATTCTAATCGAGTAGCTACCCAACCGGCTGCAACTCAAACAACACTACCAGCTGTTATTCCTACGAGTGATCCTCAATCAAACGTTAATCCAACGCCATCAACTAGTGAGAAAACAGCACCAACAACACCGGTTGATGAAACGGCGTACACGGTAACAAATGTTAAAGCAACATCTGAACCGGGAAACGGGACTGATCACACTGGACGAACTAATCTGGCTTTTGATCTTGACCTTGATATTGCTAACCATGAGATTAAATCGGGAAATTATATTAATGTTGCTATGGGTATCCCATATCAGCTGACAGCTAATGATCAGCAGCATATCTTGTCCTATGGGGGTGGGACAAGTCAAACGATGCCAATTAATATTAACTATCAAGCGGCCAGTGGTGAAAGTTATTCAACGGTGATTGGTTATATGCGGCCTGTTTCTACTGCAGACCGGTCATATGCCATCAGTAGCCCAAATTCACAAATTGTTAAGGATCTGCAAGACGTAACCTGGGAAGCATCACAAAACAACAATACTCTTGGTAGCAACGGTAATGGCGGCTCCAATGATTCTTACCAGATCGTCTTTAATGATGAGTTAGAAAATATTAAGACTAAGTATGGCAAGAATAACCTTTCTTTGGCACGCTTGCATTTTAACTTAACGTGGCACAATATTACTGGTTTTGACCTGGATGAGGCACCGTTAGATACTCGCTATTTCCATCTTTATTCCAGTACAGCAACGGCACCAACAATGCTCGTTCCACAAAACGATATTCAAATTGGCAATCGCCGGTTTACTAGTGGTTTCAAGATTCCAGTTGAGGCTGAAGTAAAGCCTGCTGATAACTTTAATCAAACTGTTATTCCACAAAGCAGCAGTGAGTATGCCGTTCATACTTGGTACTATAATCAACAAACCAAGACGTGGAGCATTGGGGATGAAGCTATCCGCTATCCCGATCATGAAGAAGCGGTTGCCCTTGCTACTCAGAGTGAAAGCGGGGTTAAATTAGGAAAGCACTTTACGATTACCGTTACTAAACCTGCTGACAACGATCAGGTTGATTACCAGTTCATCAGTGCTGCAGGGGTTAAAAATGCGCTTGAAAAGAGTATCATTTCCCACTACAAAGACTATGACCTAGATCCCGTTATTGATGCCTCTAGTACCTATGTTACCCGCAAACTGATTTCTACAACGTCTCCTGAAATTACAGTTAAAAGCATAGACTCTAATGATGGCTTAACGAGAACCTATGATGTAACGATTGCGGACGACTATGCTGGTTTTAGGAAAGATACTGGTATTGGACTAATTAGCTGGCGACCAAAAGATTTAAGCGGCGTGCTACCACCTACTAATATTAAGGACCCCAATGCAGATCAAATGTTTACCAAGGGTTATTATCAAGGGGTGGCTTTAAAGGATACCGCTTTACAAAGTTATCTTGAGCAACACCCATGGAAATTGACTGTTACTAACGATCAAGGACAAGAACTAGTCAATCAGGAAGCAGGCTATTACCTCCAGCCGTATGTTTATCGAAATGATATTACTAGTAACAGTGGTACTTTAACTGGAAAAGTAAATAATGTTGAAAATCAGCAAGTTAAAGAAACGATCCACTATGTCTACAAAGACACTGGCAAGGAAGCGGCGCCAACTTATACAACTAAGTTAGGCTTTGCCCGGATTAATAACGATGGTCAATGGCTTGCCTGGACACCAGCTAATGATACATTTGCGGCTGTAGATGTTCCGATAATTGCTGGTTACCACGCGGTCGATGAAGGGGGCAATTCGGTTAAAGCAATTGATGCAATAACCGTTAAACATGATTCTCCAGATGTTGACATCACTGTTTACTATGTGGCCGATCCACAAGCGCTCACCTATACCGTCATTGATAAAGACACTCAAAAAGTCTTAGAAAATCAAGTTCCATTAGCAAACGGCTTAAGTGATGAACCATTGCCAACCGGTACTGCTGCTAAGTATCAACAGGTAATTCAAGGGTATCAAGATAAGGGCTATTATCTAGTTTCTGCCGATAAGTTACCCGCTGCTTTCGATGACAACTCGAGCGTTAACCAAAACGTAACAATCTATGTTGCTAAACGAAATCAACTCCATAGCGAAGAACGGACAGTTACGCGGACAATTACTTACTATGACAAAGATACCGGAGAACAGCTTAATATTTCGCCAGTTAAGCAAGTTGTTAAATTCACCCGGCAAGCGGTAATTAGTGGTCAGGATGGTTCCCTTCTTGGCTACAATCTTGATGGTAAACAGGACAACCATGGTAACTATTTGATTGAAGAAACTAACGGTGACAAGGCCTGGACTCCCGCTACTGGTGAATGGGCAGCGTCGACTAATCCGATTTTGACAGAAAAGGGTTATGAACTCGCTGAAGACGCAAATGGCCGCGTTTACCCATTTGTTGCAGAAGGTCAGCCAACCGCCTTGTCTGGGGATGAAGAAGTAAAAGTCTTTTACCCGGAAAAAGTAATTGTCACTAACGAAGAATTACCGGTCAAGCGGACAGTTAATTATGTTTATGCTAATGGGTCGCGAAAAGGTGAAGTCGCTGCTCCAAGTGTTCATCAACAAGTTACATTTACCCGCTCTAAGAAGGTTAATCAAGTAACTGGGGAAACAAAAGTAGGTGAATGGACTACTAAGGAGAATCAATTTGCTGCTGTTAGTTCACCGGCAATCGAGTACTACACACCGAGTCAAGTAACAGTCGCAGCTATGCAAGCTAAACCGAACGATCCCGATATTACGGTCACGGTAGAATATAAGACTGCTCCTAATACGGTTACTTATACGATTATTGATGATACCGCTGATAAGACACTAGTTGATCACCAATCCTTAACAAGTGGCTTTGCAGATGAAGCATTACCGGCAAGTGCAACCGCTACTTACCAAGGAGCGATTGATCATTATCGGCAATTGGGCTACACGATTGTGAGTGAGGATAAGCTGCCAAGCAAATTTACCCATGTTGACCAAAATGTAGTTGTTCATATCTTGATGAAGAATAGTTTACAAGCAGAACATCAAACAACCACACGAACAATTACCTATTATGACCGTACCACGGGTAAACAGATAATGATTGAGGGAATTACTGAACCGGTTATCCAACAGGCTACCTTTGCCCGACAAGCAATTGTGGCCGGCCCTCACCACCAAATCATTGGTTATACGTTGAATCAACAACGCGATCAGAATGGTAATTACCTGGTTGAAGTCCCACTTGCTAATGCTGATCAAGCATGGAAGTTAGAAAGGGGCGGTTGGCCAGCATCGCCAAATCCAGACCTGCAAAAGTATGGATATGCGGCTCCAGAAGATACAAAGGGTAATCCGTATCCAGTTGTGGCAGATGGTCACCCAACTGCATTAGTGCCGAGTGAAAGTGTTAAAGTATATTATCAACCGCGGATTACATCAAAAGAAGAACAGGCGCAGTCATTACGGACCATTCATTATGTATATGCAAATGGTCCACGAAAAGGTGAAACCGCTGCTCCTGATGTTCAACAAGTAGTAACTTTTGCTCGTTCATTAACGACAAATGAGGTTACGAAGGAAGTTAACCGGGGAGATTGGCATGTATTACAATCGGAAACAATTAAGGCTGGTCAATCAGTAATTGAAAGTGATCCGACGAGTTTTGCGGCAGTAATTTCACCATCAATTAAGGGCTATACTCCAGATCAAACAGTAGTTGCTAGTGAGCTTGCTAGCCAGGGCGAACAGCCGATTGAAGTGACGGTAAATTATACAACTGAACCTCATGAAATTACTTATTCCGTAATTGATGATGCAACAGGGTTAACCCTTATTAATCACACGCAATTAGGATCAGGCTATGCTGACGAACAAATACCACTTGCAATGCGTGAAGACTATCAAAATGTCAGTGCACATTATGAGCAACTTGGCTATAAGTTAGTTAGCCAGGAAACGTTGCCAGCGACATTTGCTGACCATGACTTAAATGTAGTTATTCACTTAACTCATGGAACAGAAAAGGTCACTGACCAACGAATAATTAATGAAGATATTCGCTATGAGTTTGTTGAGGGTGGAATAGCAGCTCCTTCATATCAAGCAGCCCCGATTGTCTTTACCCGCAATGGATTAGCAGATCAAGTAACGGGTAAAACTAGTTGGGAGTCATGGAAACCAGTAAGTGATCACTTTACACCGGTTGTTTCACCATTAGTTGCTGGCTATACTCCTTCAAACCAGCAAATTGATGAACAATATGTGACGGCAGATAGTCAAGACCTTCATTTTATTGTCCTATACTCTAAAGATCCGGTTAAACCGCATCCAACACCTGATGAACCAGATGTACCAGTAACGCCAATTGTGCCGGTAACGCCGGTTAATCCGGAAAAACCAGCTTCATCGTCAAGTGCCGGAAGTACGCCTGCACAGCCGGATAAACCATCGCAGTCCGACACACCAAGTTCTTCAGAAAGCGCATCAACGCAACCAAGCGAGACGCCTAAATCGGATGGACCAACATCATCGGCAGACGTACCGACGTCTTTAGCGGTTCCAAATTCGGAAGAACCAGTTGTTCCAGAAACACCGGCTACACCGACAAGCACTGTAACGCCGCCTTCCGGGATGCCGGCTAGCCAACCTAGTCTGCCAACAAGTACTGTAACAGAAGTAAATTCAACTCCAACCAAGGCAGTAAGTGCGACTGGCGAATCTCCAGTGAATGAAATGCCTGTCTCGGAACCAGTAACTGTCCATGCGATAAAGGGGGATGTTACACCAACTATTGGCAAAACTCCTTCTTCAACTGTATCCAAAAAGTTACCGCAAACAGGTAATCAACACCAGAATATTTGGCGAGTAATCCTTGGCGCATTCCTTGGATTGTTTGGGATTAGTTTAGGTAAGAGAAGAAAAAAGAATAGTTAGGTTTAAAGTTGCAAAAGACCTTATGATTTTTGAGTTAGTAAATTAAATATTTTATGCCCTCTAAATAAAAAAAGAATACTTAGAGAGCATTTTTTTGTAAAAAACATTGATTTTAATTTATCGAAGTATCAGCATTTGAAATAATCTTTTAAGTCAACAACATTTTTAATGAATGCAAATGTTATGGTATCATTAAATCATTACGACTATCATTTATTATAATAAATGATTATTTTGTGGGAGGGATTATCATTGACAGTTCATATTACTAACCTCTATGGTCAAAGCTTTCAAAGTACTGCCCAAATTGCTCAAAATCAAATTGCCAAAATCGGGCGTGAACTTGGCTTTAATGAACTTGGAATTTATAACTATAACTGGCCAGATGAACCACCAGTTGCTTTAGATACTCGATTTGATGGCATTATTGCTTCTGTATCTAATAATGATACAGTTATTTTTCAATCACCAAGTTGGAATTCGATCGAATGGGATCAAGCTTTCATTGATCATCTTGCTCCTTATAATGTTAAAAAAATTATTTTTATTCATGATATTATTCCATTAATGTTTGAATCAAATCGTTACTTAATGCCGCAATTTATTGACTACTATAATAAAGCTGATTTAATTATTGCACCTTCTCAGCCAATGGTGGATTTCCTTCGTGCGAATGGTTTGACGGTCGAAAAAGTGGTGTTACAGCATATGTGGGATCATTGTGCTAGCGTTGACTTTACAGTAACACCACAAAATACAGGGGCAATTAATTTAGCTGGTAACCTTGAAAAGTTCCAGTTGGTCGGTCATTGGCATTATCCTGATAAGCCCTTATATGCCTTTGCTAAGGTGATCGATATTGAACCGACAGATAATATTAAGTTTATGGGCTGGCAATCAGATCCTGTCTTACTGTCAAAACTCCGGCATAATGGTGGCTTTGGTTTAGTGTGGTCAAATGAGCCATATTGGAAAAACTATATGCATTTGAACGCTAACCATAAACTAAGTACTTACTTGGCAGCTGGCTTGCCGGTCATTGTTAATGAAAATATCGCAGAGAGTGAAACAATATTACGCAAAGGCTTAGGAATTGTAGCTGATAACTTAGATGAAGCTATCGAAAAAGTGCAAGAGATGGACGATCAATTTTACAATGAAATGGTCCAACGAGTAGATGACTTTGCACGCTTGATTCGGGAAGGCTACTTTGCTAAAAAAGCATTAACAGAAGCAGTATTTAAATTATATTATCAATAAAAAAGCTGATGAGGGAAAAGTGACACAGAAAATACAATTAAATAATTTATTAAAACGATTAGGAGCTACATTCTTTATTTTAATCATTTATATTTTAGGCTGTACGATTTCATTGCCACTAGTTAACATTTCGACAACCTTTCGTCGGGTATTAGCTAATAGTTCTCTAGGAATCATGAGTTTTATGAGTGGGGGTAACTTACAACGCTTATCGTTATTTTCAGTTGGATTGAACCCATTAATGATTTCAATGATGATTATTCAGTTATTGACGATGATGCGATTATTCTATTTTGATACATTTTCGATAAAACAAACGATGAGAATACAGCAATGGTTAACTTTAATTTTTGCAATTATTCAATCGTTAGCTCTTACTTTAATGCTAAACCTTACGACGAATTTGCTTACGAGCTTGGCGGTAACGTTAATGTTAACTGCTGGAAGCCTATTTGTAGTATGGTTAGGAAATATGAATACTCGGTTTGGTATTGGTGGAACAATAACGATTATCCTTTTTAACATTATTTCTGGTACTCTTCCTAATTTATTATCGTCAATTGGGAAAATAGTGGGCCAGTCTTACGGGATTCTTTGGTTGGCATTAATTGTGCTCGCAAGTTTTGGCCTTTTAATTTTTTGGATTTCTTTTAATCGTGCTTATTATCCAATTAAGATGGTCGATACAATGATGAGCAGTCATGATAAGCCGATTATTCTTCCGCTAGGACTCAATATGGGGGCAATGATGACTTACATGGTTGGAATGTCATTGTTAATGATTCCAACTCTATTAGCAAATATTTTAGGTCCACAGTCTTTATTTGCTAACCCCTATTTTGAAATTGTACTTAGTGGAATATTAGCTTTTGTACTATTTTACTTCTTTACATTTGTACAATTTGACCCTAAAGAACAGGCCAAAACAATGTTACATAATAATAATTACATTATAGGTATTCGTCCTGGTGAACCGACAAAAAAATATTTACAACATCTAGTAATTCACGTATCTTTTTTTGGAGCGCTTTTGAATGCTATCCAGTTAAGCTTTGGTTTATTAGGTTCTCGTATTCTTGGAAATTTCGCTGGATTAGCAATTTTGCCAATGAATATTATAATGATTGTAATGTTTATGCAGGGAATAAAAGATCAATTATTAATGTTATTGTTCCCATTAAGATATGCACGTTTAATTAAGGATGAGTGATTATGGATTATTTAGTTCCTGCTTGGCATGAGTTGCTAGAAGATTGGTCTTATACGATCCCTAAACTTGAATTTGATGATGCAGTTAGTCACATCAAAGTATTTCAAACAAATCAAAAACCCTTTTCGCTAATAATTACTGATTATCAACCACAATTATCGACAAAATTAAACCAATTAACGATCTCACCAACGCAAATCTTTAGTACTTTTGATTATCTACAAGGGGTTCATCATGTTGATAGTCAAATTATTGATTACCGTGATTTTAATTGGCCAACTGGAGCTTACTATAACTTTACAAACTTTCGAGTAATCGTTATGGTCAAAGAAAATCCTTATGCCAAAGTAACTTTTGATACACAAGGTAAAATTCTATGGGTTGACTATCTGGAAAAGGATAAAATAAGTCGACGATTGTTACTTGATAGTCGCGGTTTTGTTTCGCGAGAAGAATTATTTGAAAATGGTCAGCCATATCAATATATTTATTATGATGAACAGGGATATTGGCGCTTTAAACACGATGTAAAATCTGATCGGGTTGAAATTAATAAGCGCTTTTCAGAATTAACAGATTACTTACATTATGAGCATTTAAATGATTTACTCGAGGAAATTATTACTAAGTATGTGTTGAGCAAATTTGATATAAACCAAGATAATTTAATTGTCACGCTGGATGATCAGGCAGTGATCGATCAAAAAACTTATCTGCCTTATCAGCCCATCTTTTCTTTAAGTCGTTGGCATAGGTATCATGAAAGTCTTGATGAACTTAAAAGCCAAGAATTAAATTTGGTTGCGGATAATAATGAAACAAAGAATAATATAAAGAAACAATCTAATATAGATGCAACAATAATTCCCCTGTTTCAGTCTCGTTTTAATTTGGGTCATAGTCAACGCTCAGATCAAGAACAAATAGGGCTTTTTATTGAGTCAATGACAAAAGATGAGGTTGATAAGGTATTGGAATTACTTTATCAGCGATTATTAAAGTCACCTGATGCAATAGCATTGACGCTAATGAGCTACAGTACTGAAAAATTACAACAAGCTCAACAAGCTCTTGAAAATTTAAAACAGACTCATCAGGGTGAGTTTATATTAGCTAGTGAGGAACAAAATGAAGTTGAAGAAATTTTAACGAAGCAAATGGATATTCCTAAACTAACTATTGATACAAAAAGAATTAGTACTCCTGCTGAAGCTGGGCGGCAATTAGACTCTTTACGGATCTTAATTGACTGGGGAAACCAATTGGACGAATTCTTACAGATTTCGGCTATTAGCACAGGAATCCCGCAAATATATCGGCAACCAAATAGTCAAATTAAAAACTACCAAAATGGTTTAATTTGTCCGCAAATTTCTGATATCAATAAGGGATTAAACTATTATTTAGGTAATCTCAAACATTGGAATGAAGCCCTTATTTATAATGTTCAATTGATGAATCAATTATCAGCGGCAGAATTACAAAAGAAGTGGGAAAAAGTTTTAACGAAGTGAGGTGAATCTTCATGAATGTCTTACAGTTAGGCGCACAAAACTGGGCAGATAAATATAAAATTCCAAATGAAATAACATGGAATTATAATACCTATCCTCAGGCGGGGATAAAACGATTTGATTTAGTGATAATTACAGAAGGCGTCCAGTTAGAAGATAATTTGTGGAGTAAGCTTCAATGGCAAGTCCCTCCTTATTGTGTTTTGTACTCTCCGTTTGCTGAAAGGGACCTTAATGAAGCCGGTTTAAATTTTATTAAATGTCAAGAAGCACGTCAGATTGTTGAAGAACCGCAAGAATTAATTAATCAATTGCCGATCAGATTTTTTCAGGGACAGTCTGGAATGCGGTTTGCACCAACTAAATTATTATTAAATGATCCAGTAGGAACATTTGTAGACGATGGTCATCTTACGTTAAAAATTGAAGCTGATGAATGGACTAATTTAGGTAGTTACCAGCAAAATGTTTATATTGATCCTCAACGGTTACTTAAATTTAGTCTTGAATATAGTCAAAAAAGCAATATTAAAGTCCGTTTACGGGTTTTTGTTCATCCGAATGGTGGGGATGGTAACTCTAAGGACCAATATCTTCTTGATTTTTCTAGGAATAATGAAGAACAAGAACTACCAATTGGGTTAGAAGATGCTCCACGATTTGCTAGTGTTAGTGTTGAGGTTCTTGGAAAAGGAAAATTAACATTAGGGACTTTGCATGCACGTTGGTCACGACGAGATTATGGTGAATTTCTTGCAGGTGGTAAACGACTTATTGCTCCAGTAAATGGCGAAGATATTGCTTATTACTTTAATCCGGGTGATTTACGGCCGCCATTACATGTTTATTTTTCTGGAGCACGTGGTTTAGAGGGATTTGAAGCATATCCTCTATTTAGGCGTAATCATACTCCAGCCTTACTGTTTACGGATCCGCGCTTAGCAGTGGGACAGTTTTACACCGGTGAGGCAATTGAAAGTCAGATCAAGGACACGATTATTGCAACATTGAAGAAATTAGGATTTGATCGTCAACAATTAGTATTGAATGGGATTTCAATGGGAACATATCCGGCAATTAAACTTGGAGCTCAATTATCTCCTTATGCAATTAACGTTGCCAAACCAACTGTTAATTTAGGACAAGTTGCTTTACGAGCCCGTCTAGAACGACCAGACGAATTTGATACAATCTTTGATATCGATCGGCAACTGGTATCGTCTTTAACTTCTGAGCAACTTGAACAATTAGATATGGATTTTTGGAATTTAATGAATCAAAATGACTTAACTAAGACTCGGATATATGTTGGGTATATGAAAAACGATGATTATGATAATTTGGCAATAAAAAAAATGCAGGAAAATTCAGCTATTCAAAGTGCTCAACTATTTGTTAGTAAAGGATTTCCTGGACGCCATAATGATAATCGTGCGGTTGTTCAATGGTTTGTTAGCCGGCTTACGGAAATAAATAATGCTTTTGGACGAGGAGAATAAAAATGCAGCAGTTTGTTAATCAAGGATATTGGGAATCGTCAAATGCCTATTCTGCGGGTTCAGATATTAAAATAAATTCTGATTATAGCGTTTTATTTCATAACTCGCTCATGGCACCAGGAAAAGTAATTATGAGTTGGAATTCTGTAAATTCATATCAGGCAACTAAATTGGTCCCGCAATTACCAATTCTCCGCAATAATCATAAATACCGTTTAAGTGTAAATGCAAAGGCAGCGCCGATTTACTCATTAATTATTCGGTTGACCTTTTTTGACGCGCAGGAACATGAAATTGATCATCTTGAGTTTCAGCAACGGTCAATTGAATTTGTTTATCCCCCAGAAGCTGTGCTGTATCGACTAGAATTGATTAATAATGGACTTACTGATTTAACTTTCCAACGGTTTGAAATTTGTGATGCCGATCTTCCAGTCAGCGTTCATGAGGATGTTTGGTTTCATGAACCAATAAATGAAGATGTAAAAGGAAAGCTTAATCTGCTTTTAATTGCTGACAATAAAAGGGTTCGCAAAACATATCCAGATTTAAAAAAGTATGAAGATTATAAAATGCAGCCGATTAGTGTTGCATGGCAATCATCAGCTGATGTAGTAGCGATTTTAAAGCAATGGTTGATTGCGAATCGAATCTATGATGCCAATGTTATTAGTACTAATCCGAAGTTAGATCAAGTAGTATTGGAATTAAAGATGGAACTTTCCACAATCAATGCAGTCGTTACTAATCAGACTGACCCGCAATCGCAAATTGCCGATGTGATTTATCCATTACTGCCACCTACTACTTGGAGTTCCCCAGTATTGGTTAATCCAGACTGGCCAATTATCTTTTCGGTCATTCAAGAAATAAATTCAAAAGAGGGATAAGATATGACGCACCCCAATTTTAGGTTACAAAAAGTAAAACATACCCTTGCTAAAGTAAATGCATTAACCGCTGAAATGCGAGGGATGAGCGATGAAGAGCTTAAACATCAAACTGTTCTATTAAAAAAAGAATTAGCTAATGGTAAAACAGTTGATGATATTTTACCACGGGCATTTGCGACCATTCGGGAAGCGGACTACCGGATTTTAGGAATGTTTCCATATGATGTGCAAGTTATGGGGGCAATTGTCTTAAATCAAGGTAATATTGCGGAAATGAAAACTGGGGAAGGTAAAACTTTAACAGCGACAATGCCTCTTTACCTAAATGCGTTGACTGGTAAAGGAGCGATGCTATTAACACCTAATGGTTATCTTGCCCAACGTGATAAAGAGCAATTGCAGCCTGTCTATGAGTGGTTAGGATTGACCGTTAGTCTTGGTTTTACAAATAGTGATCAGAAACCATTACCACAAGTAAAAAGAGAATGGTATAACTCTGACATTGTTTATACGACAGCTAGTAGTCTGGCATTTGATTACTTATTTAATAATTTAGCAACACGTATTGATGACCAATATTTACGACCATTTAACTATGTAATCATCGATGAAGTTGACGCAATTTTACTTGATGAGGCAACTTCACCTTTTGTGGTATCAAGTACTCCCATGGTTCAATCAAATTTATATCGGTTGACAGATGATTTTATTCACACTCTCCAACCCGAAATTGATTATAAACTGAATGAAGATCGAACCGCAGTCTGGCTTACATTACATGGAATTAGACAAGCACAGCGCTTTTTTCGTATTACTGATCTATTTACAAATAGGTATCGGGAAGTATATCGTCATATTATCCTTGCCCTACGCGCTCATTTTATTATGGAAAATGGTCATGATTATTTAGTTAGCGAAGGGAAAGTTGTTTTACTTGATGAGGCAAATGGTCGGTTAAAAAGAGGGGTAAAGGTCAGTACAGGGTTGCATCAAGCAATTGAGGCAAAAGAACAGGTTGATCTTACTCCTAACCAACAAGTAGCGGCTTCAATTACCTTTCCTAGTTTGTTTGGTTTATTTAACAAAATTGCTGGAATGAGCGGAACAGTTAAAAGTGATGAGCAAGAATTCTTTGAAGTGTATAAGATGCGAGTTATTCAGATTCCGACTCGGAAAAAGGTAATCCGTCGAGATTATCCAGAGCAAATTTATTTAACAACTCGTCAAAAGTTAATACATGCCCTTGATGAGACAATTGAGCTTCATAAAGCAGGGCGTCCGGTTTTATTAGTGGCTGGTTCGGTAGAAAATTCAGAAATAATTTCTGAATTATTGTTGGATCAAGGAATTCCTCATAATGTCTTGAATGCTTTTAATGTTGCAAGAGAAGCTGATATTGTAAAAGATGCCGGACAAAGAGGAGCGGTGACTGTTGCTACCAATATGGCTGGCCGAGGAACTGACATCAAACTCGGAGCCGGAGTCAAAGAATTAGGCGGCCTTGCAGTTATTGGTACTGAGATGTTGCCAACGCGAGTGAAATTACAACTTGCTGGACGAGCAGGACGTCAGGGTGATCCGGGCTCAAGTAAATTTTATATTTCTCTAGAAGATAGCTACCTTGCTAAGAACAGTACCAAACGGTTCAAAAATTATTATCGTCAATTACAAAAGAAAAAGACTGATAAACAGTTACGTAGTCCGCGTTTAAAAATGAGTATAGCAATGCTTAATGACCGGGTAGCTGCTAATCAGCAAATGGCACGCAGCAATGTCAATAAGAATGAAATTGCATTAAAAATTCAGCGTAAGTATCTTTATGATCGGCGTGACCAGTTAATGAGAACAGCACATTTAGAAACAGAAGTTGGAAAATGGTTAAGCAGAGGGATTTCTCTTTACCTTGATAAAAAAGCAAAATGGAATGCCCTAGAATTACGACATTTAATGAATCAACATTTTACTTATGATGTTGTGAATTTGCCGGATAATCTAGAATTAGACCACAAAAAAATACAAAAATATTTAGAGCAATTTTGTCAAAAAGAGCTAGAACAGAAAGCTAAAGTATTAATTAATAGCGAACAATTAAATCAGTTTTATCGTTCAGCTTTATTAAATGCGCTTGATGGTAGCTGGACTGACCAGATGGCTTATTTATCGAAACTATCAGTTATCGTTCAGCCATGGACAACAGCACAACGGGATCCTAAGTTTATGTACCAAGAAAAAGCTTATCAATCATTTGAAAAAATGTTTGATACTGTCGCCAAAAAAGTAGTTGATAACTTAATGCTAAGTACTATTAGATTAAATAAAGATAATAATTTAATTGTTCATTTTAATTAATGATGGAGGAAAGTATGACTGTATATAATATTAATTTAGGGATTGGCTGGGCCAGTAGTGGTGTCGAATATGCTCAATCATATCGTGCACAAGCATTTCGTGATCTTAACATTTCAGCAAAGTTTGTTTTTTCGGACTTGATTTTAGGAAATAATATTGCTGATTTAACTGCGAATCTAGGTTTTAATGATGATCAGATCATCTGGCTTTACAACTTTTTCACCGATATTAAAATTGCTCCATCAACCTTTTTACTCGATACTTTTGTTAAGCAAAACCATCTTGAGCAGCGAAAGTTTATTCTTCTGCCCAATAATGGCACGAAAGAGTTACAATACAAATCTGAAGAAGAAAAATTAACGATCGTGCCACGCTATAACGATCGAGAGAAACAGACGATTGATCAGGTCACTTATATTTTTAACAATCGACTAATTAAACGTGATTTCTATTCGTATACAAAATATGCTACAGAATATTATTCTGGAGAAGAAAGGGATAATCAGGTTGTTTTTCGAGAATTTTATAATGAAAATGGGACGATTGCGTATACTCAACACTTAGATGAGGATGGTCACGAATTATTTGAATTTCCTGACCAAAATTATTATTCAAAAACTGATCTTTATCGTGAAATGCTTCGGAAATTGAATTTTAAAGCTGATGACATAATTATTCTTGACCGAATGGATGAAGATAAGCAGTTAGTTAATGGCCAATTGGTTTTTGAACATCATTTACCAGCAAAACTGGTTATCCCTGTTCATGCTGATCACTACGACAAGCATTATACAAATGATCATCAAGTATTATGGAATAATTTTTATGAATATCAATTCATGCATTATCAAGATGTAGCTGCTTATGTCGTTGCGACTGATCGACAACGTGATTTGCTAGCTAGTCAGCAAAAGCATTTCAACCACGCTAAACCACAAATTAATACTATCCCGGTTGGTAGTTTGGAACACTTGATAAAGCCAAAAGGGACCCGTAAAAAACATTCTTTAATTACTGCTTCTCGATTAGCCAACGAAAAACATATTGATTGGGTTATTGAAGCAACGGTTGCGGCACATAAAATAGTTTCGGACCTAACCTTGGACATTTACGGCGAGGGTGGTGAACGGAGTCGGTTGCAAGATTTGATAACAAAAAATAATGCTGATTCCTATATTAAATTAATGGGGCAACATGATCTAAAGGATGTTTATCAAAAGTATGAGACATATATTGCGGGCTCAACTAGTGAAGGCTTTGGGTTAAGCTTAATGGAAGCAGTGGGTTCAGGTTTATCGATGATTGGGTTTGATGTTCCCTATGGTAATCAGACTTTCATTGTAGATCAACAAAATGGTTATTTATTGCCATATATTGAAGATTGGAGTAATTCACGTAAAGAACAACTACTAGCTGATGCTATTGTTAAAAACTTTACTGAAGCCGACTTAACATCTTTCCATGAAAAATCATATTCATTAGCTGAGTCGTATTTGACTAAGAATGTTGCTAAACAATGGCAGCAATTGATAGGAGAGTTACAGCATGCTTAATTTATTTGATAACTTTGATCAAGCTTCATTTGATTTTCTTCGCTCTCAACGAACTGCTCAGATTAAAATCCCAACGGTAGTAATTAATGATGATGGATTCTTACCACCCGAAGTTGAGTCACCGATCAAGGATTGGGGTAACTATAACGTAAACAAAAAGCCCTTATATTTTGACCATCTTTCCTTACCACGTTACTGGCGGATTTTGAGCACAGCAGCCCAGGGGCAGATATATGATCTTGATAAGAAACGGGCAGATATTATATACCAAGCTACTGACAATACTCGCCAAGTAAAAGAAGTTCGTTGGTTGAATAATAATGGTAAAGTTAGCTGGATTGACCATTATAATCGTTATGGTTATCGTTTTGCCCAAACTTATTATCGAAACGAACAGCCGGCATGGCGAAAATATTATGATAAAAAGAACCGTGTTTTTCTTGAATGGAATCTTATTGCTGGTGATTTCTTTTTAGATGTTGATGGGGGGTACCATTTTCCATCATTAATTGAACTTGTTAAATATTATCTTCAGACTCGTCACTTTAAGCTTGATCATATTTTTTATAATACTTTAAATCAAGGGTTAAGTGTTTCGCTGAACTTACCTGCAGATGGTAGTGATACTTTATTTTGGCATGAACCGCTAAGTGGGGATGAATTACCGGGTAACATGAAATTCTTAATGAAAAATAGTACACGGACCAAACATATTATTTTTCAACGATACACTGATTGGCAACGAATTGGCGCGAACCTAAAAAATAATCACGTTGACTTTGGATTCCTCGGGACTATATACCCGCATCCACGGGCTAATCAGTTACGCCCGCAAGCTTTGATTCTTACTAATTCGGATGAGATAGTTGAATTATCAACTCTTATCAAAAATTTGCCTAACATTAAGTTTCATATTGCAGCTGTTACTGAGATGTCGGGTAAATTATTAGCTTATCAACAATATGAAAATGTCGAATTATATCCTAATGTTAGTTCTGCACGGGTTAAACAATTGATTGCAGATTGTGACATTTATTTAGATATTAATCGTCAAAATGAAATTTTGGATGCTGTTCGTGGCGCTTTTGAGCAAAATATGCTAATTGTTGGTTTCGATGAAACGCTCCACGAACCACAATTCGTTACTCCTCAGAACGTGTTTAAAGTAAACGAGGCCCAGAAAATGAGTAAACATATTATGGCAGCCTTGCTAAAGCCGGCATTGATGAAAGAGCTTATCGATACGCAGCGTCAACTAGCTAGTGAGGTTAGTGTACAAGATTACCAAAGAATGATTGGAGCCTTGCAAAGTGAATAAAAAAGAAGATCATGATCAACCACAATCGCTTATTCAACAAGATGCTTTGAAACGTTTAGAAAAAGTAGAAGAAGAAAAGCGACAACCTTATAAAAAGAAAAAAGAGCCAATTAACTTTCGTTCCGTTTTAATGACTTTACTTTTAATTTTAGTTGTTGGAATGATGTTAATAGGATATTTTATTCGTTAGTAAAAAGATCAAGAAGCGAAAATCTGCTTTTTGATCTTTTTAAGTACCTTTAATATCGATATGGGTGCAATTACGCTTATTAGATGTTAAATGAAGTTATCGAATGATTACAGTGGTAAGTAAGAGAGTTGTTGAAGATAAAATTAATACTTCACTAAAAATTCATTTATTTTGAGGAAAAAGAGGTGTACAATCGATGATGATAAATAATAATTTTGCTTATCAGTAGATTGATACATACACTGATGATATATAGAGGGGTGGGTTATCTATGGCAAAAAACAATAAAGAACAAGAAGACAAAAGTAAAGTAAAATTATATAAAACTAAACATGGATGGTTTAGTGCGTTAACACGTTTCTTTAAAATATTTGTGTTTAGATCAAAGAGAGAAGTTAAGACAACTGATTTTAATGATTTAGACTCACTAAAGAATATGCATAATTCTGACACGGCGGATGCCTATAAAAAGGGGGCAGCAACAGTTGCAACCTTGCTCGGAATTGGAGCAACTGGAGCAGCTAATCCAACAGAAGCTCATGCGGCTACTACTACCGTTGACCAAAGTTCTCAAGTAATTGGTTCTGGCTTAACATCTACTAGTACTTCAGCATCAAGTAGTACATCGACTAGTCAATCGAATACTTCTACAAGTGAATCAACAACTAGTACCTCAAATGTTAGTTCTGGTTCAACATCAAGTAGTACCTCAACCAGCGAATCAAATACTTCTACAAGTGAATCGACAACTAGTACTTCAAATATTAGCTCTGGTTCAATATCGACCAGCACTTCCGCTGCATCTTCACAATCAGCATCAACTAGTACTAGTTTAACTTCATCTAGTATGAGTGGTTCGCTTGCTAATAGTGAGACTTCATTATCTTCTAATGATGATTTTGAAACCTTTACAAAGGAAGCTTCTAATAATACTGCATTTTCTGCAAACCAAAGCCTTTCATTACGGACAACGACTGAGAATATTACTAATGGAACGATTGCATTATTTAATTCTAGTTTTATTCAAACGAACGCAACTGAAGAAGAAGGCACTGCTAATGTAAGTACTGCCGATGAGTTTATTAATGCTATTAAAGATAGTAATATCAGTACTATCAAATTAACGGCTAATATTGATTTAGGAAATTCAGGTATAGGGAATTGTAAAATTCCGCCACATAGTTTTACGATTGATGGAAGTAATGGAAATGGTAAGTATGAACTAAATATTGGAAATAATTGTATTTGGCTTAATAATACTACTTCAAAGCAATATACGACGATCATTAAATCTGTAAAACTTTACACTGCAGATCAACGTGGTGGATTTGCCATGACTGAGGGTGGTGCTCATACATTAATTTATGATGATGTAGATGCCACAGGTGGAACTGCTGTTATGGCTGATACCGCTACTGATTTAAAGGTATTTGAAATTCGTGGAAATACGACTATCAATGGTGTAAATTCATATCAGTATAATGGAAACACTTATACAACTGGAAAATTTATTACTGATGGGTATCAAACTTTAATTTACGGCGGAAATGATTTGAAAGTTGATGATGGTGCGAGTCTAACTATTAATAATAGTATTACGCCATTTGATATTGCTATGCTAGGTAATAATATCGAGCATGTTGTATCTGTTGGTAATAATGCTAATTTGACAATAAATAATACTTATAACTATAGAGGCGGAAGGCCATGGTATTATGTGGCAAATATTGCGTTAACTAAGGGAAGTGCTAGTTTTGTTGCTGGAGAAAACTCAAATATTAATTTGAATACTAGTGGTACAAATATTTACTTCTTAAACGGCTCCAATAATACTGCTACCTTTAATCAAGGAACGAATGCTACATTATCAGGTAACCGTAACTTCTACTTTGGTAATTCCAACAATACTATTAATATTAATGATCCCGCTCATTTAACTTTAAATACAACAACTGGTACAACCTTCTCTACGGATTTTTCTGTTACGGTAAATGCTAATAATACAAATGTTGTTGTAACAAATAATGGAGTAGTTACCGAATCAAATTACTTTGGAAATAATCAAAGTACCGTTAAAGGAACAAGCTATACTACTGGAACTATAACTGATGAACAAAAAGATGGAAATACATCAGTTAAAAACGTGATGGCTACTATTAATAAGAGTGGTACTACTAAAGTTGAATATAATGGTAAAACTATTCATTCAGAAAGTATAAGTGCATCAGCAAGTACTTCTGCATCAATTGATGGAAGCATTTCAGGTAGTACTAGTCGATCAGTTGAAACATCGTTAAGCGGTAGTCGAAGTAGATCGGCATCGCTGAGTGAGAGTAGATCCAATTCAACATCATTGAGTGAAAGTCAAAGTGGATCGACATCAGTAAGTGTGAGTGAAAGCATCTCCGCCTCAGTAAGTGGAAGCAAATCAACATCGGCTTCAGTAAGTGCCAGCGAAAGTACCTCCGCCTCAGTAAGTGCTAGTGAATCTACTTCAGCATCTGTGAGTGCAAGTGAATCAACTTCGGCCTCAGTAAGTGCGAGTGAATCAACATCTGCTTCAGTAAGTGCCAGCGAAAGCACATCCGCCTCAGTGAGTGCAAGTGAATCAACATCCGCTTCAGTAAGTGCCAGCGAAAGCACCTCGGCTTCGGTAAGTGCAAGTGAATCAACATCCGCTTCTGTGAGCGCCAGCGAAAGCACATCTGCCTCCGTAAGTGCGAGTGAATCAACTTCCGCCTCAGTAAGTGCAAGTGAAAGCACCTCGGCTTCGGTAAGTGCAAGTGAATCAACATCCGCTTCAGTAAGCGCCAGCGAAAGCACATCTGCCTCCGTAAGTGCGAGTGAATCAACTTCCGCCTCAGTAAGTGCAAGTGAAAGCACATCTGCTTCGGTAAGTGCAAGCGAAAGTACTTCAGCATCTGTGAGTGCGAGCGAAAGTACCTCCGCCT
>NZ_JAJGUI010000056.1:0-27044 GCF_020784875.1 Limosilactobacillus reuteri subsp. simiae | reverse complement strand
GTTTTGCCAATCAAAAATTTTTCTTTTTAAGAATCGATTGTATTTTTTCGTAAAAAAAATACCCCCTACATTTTCGTAGGAAGTATTTTTAGTCAACCATACCAGTTGACAGATATCCTTTTTTATTTAATAATTTAAGACTACTTAAGGGTAACAGTAGCACCAGCGGCTTCAAGTTTTTCCTTGATGTCGTTAGCTTCGTCTTCCTTAACGTCTTCCTTGATAGCTGATGGAGCACCATCAACAAGGTCCTTAGCGTCCTTAAGACCAAGACCAGTAATGTCCTTAACAGCCTTAATAACCTTAACCTTAGCTGAACCTGGTTCAGTTAATTCTACAGTGAAGCTGTCCTTAGCAGCAGCGTCGCCACCAGCAGCACCTGCAACTGCAACTGGAGCAGCAGCAGAAACGTCGAATTCTTCTTCGATAGCCTTAACTAAGTCGTTAAGGTCAGAGATTGATGCTTCCTTTAATGAAGCAATGATAGCATCCTTATCAAAAGCCATGTTTATTTCCTCCAATATTTAGGTAATTAATTTTAATTTTATATTGTATTGATATACGGCAATTATGCGGCTTCGTCTTCCTTGTCGGCAATAGCCTTGACTGCGCGAGCAATCTTCCGCATTGGATCTTGCAATGCAGATGCAAGCATTGACAACAGTTCTTCGCGACCTGGCATATTTGCGTATTCGTTGATTTCGTCAAGAGTCTTAACACTCTTTTCGATGAAACCACCCTTGATTTCAAGAGCGTCGTGGTCATCAGCGAACTTCTTCAAGATCTTAGCTGGAGCAATTGGGTCTTCGTCAGAGAAGGCAACAGCAGTTGGTCCAACAAAAGTAGAACGAAGATCTTCGTAGTCAGTACCTTCAACAGCACGATCAAGAATCTTGTTCTTGATAACTGACATTTGGATACCAGCATCACGAAGTTGCTTACGTAAGTCAGTAACTTCCGCAACAGTTAAACCACGGTAATCTACAACGATAGCACTTTGAGCTGCATTAAGCATATCAGTAGTTTGCTTAACGATTTCAGCTTTCTTAGCAATAGCTGCTTCACTCATGAATTTTCACCTCCTGCAATGTTTTTTTGATCGGATTTATAAAAAAATCCCTATGACCGCAGACATAGAGAAGGAACTTTCATTTCTTCCTCGGCAGGCATTCGATTAAGGCTTTCGCCACCTGAGTCTTAGGCAGAGTCATATTTAATCAACTGTTACAGTTTAACATATTCTCTGAAGTTCTGTAAAGGGACTTTTTATAATTCTTTTTGAGTTGCTACCCATTTAGCAATAGCATCTAAAATTCGTTCACTTGCATGCCCATCCCCATAAGGATTCTGTGCCTCACTCATCTTATTATATTCTTCAGGACTATTTAATAGGGACGATAACTCTTTCGTTACATTATTAAATTGCGTACCGATTAACTTAAGAGTTCCAGCAGTTACTCCTTCCGGCCGCTCTGTAGTATCACGCAAAACTAGAACTGGTTTATGAAGTGCTGGTGCTTCCTCTTGAACCCCGCCCGAATCGCTCATCACAAGTAAAGACTTACTCATAATATTATGAAAATCAACAACATCTAATGGGGAAATCAAATGAAAATGATTATCGTTTCCGAAAATTTTATTAGCAACCGCTTGAACTTTAGGATTCAGATGAACCGGATAAATAACGTCAATATCATTCCGTTGATCCACAATCTCTTTAATCGCCTTAAAGGTTTCTTCCATCGGTTTACCCCAATTTTCTCGCCGATGCATAGTAAGTAAAATAATCTTCTTGTCGGGATCAATTTCGTCTAATACTTGGTGATGATACGAATGGTCAATTGTATACCGCAAAGCATCAATGGCAGTATTTCCCGTCACTATAATTCCATGCTGATGATTTCCCATTTTGAGATTGTTAGCACTTGTTTGAGTGGGAGCAAAATATAAATCAGCAAGATCATCAATCATTTGCCGGTTCATCTCTTCTGGATAAGGCGAATATTTATCCCATGTTCGCAAACCAGCTTCGACATGACCAATGGCAACCCGATTATAAAAGGCAACCAAAGCTGATGCGTAGGCTGAACTAGTATCGCCATGAACTAGCACAATATCTGGTTGCTCTTTTTGAATAATCGGTTCAAGCTTTTTCATCGTTTCAATTGTAATTTCCGTTAGTGTTTGTCCAGGACGCATTATTTTTAAATCATAATCAGGGGTTATTTTAAAAACAGCTAAAACCTGTTGAAGCATTTCAGCATGCTGACCGGTCGAAACAACTACTGATGAAAAGCGATCATCTTGCTCCAAGGCCTTGACTACTGGGCCCATTTTGATTCCCTCTGGACGAGTTCCAAATACCGTCATTACTTTAATTTTCCTCATCATATCTCCCCGCTACTTAAGAAACATTTTTTCCATGTTCCGTTTTTATCCACGAATTTTGGCGAAAACTCCACCGCCAATAAGCCATTATAATACTAAAAAATAAGATAACATACATATAGGAAATTCCAAGCGGTAATAAGGCTAATTGATGCTTTTTTAAAGGTGGTTCATGGTAGTGAGCTAAGTCACGATAGTAAAATATCCCAAATATTATTCCCCAAAATAACGAAAAGACTACCAAGCCGGCCATCACTAGTGAAAAGGTCATAAGAGTCAAGTGACCATAAAGATTGTGCCAGTGAGTAAGGGTAATCGTCGTTAAAATGATAATCGCAACATCCGCAAGAAAATTGAGCCATGGTTGAAGCAGGAAATAATATATGCCAAGTTTCTGTGTCCTGCTTAAAACTCGGCTTTTAATAATTTGTGGAAGATACTTAAGACAATTTAAATCGCCTTGCACCCACCGGCTTCGTTGTCGAACAAATCTTTTAGGGGACGTTAACGCTTCCTGATAAACATATGTATCTGTCATATAATCAACATGCAATTTTTTCAGCATCATTTTTATCGTTAGTTCGTAATCATCTAAGAGCGCATTGCCCCATGGATGTGCGCCAATTTTATCAATAATTGGTGCAAGCCGGAAGAACTGGCCATTTCCACTTAAACCAACTGTTTTAGTATACATTCGCATGATCTGAGCCATATGATTAATACTAAAAAACTCAATATCTTGTAAAATCTGCAGCCAATTTTTAAAATGTGGATACATTTTAACTCGCATCTGAGTAATATTCGTCCTTGGCGAGGAAAAATAGGCATTTAATCGCTGCAGAGCATTATCAGCTAATTGAGCATCCGCATCCACTACGCCAATAATAACCTTTTCAAAGGGAACTCGCTGACGGATAGTGATCTGACAAATATAATCTAGGGCAAAATTCAATACATCCCCCTTGCCTGTATGAGCATTAGGAAGGTGCCGTCGCAAAAGGTGGACCCGTGAGTTAGTAATCTGCTTAATCTGACTAACTGAATCGTCACTACTAGCATCGTCTACTACCACTATTTCAAATTGCTTAAATTGCAACAAACATTTGATTGTTCGTTGAATAACTGCTGCTTCATTAAAACAGGGAACAATAACATAATATTGTAAATTACGATCAATTTTAGCTGGTTGCTGGTTTCCTGCAAAGTGATAAAAGTCCCGAGGATACGAAATCATCCGAAATAGCAGACTAATCAATGAATAAACCAAAAATATAAACAGCGCGATCCCCCAAATAAGCGTAAAAATTATGATTAGCATCGAGAATTATCCCTTTTTCATATTTTGGTGATAAATCAGCCAAAATAAAAAACTAACCGTAAAGGATATTACAAACATTATTATTAAAGTAAAGATAACGGCTACTGCCATTTCTGTATTATTGAAATCTATCATTGACATTATCAAAAACTCCTTTTCCCTTAAAAATTTTTGATAATGCTTATTACTATCCCAATTAGATAGCCAGAAACCCGAATATTTAAAACTTTTCAGCAATTAATATAATTATAATCACAATTAACTCAAAGTACAGAGGGAGTTTATTAACGCAGTGGATTTCAGAAAAAAGCAGAACGGATACAGGTTACGTCAATACCGCATTATAATAGGCCTCCAGCGCCCGGTAAAACCGAACGTTGGAGGCCTATCATTGCTTACGGGAGTTCTTCTGTCTTGCTCCCATCATCATTTAATTTTGTTTTTCATTAGGATTGTATTTATTAATGGCTGAAATAATTACTTATTAACTGCAGCTGTTAAGGCCGCTCCTAAACGTTTCAAACCAACTTCGATCTGGTCTTCTTTCATATTTGAATAGTTCAAACGGAAAGCACCAGGTTGAACTTCACCAGCAAAGAACGGATCACCTGGAACAAAGGCTACATCATGTTCAAGACATTCCTTAAATAACTCTACTGTATCATCAACACCAGGAACTTCTACCCACAAGAACATGCCACCTTCAGGATCCGTATATTTAACTCCTTCTGGGAAATACTTTTTAATTCCCTCAAGCATTAAATCTTTACGTTTGCCGTATAAAGCACTAATTTCTTTAACGTGGGCATCCACATCGTTATCAGCAAAGAATTGGGCAACCGCGAATTGAGCTAAGTTATCTGTATGGAGGTCAGCTGATTGCTTAAGAACCGTCAATTTATTAACTACAGCTTTATCAGCAACCAACCATCCTAAACGAAATCCTGGAGCTAATGTCTTTGAAAATGTACTCATGTAAAAGACATGGCCTGATTTATCAAATGACTTAACTGCTGGTACATGTTGGCCAGCAAAACGAATTTCACCATATGGATTATCTTCTAGTACATATACATCGTATTTTTCTGCTAATTCAGCTAACTGCTTTCGTCGTTCTTCAGTCATTGTTCGTCCAGTTGGATTTTGGAAGTTTGGCACAGTATAGATGAGTTTGGTATTTGGATTAGCCTTTAGTGCTTCTTCTAAAGCATCCATCTTCATCCCATCTTCGTCCATCTCAACACTAGCAAAATTAGCACCGTAAGAACGAAAAACATCTAAAGCACAGAGGTACGTTGGCTGTTCAACTAATACAGTATCACCCGGGTCAACAAAAGCCTTGCCCACTAAATCTAAGGCTTGTTCTGATCCCGTTGTTACTAAAACATTGTCTAATTCGGAATCCACATTTTCTTTTTCCTTTACATGTTGTTGGATAACCTCACGTAAAGCTGTGACTCCCTTTGCCGCTCCGTACTGCATCGCTTCTTGACCGTGTTCTTCAAAAACCTTATCAACAGCTGCGTTCATTTCTTTAACAGGAAACAATTCGGGTGCCGGCAATCCCCCAGCAAATGAAATAATCTTAGGATCCGCCGCTGCTTGTAAAATTGCACCAACCGCATCCGTACCATCTGCTGGAACACGCTTTGAATATTTAAATTGTGTCATTGTCGTCACTCCTTAATTAGTTTTAAACTTAAATGATAAAATCTAATGATTTTTTAATCGTTTTATCATTGGTTAATAATATAGCACAAGGAATCCCTATTGTGAAGTAAAAATTAAAATAAAAAAAGACTTTGAGCAAAAAAACTCAAAGTCTTGTTAATTTTAATTAATTCAAATTAAAATGTAGTTAAATCAAGCGTAACACTTGGTCCAAATGTTGAAGAAATGGAAGCGTGCTTGATGTATGTTCCACGTACTGAAGCTGGACGAGCCTTAGCCACAATATCTTCCAAAGTAGCCAAGTTTTCAACTAACTTGTCAGTATCAAATGAAACCTTACCGAATGGTACAGCAACGTTACCATCACGGTCAGTCCGGTAAGTTACTTGACCAGCTTTGGCATCAGAAACAGCCTTAGCTACGTCCATTGTAACAGTACCAGTCTTAGGGTTTGGCATTAAGCCCTTAGGTCCAAGGACACGTCCTAAACGACCTACCTTAGGCATCATGTCTGGTGTTGCGATTGCAACATCAAAGTCAAGCCAACCGTCTTGAATCTTTTCTACTAAATCATCGTCGCCAACAAAGTCAGCACCAGCTTCTTGAGCAGCCTTAGCATTTTCACCATTAGCGAAAACAATAACTGTTTGATCCTTACCAGTACCGTTTGGTAAAACAACGGCACCACGTAATTGTTGGTCAGCTTGCTTTGTATCAACGTTTAAGTTAAATGCTACTTCGATAGTAGAGTCGAAGTTAGCGTAGGCAATATCTTTTACTAATTGGACAGCGTCTTTAACAGCGTATTCTTTCTTGCTGTCAACTTTCTTGAGCGCGTCTTGGTACTTCTTACCACGTTTTTTAGCCATCTTGTGTTTTCCTCCTTGCAAATGTGGTCTAACGGAGTTATACCTCCCACGTGGGTGCACTATTTTCATAGCGCATCCCGACTGCTAGTAATTAGTCTTCAACAGTGAAGCCCATGCTACGAGCAGTACCTTCAATCATGCGCATAGCTGCTTCTACGTCAGCTGCGTTTAGATCTTGCATCTTAGTTTCAGCGATTTCCTTAACTTGGTCCTTCGTTACTGAAGCAACCTTGTTTGTGTTAGGTTCACCGGAACCATGTTCAACACCAGCGGCCTTCTTTAGTAAGACAGCAGCAGGTGGCGTCTTAGTAATGAAGTCGAATGAACGGTCCTCATATACAGTAATTACAACTGGGATCAACATACCCTTTTGGTCTGCAGTCCGTGCGTTGAATTCCTTAGTGAAGCCCATAATGTTAATACCTGCTTGTCCAAGTGCAGGACCTACTGGTGGAGCTGGTGTAGCGGCACCGGCAGGAATTTGCAACTTGACAATGTTAGCTACTTTCTTTGCCACGAGACAAAACCTCCTTAGTCCGTGTTGTGGTCATGATGAGGCAGTAAGTTTTACCTCTCCCACAGTATGTTAATAGCATACTTAGAAAACATACCACAATTCTAAACTTATTTCAACAATTTTCAAAATATTAAACTAACTAAAATGTATCGATCTGATCAAAGCCTAATTCAGCAGCAGTTTCACGGCCGAACATTTCAACGGTCGCCTTAATCTTTTGCTTTTCGTGATCAACTTCTACAACCTTGGCAGTCATATTTGCAAAGGATCCTGCAATAACTTTTACAGTATCGCCTTCCTTAACATCAATGTCACTAACAGTTGTTTCAGTTCCCATCCGTTTCATAATCCGATCAACTTCTTCAGGAAGCAATGGGGTTGGCTTGGAACCACCACCGTGAGATCCTAAGAAACCAGTTACGCCGGGAGTATTACGAGCAATATACCAAGCCTGATCAGTCATTACCATTTCAACTAAAACATAGCCTGGGAATGTCTTTTCAATTGTTTCTTTTGCTTGACCGTCCTTAACCTGGCGAACTTCTTCTTCAGGAACAACTACGCGAAAAATGTAGTCTTCCATTCCCATTGATTGAGCCCGTGATTCCAAGTTGCTCTTAACCCGGTTTTCGTAACCAGAGTAGGTATGGAGCACATACCAACGTTTTTCATGTGATTCCACGATGAATCCTCCTATCATAATTCAAATCATTTTTTCAGTAAAATAAAAAACTTCGTAATAGCTACGAAGTTCCCTTAGACTTAGTATAACAAACTAATTTCTATTTGACTACTAATGTTAAACAAAGAGTTTCATCATTAATTGAATTAACCAATCAAACAGAGCAAAGAATAGTACGAAGAACAGAGTCAATGAAACAACAATAGTCGTATCACGACGATTTTCTTTAGCTGTTGGCCATACAACTAGCTTCATTTCGTGGTTAACACTCTTAATAAATCGAATTAAGTGCATATTTTCCTCCACTATCTGCTTTCACGATGAATAGTATACTCACCGCAATGTTTACAGAACTTACGTAATTCTAATCGTTCTTGTCGTTGAGGGTTAGCGGTAATCGTATAATTACGCGCACCGCACTTTGTACATTCCAATGCTACTTTTTTCTGGGACATACTTATCACCTCCACACAGTACTTAGGTTAGCACGAACCAAGGTTTAAAAGCAATAAAATCAAAATTATTTTAAAGGATGACGAGAGTTGAAGCCTTGGTAGATCAATAAACTTGCCGCCACACTCGCATTTAAACTTTGAACATGCCCAATCATTGGAATTGTTAGCATTTCATCACAGGTTTTCTTTAGCAAGGATGAAATTCCTTTACCTTCATTGCCGATAACCAAAGCGACGGCACCATGCGCATCCCATGTTCGGTAATCTTTTCCTTTCATATCAGTACCAAACAGCCAAACACCTCGTTCTTGCAATTCTTTAGCAGTTTGAACCAGGTTTGTTACTCGGGCAACTGGAACGTGTTCAATTGCTCCCGTAGATGTTTTGGCAACCACTGAAGTTAATCCTACTGCTCGCCGGCGTGGAATAATAATACCATGAACACCAGCGGCATCAGCAGTTCGCATAATTGAACCTAAATTATGCGGATCCTCTAGTTCATCAAGAATAAGGAAAAATGGATCTTCGTCATGCTTAGCCGCGTTATCAAAGAGGTCATCAATAGTTGCATATTGGTAGGCAGCTACAGCTAACACAACCCCCTGGTGATTTTGCCGGTCAGTCATCAAGTCCAATTTATTCTTTGGAACATTTGACACTACTAAGTGGCGTTCCTTGGCTAGTTTAACAATCTGGGAAATAGCATCGGCCTTTAACCCCGACTGAATAAAAACCTTATTAATTTCTTGGTCAGATTTTAGTGCCATCACAGCTGGATGTCGGCCAATAATAAAATCCGTATTCTCATTTTTCATGTGCTGTTCGCCCCGCTTCTACTTGTTCGATACACCATTGCGCCAATTCGGCCAATCGCTCTTCTTTACCAGCTAATTTGAGGTAACCCATTACTGCTTCAAATCCGGTAGAAATCCGATAAGTCATAACTGATGTATTCTTAGCGTGAGTATGACTGTTAGCATTTCGCCCACGTTTAAAATACGACCATTCTTCATCAGACAGTAACTCGTCTTCTTTCATCAAGTCAATAAGAGCCGCCTGTGCTTTTGCCGAAACATAGTGGGTAGCAATATGTTGTAGTTTCGTTGGCTTACTAATTCCCTTGGTTAAAAGATGCTGACGAATGTAAACCTCATAAGCTGCATCCCCTAAATAAGCCAAAGCAATTCCATTAAGTTGTCGATAATCTGCTTGTACCATAAGGATCCTTTCTATTCCTTTTTGTAACGCGTTCCTTGAGGAGTATCTTCAAGAATAATTCCTTGTTTCTTAAGGTTGTCTCGGATTTCATCACTTCGCGCAAAATCTTTATTCTTCCGTGCTACATTTCGTTCTTCAATCAATTGCTTGATCTTTTCATCATTAATTTGATTGTCACTTGCTTCAAGCTTAACACCAAAAATACTCATCAATTCAACAAGTTCTTTTTTGATTGCTTGAATGGCATCTAAGCTAACATTATCTTGTTGAGCATAAACATTTGCATATTTAACTAATTCGTAGACTGTAGCAATCCCATTTTGGACATTGATGTCATCATCCATCGCTGTAATAAATTGGTGATGGAATTGATCAAGCCGATCAGTGACTTCTTGAACCTCTCCCTTATCGGCATCTTGTTCACGATAAGTCAAGTTATCAAAGGCTGTTTGAATATGATTAAGATTATTTTGCGCATCAGTTAAGTTTGCCTGACTATATTGAATTGGACGTCGGTATTGAGTAGTCGCCATAAAGAAACGTAAAACCTGAGGATCGACTTCCTTGATAATTTCATGAACAGTAATGAAATTATGGAGAGACTTACTCATCTTCTCGTTGTCTTTTCCAATTGTTACGAAACCATTATGCATCCAGTAACGAACAAATTTTTGGCCTGTTTCTGCTTCACTTTGGGCAATCTCATTTTCATGGTGAGGGAATTCAAGGTCTTGTCCCCCTGCATGAATATCAATTGTCTTTCCCAAGTACTTAGTAGACATCACTGAACATTCGATATGCCATCCTGGACGACCTTTTCCCCATGGTGAATCCCAACTAATTTCGCCGGGCTTAGCTGCTTTCCATAAAGCAAAATCAAGTGGATCTTCCTTCTTATTAACCTCATCCGCACTAACATGTTCACTTGCCCCAACTTCAAGATCATCAAGTGATTGTCCAGAAAGCTGTCCATAGTGGTTAAACTTTCGTGCGCGATAATAAACATCCCCATCTTTAGGGTAGGCATATCCTTTTTCTACTAATCCTTGCACGAACTTAATGATCTCGGTAATGTTTTCCGTTGCCCGGGGATGAAGAGTAGCTGGCTCAATATTAATTGCTGCGGTATCTTCCATAAAAGCATTGATATACTTCTCCGCTAATTGTGGAACGGTAATCCCTTGCTCGGCAGCCGCCTTAATCATTTTATCGTCAACGTCCGTAAAGTTAGAAACATAATTTACTTTATACCCTTTGAATTCAAGGTAACGTCGGACTGTATCAAAGGCGATCGCACTGCGCGCATTTCCAATATGAATGTAATTATAAACCGTCGGACCACAGACATACATGTTAACAACGCCTGGATGCAATGGCTTAAATTCTTCTTTTTTTCTTGTTAACGTATTGTAAATTGTTAGCATGTCTATCCGCTCCTTAAAAATCATTAATAAAGAATTAATTTGTACAGTTAATCTTACCACATTCCGTATTAGAATAGCATTTCTGATGATATTAATTTGTATCCAAAAAATTATTTACCATTTGGTCATACTTTCTTCACATTCTACTGCTATTATATATATCGTAGTAAAGATGAACTTTACTACATCAATGAAACCTATTATTTTTCAATTACTCCTCCCAATAGTAACCGAAAAAAATATTTTCTTTTTTACGAAATCTCCCCCAAGATTATCGTAATACTCCCTAAGAAGCAGCTTTTTCCCGAGCTGCTTCTTTTTTTGTTTTAAAAAATAGCTGGAAGCAAGAAAACTCTATTTCTTCTTCACAGCCATTCTTTGTTATTTTTTCTTATCTTTATTATTTCGGTTTTCTTTATGTTCCGTATCCGTATGCTCGTCAATTCCCCGTTGTGAATGAAGCGGACGAGCAAAGATCATTCGACCAGCGTCTGTTTGAAGAGCACTAGTTACTTCAACTTCAATTTGTTTATCCATAAAGTAACGACCATCTTCAACAACCACCATCGTTCCATCGTCAAGATAAGCAACACCCTGTTGTCGTTCAGTTCCTTTTTTCACAACAACAACCGTCATCGTTTCACCCGGAATAACTCGTGGTCGTAATGATTTCGCTAAGTTATTAATATTCAATACTTGAACATTTTGGAATTGAATTACTTTATTAAGGTTATAATCATTTGTCACAATTACCCCATCGACTTTTTTAGCGAGGGCAATTAATTTACTATCAACCTCTGGAATATCTTCAAAGTCTCCATCATACATTTCGATTGGAACAATTTTTTCTTTCCGTAACTTGTTTAAAATATCAAGGCCACGGCGCCCACGAACACGCTTAATACTTTCGCCAGAATCAGCGATATATTGCAATTCATATAAAACAAAGTTAGGAACCAGTAATGTCCCTTCTAAAAAACCTGTTTTGACTAAATCATAAATACGACCATCAATCAAAATATTCGTATCTAAGATTTTATAATGATGGTAATTATCATCCTGGCGTTCAATTACATTCCCACCATCATTTTTACTACTTTTGGCATGGGTAAATGCTTTGCGCCAATCATCTAACCGCGTCGTACCAATTCGAAAACCAAAATAACTAAAGACAATCATCAAGAGGATCGGCAAAATATTATTAATTACCGGAATCCTCGTTCTCCACAATGGAATCGAAATAAGAACTGCTAAAACTAAGCCAATAATCGTTAATAAAGTCCCAAAGAAAAGGTATACAGGACTACGCTTGGTCAGTTCTTTTTCGATTCGCTGGATCAACTTTTCAGTGCCGCTAACCAATGGGAGGGATAATAGCCAGAAAATAAGTGCACCAATAATAATATCGATAAATACTAATAATGCCGGATTAAGGGCGATATTCAAAATCCCCCATAATAATGGCAAATAGTAAAATCCCACTGCCGCGCCAACTAGAATATAAATGAGAGTAATCATTCTACGCCGCATTTGCTTCATCCTTTCAATTATTTATTTTACCCCAGCGCTAAATATAACGCCTCTTTAAGAGTTGAGACACCGACTACTTGAATATTAGTTGACGGTTGCCAACCCTTTAAATTATTTTTGGGAATAAAGATTCGTTTAAAGCCAAGTTTTTCTGCTTCAGCAACCCGCTGTTCAATGCGGTTTACCCGGCGAATTTCCCCAGTTAAACCTACTTCACCGACAAATGCGTCAGTTGGTTGGGTACCTTTATCCCGGTAACTAGAGGCAATGCTTACCGCAATTGCTAAATCAATCGCTGGCTCATCTAACTTAACGCCCCCAGCTGCCTTTAAGTAAGCATCTTGATTTTGAAGCATTAGGTTAGCACGTTTCTCTAATACCGCCATTATCAATGATACTCGGTTTCGGCTCAAACCGGTAGCAGTTCGCTGTGCATTCCCATAAACAGTCGGTGTTACCAGCGCCTGAATTTCAACTAAAATCGGTCGCGTTCCTTCTAATGAAACAACCACCGCTGAACCGGTTGCATCATGTAATCGTTCCTCTAAAAAGATTTCTGATGGATTTTTTACTTCCGTCAGCCCATTTGTATGCATTTCAAAAATACCAAGCTCGTTAGTTGAACCAAATCGATTTTTCACTGATCGCAAAATACGATATGTATGGTGCAGGTCTCCTTCAAAATACAAGACTGTATCAACCATGTGCTCTAAGATCTTTGGACCAGCGATTGCACCGCCCTTTGTCACATGTCCAACGACAAAAATCGTAATGTTATTACTTTTAGCAATCTGCATTAACTGAGCGGTAACTTCACGAATTTGCGATACACTACCAATTGCTGAACTTACATCAGTCGCTTGCATCGTTTGTACCGAGTCAATCACGACATACTCTGGCTTGAGCTCCCGAATAGTATCCCGAATACTATCCATATTCGTTTCTGGATACACATAAAAGTCATCCCCAGCAACTTTTAATCGTTCCGCCCGCATTTTAATTTGTGTCCCACTTTCTTCTCCAGACACATATAAAACCCGGTGATGCTCATCACTTAATTGTCCGGAAACTTGTAAAAGGAGAGTAGATTTTCCGATTCCCGGATCCCCTCCAATTAGAATTAGTGATCCGGGAACGATTCCACCACCTAAAACGCGATTTAACTCATTCAATTTTGTCTTAACACGGGGAGTCTCTGTACTATCAATCTCATTAATTTTCTGTGGTTTGGCAACTAAACCGGTTAAGGTGGTAGTTGCTTTTTTTGTTGGTGCAGAACTGGTCTCTACCTGTTCTTCCACTAAAGTATTCCACTCACCACAGTTTGGACACCGCCCTAAGTAGCGTGGTGAGTTATATCCACAGTTTTGGCAAACATATTGTGTTCGAACTTTTGCCATTGCTTTAATTCCTCTCTAAGTTATTTATTCTTTTGTTGAACCAAAGCCGCCAGTCCGTTTAGCAGTTGGTTGTTCCTCACCATCAGCGATTAAATATGGCATAAAAATCCCTTGACCGATCCGTTCTCCCTTTTTTATATGATAATCTCGTAACCCGTAGTTAATAAGCTGGAAGAAAATTTCCCCTTCATTACTATCATTATCATAATAGTCTGCATCCACAATGCCGATCCCATTCGGTAAAATCAGGCGGCGTTTAAAAGGACCACTTGACCGGTTAGCTAATAAGAGAAATTCATCAGGTTGCATGTAGGCTTTGATGCCGGTGGGTACTAAGTATGGCTTTAAGCAGGAATCAGCAGCCTTAAACTCTTCATCAGTCAGCTTTTTTTGTTGATGAATTTGCCAAAGCGCCTTTAAGAAATTTCCTTTCCAAATTGATGGCAGAACAAAATCTTCTGACGCCTCAAAATCATATCCGGCCGCCCGTGTTGTTTGGCGTTGGGGTAAATGTATATCTTGGTCTTTCTTACTAGAAACAATCTTAAATCCACGTTTCATTACGTTCACCTCATAGTGTTTTATTCTTAATAATTCCAGTATACTATTATATGCTAGATAATAAGTTAATGGTATCGCTTTGATAACTTGACTTTTAAAAGCAGTTTATCGAAAATTATTATGAAAGGATGTGTTTATATGCAATATCGAGTTGATGGTCAGCGTATCATTGCTTTTGACGATCAAGAACCCTTAGTTGGCGAGATCAGTTTTCCAAAAGTTCCTGATACAAATGATCACGTTGTCGTTGAACGAGTTTTTGTGCAACCAACTTACCGTGGGCAAGGAATTGCAGCTGAACTAGTGCATCAATTTGTGGATTATGCAACAAAAGAGCAATACACCGTCAAGCTCATGTGCCCATATGCGGTAGCGCAATTCAAACTACATCCAGAATATCAGCAACTATTGCCAGTTGCAGATCGCTTTAATTAGGAGGAATATTAATGGATCAAAATGCATTAAAAGAACAAACAGGTAAGGAATCAGTTAAGTACATTAAATCTGGAATGATTGTCGGTCTCGGAACTGGATCAACTGTTAAATATATGGTTGATGAACTTGGTAAGCAAGTCCAAGAAGGTAAAATCAAAGACATTATCGGTGTAACAACTTCAAACCGGACTGCTAAGCAAGCACGCGACCTCGGAATTACAATTAAAGATATTGATGACGTTGACCACATTGATTTAACTATTGACGGGGCAGATGAAATCAGTGATGACTTCCAAGGAATCAAAGGTGGCGGTGGCGCCCTCCTTTGGGAAAAGATCGTTGCCAATGCCTCAAATAAGGTAATGTGGATTGTCGACGAAAGCAAACTCGTCCACAAACTTGGTGCTTTCCCTCTTCCTGTTGAAGTAATTCCATTTGGTTCTCAACATGTCTTTGACCGTCTTGAAAAGAAAGGTTACAAGCCAACTTGGCGGATGGATGGAGATAAAAAGTTCCGTACCGATGAAAATAACTATATCATTGACCTTCACCTTGGCGAAATTGATGATCCTAAGGCCTTAGCCGACGAATTGATCCACATGGTTGGAATTGTCGAAACTGGTTTATTCTTAAATCGAGTTAACGACGTAATTGTTGGTACTCCAGAAGGTCCAAAGGTATTGCACGCTCGTTAATTCAATCTATTCAAAGGAGATATTGCAAATGAGCTTTTCAATTAATAAAGAAGATATCGCTAGTTTTCATAAAAACTACCGTCATCACCCTAACAGCAGTGTTTTAGAAAATACTGTTACCAAAAACGGGGTACGGAATGCAAGCTTTAATTGGCATTCAATTGCTGATAATACTCCTCATTTCTCTATTGACCTCAAGACGGGGGATGTTGCTGATCAAAAGCAATCCGGTCGTTGTTGGATGTTTGCGGCACTAAACACAATGCGTCATGATATGCAGCAAAAATTTAACTTACCTGATAATTTTGAGCTTTCCCAAGCCTACCAGTTCTTCTGGGATAAGTTTGAGAAATCTAATTACTTCTACCAAAACGTAATTAAGACGGCTAAAAAGCCTACCGACAGCCGAAAAGTTTCATGGTTAATGAACGAACCACAAAACGATGGTGGCCAATGGGATATGCTTTGCGCCCTTATCAGCAAGTATGGGGTTATGCCAAAAGCCGCAATGCCCGAATCATTTAACTCTTCTAACTCACGGGGAATTGATGAAGTCTTAAACAACAAGCTTCGTCACGATGCCGTTATTTTGCGGAAAATGATTAACGAAGATCATGCAAATGAAGAAGCAATTGACGAAACGCGCCGTAAGATGTTGAACGAGAATTACCGGATGCTTGCTTACACGTTTGGTGAACCGGTTAGCCACTTTGACTTCGAATATCGGACAAAGAAGGATAACGAATTCCACCGCGATACTAACCTTACCCCACAAGAATTCTTCAAGAAGTATGTTGGCTGGAATCTTGATGATTATATTTCAATCATCCAAGCACCAACTGCTGATAAGAAGTACCACCAAACTTACACCATCGACATGCTTGGTAATGTCGTTGGTGGCCGCGAAATCAAGCACTTAAACCTACCAATGGATGAATTCAAGCAACTCGCGATTGAACAATTAAAGAATGGCGAAAGTGTTTGGTTTGGTTCAGATGTTATTAAATATTCAGAAACTAAACTTGGGATTATGGCCCTTAACACCTATGACTACGACAAACTATTTGACGTTGACCTTGAAATGACCAAAGCTGAAGCACTTGATTATGGTGAAAGCATGATGGATCACGCAATGGTTATCACTGGTGTTGACCTTGTTGATGGTAAGCCAACCAAGTGGAAAGTCGAAAACTCATGGGGTAACAAAGTCGGCCATAAAGGTTACTTCGTTATGAGTGACGATTGGATGGACAAGTACTGCTACCAAGTCGTTATTAATAAGAAGTACCTTAGCGAAGATCTTAAACGTGATTACGCTAAGAGCCCCGTTGTTCTTAAGCCTTGGGATCCAATGGGAACTTTAGCATAATAATTTAACATTAATTTGTGAAAAAGCTGTGATAAATATATTTTATTTATAGCTTTCAAAAAAGATCTCTAACACTGTAACACACAGACGTTGGAGATCTTTTTTAATTATTCAGTAATATCTGCACCGAAGTACTTTTCAGATAGCTTCTTGACTGTTCCATCTTGTTGAAGTTCCTTAAGTGCCTTGTTGTAGGAAGATTGAATAGCAGTATCTTTCTTGTTAAAAAGTGCTGAAATCTTAGCTGGATCTTGTTCACTAGAAACATCAATCATCTTGAGACCCTTAGTACTGTTCTTCTTGCTGTAAGCGTACCAAGCTTCACGGGAGTTAACTGTCCCGGCAGCCCGACCTTGCTTAATCATATCTAAGGAACTAGCAAAATCGCCATTTGGTGTAAGGTTACCTTTATATTTTTTTACCACATTCGCATTATTAGTTCCCGTACCAGCAATAATCTTCTTGCCTTTAATATCCTTCAAGCTTTTGATATTACTATCAGTAGGAACAATTAATGCAAACCGTGACTTGATATATGGAGTAGAGAAATTATATTGCTTGGCTCGTTCTGGTGTCTGTGTAATGTTGTTCATTACTACATCAAACTTACCTGAACCAAGACCGGCAATTAGTGAATCCCATTTAGTTGGTACAAAGTTAGCTTTTAAGCCCATCTTTTTAGCAACTGCTTTACCAAGGTCTACTTCAAAGCCAGTTAATTTGTTATTTTTACGGTAAGAGTACGGGGAGTATGTTCCCTCAAGACCAATTGTCAATTCTCCCTTATGAACTAATTCTGAATTAACAGCTGATGAAGCAGCCGAAACACTTGTGATTCCTGCAGAGGTACCGACCGTTAAGGCTGCAATTGTTAATAGTGCTTTCTTCCAAAATTTCATTATTCTAAACTTCCTTTATTTTAAATTTTCCATTGTCATCGAGGCGATAAAGTTCTTAATTCGTTTATTTGGATTATCTGGAGCAAAAAACTCGTCTGGAGTACCATCATATAAAATTTCGCCGTTTTCCACAAAAATAATCTTATCCGCAACATGTTTCGCAAAGACCATGTTATGAGTAACAATTACCATCGATTGTTTTTCTTTAGCCAATTGCAACAGGACCTTCAATACACTAAGCTCTAATTCCGGATCAAGGGCAGAAGTTGGTTCATCAAGTAAGATATACTTTGGTGACATTGCTAATGCCCGGGCAATCGCTACCCGCTGTGCCTGTCCACCAGATAATTCATTCGGGTAGGCTTCTCCGTAATCTGCTAAGCCCACTTTAGCAAGTAAATTATGCGCGTTTGCAATTGCTTCCTTTTTTGCCTGTTTCAAAACCTGTGTTGGTCCTTCAATAATGTTACCAAGAACAGTTTTATTAGGAAAAAGATTATAGTCTTGGAAAACCATCCCTGTTTCTTGACGAATTGCCAACTTATCTTTATTGCTTATTTTTTGACTGAAATCCAAATGATGATCATCAAAATCGTACTGGCCGCTCTCTGGGATTACTAGTAAGTTAAGTGAGCGAAGAATTGTTGATTTACCCGATCCAGATGGACCAACCATTACTGTTGTTTTACCTGCAGGAAACTCTAACGTGGTATTTTTCAAGACATTTTTATTACCAAAACTTTTATTAATATTCGTTAATTTCATTTTTCTCACCTATTATTTGCATTCACTTGACGGTCTACTACCCGCTCAAGATATCCTTGGAAATAAGATAAGATTGTCGTAAAGACCGCATAAACCATAGCTACCAAAGTATACATAAGCAATGGTTGATAGTTTTCGGCCGCAATCTGTTGACTAACAGCAAACATTTCCATAATTGTAATTGAAGCAGCCAATGAGGTGTCCTTGACCAAACTTATAAAACTGTTTGATAAGGGCGGTAAAGCTACTCTTAAGGCTTGTGGTAAAATAATTCGCCATAAGATTTGCAACCGCGTCATTCCGATTGCTGCGCCTGCTTCCCATTGCCCAGTTGGAACTGAACTGATCGCTGCCCGAATTGTTTCTGAAGCATAAGCACCGGTATTAAGTGAAAATGTAATAATGCCGGCTGTAAATGGTTCTAATTTTATTCCATGTGGCAGGACTCCCTTAATTCTCAGATATGGCAGTCCAAAGAATACAATAAATAATTGAACCAACAGCGGTGTTGACCGAAAAAGCCAGACATAAAAACTAGCAATCCATTTAAGAATCATGAATGCACCACGTTGACGAGAAAGACGAATTAAAGCTGTTACTAGTGCAATAATCAGTCCAAAGAAAAATGAAATAATCGCTAACGGAATCGTATATTTAAATCCCGCTGCTAAGAGTTGTGGTAAAGATGTCTTGATAATTTCCCACATAAGTCACAGTTTCCCTTCTTCTATAATTAATCTAATTTTTTAAGTGCTTGTTGCAAGTCAGCAATAATATCTTCAGGGTCCTCAATTCCCACTGAAAGACGAATCAACTCATCTTTAATTCCATTTTCTAATCGTATTTCCCGGGGAATAGATCCATGGGTCATGACAGCTGGAACTTCAATCAAACTTTCAATTCCTCCCAAGCTTTCAGCAAGATCAATTAATTGTAAACTTTCAACAAACTTCTTCGCATCTAAACCATCCTTAAGTTCAAAGGAGATCATTGCTCCAAAGTTCCGCATTTGCTTAGCCGCAATTTCATGACCAGGAAAATCTTTTAAGCCTGGATAATAAATTTTCCCAATATGGTCATCGTTTTGAAGGAAATTAATAACTTCATTCGCATTTTCTTGGTGAACTCGCATCCGCGCACCGAGAGTTTTCATTCCCCGTTGTAATAGCCAACTATCATCAGGGCCAAGTGTACTACCGATTGAGTTTTGCAGGAATGCTAATTGTTCAGCAATCTCATCATCGTTAGTAACTGCTAATCCGGCAACAACATCACTATGACCGCCTAAATATTTGGTTGCGGAGTGAACAACAATATCTGCTCCAAGGGTTAACGGTTGTTGGTTATAAGGAGTAGCAAAGGTATTATCAACAATTGTCTTTATTCCATGCTTTTTTGCGATATCAGCAATGGCTTTAATATCAGCGATTTGTAGGAGCGGATTAGTTGGTGTTTCAAAGTAAACTGCAACGGTATTATCTTGAATTGCATTTTCGACTGCTTCAAGGTCTTGCATGTCAACAACAGTAAATTCAAGGCCAAAGCGTTTTAATACCTTGTTAATTAACCGGAATGTTCCCCCATATACATCGCTACCAACTACAAAATGATCGCCTTGAGAGAATAAAGAAAAAGTAGCATGAATAGCAGCAGATCCGGAAGCAAATGCAAAGCCGGCTGTCCCATGTTCAAGCTCTGCGATTAATTTTTCAAGAGATGCACGTGTTGGATTTCCTGTTCGAGAATATTCCCATTTAGGTTCACCGCCAAGAACGTGTTGATGGAATGTTGATGAACGGTAAATCGGTGTTGAGACAGCACCAGTGGTTGGATCTTCACTATTACCGCCATGAATTAATTGTGTATTGAATTTCATAATATCTATCTCCTTTAGAATGCAAAAACGAATACAAAAAAGGCGCAAACTCAAGAACTTCTCACTTGAATTTGCGCCTTATGCATTTATTCCCGATTACGTTAGCAGTTACTCAACTAAAAGTAAGCACGCCAAACTGTGGGTCGCATAAGACGCGATCCACAACAACAAACAGTAGCGTTAATTAATTGTTTGTTAAACATGACGTGTTCCTCCTAACTTAGTATGTCAAAATCATAACTTATAAAAAATAAGTTGTCAATACAATTACTAAAATTTATTTAAATTGATCGTCAAGAAACTTCTGCACAATGTTATAAATTGTTGGACTCCAGAAATCTCGTTCATGGTTCGCACCCTTAACCCGGTATGCTTCAACAGAATTTCCATTATCCTTCAACCGCATATACATTTTTTCCATTTGTTCATATGGAACAACTTTATCAGCATCTCCGTGGAACAATAAGAATGGTGGATAGTTTTGCCCATCTTTGACTTGATATAGGGGACTCATTTGCTTTTCAATTTCTGGCCACTTTGATACATCAGGCCCCAATAAGCAATATTGCAGTAACTTATTTCCTGGAACATTAGCATCATACTCAAACGTCTTTTCCACATCCATTGGGGCAAAGCAACTAACCACAGCATTTACTGCATCCGATTCGTCTTGATAAAGATCAACTTTATAGCGCGGATCATCACCCGTTAAGCCGACTAGCATTGCCGCATTGGCTCCAGAAGAAGTACCCCAAATTGCAACCTGTTGCGGATCAATTGCATATTTTTGCGCATTGGCCCGTAAGAAACGAATGGCTGTCTTAACATCTTGCAAAAACGCAGGAAATGGGTGACCATCAATTGAACTACGGTGTTGAACAGTCGCTACAATATAACCGGCCTGAACAAATTGAACCAGTTGTGGAATTTCTTCTCCCATTTTTGGGGTTCGCCACGAGCTTCCTTGAACAAAGACAATCAATGGCCGAGGTTCAGTTTGATATTGTTTTGGGAAACGTTGCGTCCACGGTGCTAAGATCGACATATGTAATGCCTCACCATCCATCGCACCATAAACAATATTTTCAATCAAGCGTACTTGGCCGCTTAACGTTGGGTTATTTGCTAATTCGTGTATTGTCATCAATTTCACCATCCATTGTTATAAAAGTCTTTTTAATGACATTAAGATGATCATCAAAGCGATATAAAATTGGCTTGCCATTTGGAACTTCCACTTTATCAATATCGTCATCTGAAATACCATCTAAATATTTAATTAGTGCCCGCAAAGAACTACCATGGGCAACAATTAACTGATTATGTCCATCAATCAAACGAGGCGCAATATGGTCTTGCCAATATGGGAGGAGTCGTTGGAGCGTCATTTCTAAACTCTCACTAAGCGGAATCTTAACTCCTAAGCGATCATAGCGGCGATCATGCTGACGCTCTTTTAATTGTGGTGGTAAATCTTTAAAACCACGCCGCCATTTATGAAGCTGTTCTGCACCAATCTCTTTCTTCACTTCATCTTTGTTCCGACCACTCAATGCCCCATAATGACGTTCATTTAGTCGCCACGTTTTATGGACAGGAATATATAACTGATTAATTTCTTCTAGGATAATATTAGTTGTCATGATTGCCCGTTCCATGTAGGACGTATACGCATCACTAAATTGGATACCTAGTCTTAGTAATTCCTTGCCGACTAATTCACCTTGTTCAATTCCTTTAGGAGTCAACGGAACATCAGTCCAGCCAGTAAAAATATTATCACGGTTAGCTTGACTTTGCCCATGACGTACAATTACTAATTCTGCCATTTTTTCACTCCCCTTTGCCACTATCTTATAATAGCGCATTTTACTAGTGCTTAACAATTAAACTAGCTGCAGAAGGTTATTTTACAGTCGACTTTTCTGCCGTATAATTATTAAGGTAAGTATTTGAGGAAAGGAGAAATTAAACTGATTTGGTTTAATTCTCAATTTTATGAAATCTAAAATTGCTAATCTAATTAATTGGGGGCTACCATATTGTGCCATCGCTGCAATGGCCTATTTAATCATGTTCCCCCAGTTTGTATCACATGGAGTTATTTTAGGGACGGACTCCATTTTTCACTTTAACCGTTTTTACGATGCAGCTAAGCAAATTCAACAGCTTAATTTTAGCTATTTTCAAAGTAATTATAGTTTTCAACAAAGTGGTCGCATCATCAATGCCGTTTATGGCCCCCTCTTTGCATATTTAAATGGAGCTATTCTTGGCGTAGTAGGAACTTGGTATCAATATCAGATCGTCACTACCTTTATCGTCTATCTATTAGGTGGAATCGGCATGTATCGACTTGGCATCCGTGTTCATAGTAAACGGACATTTGCAATTATCTGTGCCCTAATCTATATGAACATTGGGTGGCTTCCACGATGGGAATTAGCACAGAATATGAATGCATGGGGAGCTGCTCTGGCTCCTTATATGGTAATTTGCGGCGTACGCATGATTCAGGATCACCAACGACCAGTCAACTGGCTACAATTGATGACCCTGATGACGATTATCATTCAGATCCATATGCTAAGTTCTTTATTTTTTGTGATTACACTAACACCATTCTTTATTATTGGGTTAATTATAACGACTAACCGTAAGAAAATGTGGATCGAAACGCTGAAGGCAGTCGGCGGAACTATTATTTTAACGGCTAATGTTTGGGGAGCCTTATTAATGCTTAACCTCCATAATAATATTGCCCATCCTGCCGATTTTAGCCTCGCAGATAACGTATTATTACCTTCAATGTTTAGCAGTACACGCGATTATCTAATCTACGCAATGTGGATTCTCTTTATCCTTCAACTCATTTACGTATTATTTACCTTCAAAAAATCGCTTACTAATACAGTCCTAACGTTACTTGGTTCTTTGGTCCTCCTGCTTAGTTCTTCCCTTACTCCTTGGTCCTTTTTCCAAGATGTGATCCCTGAACTTGGACACACTTTGCAGTTCCCTAACCGGTTGACAATCATTGCCTTTCCCCTCTTACTCGCAGGAGTTGGGATCAGCGCTACAACCCTTGATAAAAAAGCGCAAGAGATTGACTTACGAAATCAATTAATCACCGGTATCCTCTTGCTAATGGTTTTTCTGGTCTTTACTCCTACAACAATTGATGTTTATAAACGCGCAGCACGCTATGACTCAGAAATTGTTCTTAATAGTTTTAGCGCGATTACCCGCGTAAGTGAAAATAAGGCCGCACTGCGACATTCCGTCCATGATCTCTATCCTGGTCAATTGTTAACGATGGTTGAGAAGAGAAGTCCTGACTATTTGCCGATTCCTAAGAAGTACATGAATCAAAAATATGTTCGTTCTTACGCTTACGAAGGACAAATCATTAATGAAGCCCATAAATATACTCATACTGTCTTGCCGCATGGAGGATTGCAATTATCATGGGAAGCAGGAAAAGCAGGAAAAGTTCGGTTGCCAATTATTACGTATCATGAATCACAATTAACGGTTAATGGTCATCTACTTCGCCACTATCAGCGATCCTCAGTTGGTGCCCCTTACGTTCAGCAACGTAAAGGGAAAAATATCGTTATTCTCTACTTTAAGCAAGCTAAATGGTTCACCGCCTTATTAGTGATCTCATTAGTTGGTCTTAGCATACTTGCAATTTATGGCCTTTATTATTTCTGTACGCACTTTAGACCTTACTTTAAGCGAGTTATGGCAGGTGAAATTGATTAGCATAAAAAGGGTGCATGATAGAAGCTATAATTGACTTCAGCAGTCACACCCTTCAGAATGCAAAAGGCCTCAAATATTCGGCTTTTCCGAATGTTTGAGGCCTTTTCTGCTGCTAACTTTTGATCTATATAACAATTTGTACTTCCTATTTTGCATTCAATACAAACGAAAACTCAACATCACGGTCAGCAGGAATATGATACTGTTCTTCAACATCTGCACCCCAGCTATCAATTCCCCCAACACCTCGAACGGCCCCCGCAACAACGAGAACAGTTCGTCGTGCGAGTGGGAGCTCTTCAATATGTGTTGCATTTTCTAATTCCTCCGCTGTATATGGTAAACAACTGAAGGCAAATGGTTGCTCGTCTTGTTTAATAGTTAAGTTAAATGGTTCCCGAGAATGATCGGCATTATTTTGGGTGGAATCGCGGGTAATTGTTAATGCATGAGTATCCATGTGCATTCCATTTTCCTGTGGGACTAGATACTTAGTAACTGGTAAACCGTCAACATGGAAGGTACCCTCAGTCGCTCCTGCCATCCGGTCGGGGTAAGTTTCACCGGATAATCCTTGATAGTCAAAGCCGGTAGCAACGGTTGGCATGATAAAACGCATTCCTACTACTGGCAGACCAGGTAAGTCTTTATGACCGTAGTAGTGCATTGTCACTTTAATCTCACCTTGTCCGTTAACCTCATAAGTTACAGTGACTTGCGTAGCCGGAACTGTTAGCGTCTCAAAAGTATACTTAATTTTGACATTCTCAGCAGATACCGGATCACTAAATTCGTTGGTTATCGGCGCAATAGGTAATTCGGCAAAGTGTTGATTATCAACTGTCAGGTCAATCCCAACACACTTATGAAAAGTGTCCGCTGCTAACCACTGAGCAGACCGAATATTAAAGCCACTTCCTCGGTCATTATCAGTGGTTGCCCGCCAAAACGTCGGCATTGGTTCACGATATAGCCATTCTTTACCGTTTAGCTTAAGCGATTCTAGTCCACCACGCTCATAGCTAAAAATATAATGAAAACTGTCACCACTAAGTCCTAATGTCGCATCACCATATATCACGCGTAATTTATTTGTGTAAGCCATAGTAGTATCTTACCTCCTGCATTGCTGGCTTCGGTGTCCGATCAGCAAACATCAAGCCATCTCCCGAGAATTCGTAATCTGAGTGACGATCATCGAAATCACCACCATAGCGCATCACTTCTTGCCCACTTACCGGATCCTTAACAAGGAGGGCTTGATCAATAAAGTCCCAAATGAAGCCACCAAAGTATTGTGGGTATTTATCAAGTAAGGAAATGTACGAACCCATTCCACCATCAGAGTTCCCCATATCATGCATGTACTCACATTCCATAAATGGCTTGTCTGGATTGTTCTTCAAGTATTCCTCAACTTCTTTAGGTGGTAAGTACATCCAACTTTCAACGTCTGAGATCCGATCACGGTATTCAGGAGTATGACAAACTCCTTCATAGTGAACAAGCCGACTGTCATCATGCTTCTTATAGAATTCATTCATTTTAACAATATTATCGCCAGCATATGATTCATTACCTAAAGACCAGAATAAAATCGACGGGTGGTTCTTAAATGTTTCATAGTTAGTCCGTGCTCGATCTACTACTACGTCACGCCATTGAGGAACTGAACCGGGGACGTTATATGATGGTTCAATTGCTCCCATCTTCTGCCAGGTAGCATGGGATTCCAGATTATTTTCGGCCATCATGTAAATTCCGTTATCATCACAAAGGTAATACCACGGAATTTGGTCTGGATAGTGACACGTCCGGACGGCATTAATATTATTTTCCTTAAAGGTGTGAATATCACTCGTCATATCATCCATCGTGATCGCGCGGCCACGTTTAGCATCCCATTCGTGACGGTTAACACCATTGATAATTAGCCGTTGACCATTCAATAGGACAACATGATCTTTATTAATTTCAATTCGGCGAAAACCAAAACGGTATGGAACGAGTTCGATCAAATTACTTTCGTCATCACGAATTTCAATCAACAATTGATAGAGGTAAGGATCATGGTTATCCCATAAGTGAACATTTTCTAAAAATTGATCCTGAACTTTTACCGTGGAATCAACAGGGTGTGTTTCATTGACGAGCGTATTACCATCATTGTCGATAACCCGCACATTAACGTTCCCGGTCTTTTCACCGTGAAGTTGAAGGTCAACATTAAAAATACCGTCCTGATAATTATCAGTAACAATTGGCCGAATATTAAGGTCTTCAACATGAACAAGTGGTTGGGCTAATAGGTTTACACTCCGGAAAATTCCAGAAAAACGGAACATATCTTGATCCTCAATCCACGAGGCGGTACTATGCTTGAAAACTTCCACAGCCAAAACATTACCTTCATCTTGAATGTAAGGAGTCAGGTCAAATTCAGAGGGGGTAAAACTGTCTTCAGCGTAACCAATAAAGTGACCATTAAGCCAAACATACATGGCACGCTCGACACCGTCAAACCGGATGCGAACCTGCTTTCCCCGTAAGGAAGGATCAAGGTCAAAATGTTTTAAGTATTCGCCAACAGTATTATCATCCCCATCACTAAATGATCCTTCTTGCGCATCATCAGGACTAAGGGCATATGCAGGACGACGGTAAATCTTACCTTCCCACGGAATCAAAGTGTTAATGTAATTATTTTGGGCGTAATTATTTAGTTCAATCTCACTAGGGACTTCGATTGTTCTAAAACTACTACTATCATAATCTACCTTATAAAAGTCATTTTCTCGTTTACGCGGGTTTTCAGCAAAGTTAAATTGCCATTGCCCATCCAAGTTTTGCGCAAAACGACTATTATTATGCCGCCATTCATCATAGTTACCGTAATAATAATGGTCACTATGAGCTGGTAATTGATTAACGCGGAATGTTTCCGGTTCATCAAGCCATTTGATATCTGCATCCATTGATAAATCCCTCCTCGTTACTATCTACAACATCTAAAGTATAGCGCTTTCATGATTGGGATAGCAAGAGGAGAGGTAAAATTTACGTAAATTTTATTAAACAGAAATTTCAAATCATAACCACCCGTCAAACGGGTGGTTTGCACATCGGCTATAAGCCGATAATAAAAGCCGGCGTCTCAAGGCGCTGGCTTTCGCTTTGCTCAAGCCAAAATGCTCTGACTACTTT
>NZ_JAJGUI010000055.1:0-23497 GCF_020784875.1 Limosilactobacillus reuteri subsp. simiae | reverse complement strand
GGGGTAATTACATCATATCAGGAACGATTTCCTGTGTATATAAAAACCGGATGATGAATTGTTCAAACAATTCATCATCCGGTTTTTATTTTGGACTAGGAGTTTTTTCCCAGCCTCTATTTTATATACGAATTTTTGGTTATTTTGTACTTTTTTCCTTACTAGTATTTTTTAGCATAAATGCTAGTACGAGACCAATCAATTCAGTGGCGATCATGCCAATAAATACTAAATGATAGCCGTGAAGGGAAGCGACTTGCGCCGAACTTCCCCGTTGAAGTGCATTTGTAGTAGCAACCGTTAAGATCAGTGTTGAAATAGTAACACCCGCGGACCCGAGAACTTGCCGGACCGTTGTAATTACGGCTGTTCCGTGGGGCACTAATTCATCAGGCAAGGCATTTGCTCCCAGTGTGACGGCCGGCATCATTACAAAGGCATTTCCACCTTCAATTACCATTGCACAAAGGATCATCCCCAGCAAGCTAAGGTGATTAAGGACAATTAATCCAGCAACCCAGCCAATGATAATCATAAACATTCCCACCAGCATTGTTGGTTTAAACCCAATTTTATCAGCTAATTTTCCTGATAAAGGATTCAGGATGCTGAGAAAAGCAGCTCCAGGTACTAGGGCCATCCCAGAAACAAATGGACTAACTTTTAATACTCCCTGATAATAAAGGGGGAAAATAATTGTCGTTACAATTAATGCGATATACGAAATCGATGTTAAAAGAATTGCTAAATCATAATTAAAAGTCTTCAATACCCGTAATTCCAATAGCGGGTGCTTGAGATGAAGTTGTCGAATACAGAACCAGATAACCGCAATAAGACTAACGATAAAGATCCCTGCATTTATTCCCCATGCAGGATTCTTTTTTCCGGTTTGGTCAACAACGTACATAATCCCAATTAATCCAACTAGTAAGATTACTGATAGCCAATCAAGATTTGTTTCATGCCGCTCCATTACATCTTGGATCAGTCCACTAGCAGCCATTAAAATAATTACCGAAATGACAAGCATGAACAGGATAAAAAGGCTCTTCCAGCTAAAGAACTTTAGAACAATTCCTGAAACAATCGGTCCACAGGCAAGAGCGGATCCCATTACTAAACCAGCGATTCCCATTGTTGAACCCCGCTCTTCTTTAGGCGTAATTTCAAGCAAAACGGTTTGATAAGATGGGAATAAAACTCCGACAGCAAAAGCTTCCATGGCCCGTCCAATCATCATAAACCAGAAACCATTAATTCCCCAAGATGATGGTGTTAAAACAATCATCAAGGATCCGATATCAAATAGCCCTAGTGCTCCAATAAACATTGTCTTAAAACTCATATTATTGAGCATCCATGGACTAATTGGCATGCTGACACACATTACGAGCATAAAACCAGTCGTCAGCCATTGAACTGTTGATGCTGAAATCCCAAAAGCATTCATTAAGGTTGGATAGGCGGTTGACAACGATGATTGACTAATTGACATCGTAAAGGTACCAACTAATAAAGTAAAAATAAACCAAAAGCGACTATATCTTTTTCCATTACGTGCGATACTTTGATCCATATCACTCTCTCCCTCTTTAGAATAATTATTATCTGACCGTTAATTATTATATGTTTTGAATTAGTGAATGTAAATGTTATAATATCATTAGATTATAATTATTTTAAGAAAGGGGACGACATTATGGCAGAAGCAGAATTTGATCGAGCTCTTGATCATCTCCGTGAAAACAAGGTCCGTCTTACTCCCCAACGGAAAACCATCTTAAATTACTTAATCAATCATCATACTCATCCAAGCGTTGAAATGATTTATGATGATCTTAAAGACTCAGTTGCCAATATCAGCATGGCAACTGTATACAATACCCTAAAGCTCTTCGTTGATTACAATCTCGTAATTGAGTTAAAAAATGGTGATGGTAGTACCCACTTTGACTATTTCGGCCATCCGCATTATCATGTCGTCTGCGATAATTGTGGTAAGATTTCTGATGTTTTTGATGAGCATTTTACTGAAATTACAAAAGAATTAACGGTTATGACTCATGAAAAGACTGGCTATCTAGTTACAGGAAATAACATCGAAGTCCACGGCATTTGTCCCGAGTGTCAACGTAAATTACATTTAAATCGTTAGTAAAAAGAGGCTGAGAAAAAACTTTTGTTTTTTCAACAGCCTCTTTTTTTATACGAATCTTGTTACGATATCGTGGAAATTAACTTTTTATGCTTTCTTTTGCGTTAACGAAGCAACGGCAAGGATTGCAAACCAAGCTAAAGTTAGTATAAGAGCAATTAAAGTTTGTTTTTCCATACATAAAACAATTAGCACAATAAAAAGAAAAACTAAAATAATATAGTCAGTAAAAGGTGCGCCTGGCATCTTGAAAGTCCTCGATTGCGGATGTTTACGAATATATTTTAAATGTGCCAAGATGATAGCAGCCCACACAAAGAGAAAACTCGTGGTAGCAATACTGGAAACAAAAGTAAAAACCCCTTCTGGCATTACCAAGTTTAAGATAGCAGCAATTCCAATAACAATTGCAGAAATAATAACCGCTGTTGCAGGCACCGACCGTTTAGATAAGCGACTAATCTTACGGATAACAGGCCGGTGAGCAGTAGAGGTTAGCTCAGCCAGCATCCGACCAGTTGTATATAAAGAACTATTACAAGCAGAAGCCGCAGCGGTAATTACTACAAAATTAACGATACTAGCAGCCCCTGGAAGTCCAATATCACGAAAAACAAGGACAAACGGACTATTGCTTGGTGAAAGTTTACTCCATGGATAAATACACATAATGACAGCCAAAGCACCGATATAAAAGAGCATAATTCGAACGGGAATACCATTAATCGCCTTAGGAATAACAACTTTAGGATTCTCTGCCTCAGCCGCTGTCACCCCTACCATTTCAATTCCAACAAAGGCAAATACAACCATTTGAAAAGAAAGCATGAAGCCCTTTGTCCCGGTAGCAAAAAAGCCCCCATCATTAACTAAATTTGCTGGTGTGGCAAGATAACCGCTTGTCGAATGGAAATGAAGCAAAATCAAAATGACGCCAACAGCAATTAAAATAATAATTGCTAGAATTTTAATAAGGGCAAACCAAAATTCGAGTTCACCAAACGTACTAACAGTCATTAGATTTAATCCCAATAAAATTAGGAGAGTTATTAATCCAGGTAACCATTGGGGAACTTGAGGAAACCATAGTTGAAAATATAAGCCAATGGCGGTAACTTCGGCCATTGCCAATGCTAGCCAACACACCCAATAAGCCCAGCCCATTACAAAACTCACGCGATTACCAAGATAATCACGAATCGCATCCATAAACGAATGATAATGTAAGTCGGAAAGAAGCAACTCTCCCAGAGCCCGCATAATTCCAAAACAAATAATCCCAGTAATTAAATATGCTAAAAGGATTGCTGGACCAGCAGCGTGAATTGCTTTCCCCGATCCGAGAAATAATCCCGTCCCAATTGTTCCACCAAGTGCCATTAATTGAATATGACGACTTTTAAGTTTACGTGTAAATTCTTGCTTTTCTGCCATGATCCTCTCTCTTCCTCAATAATTGAAGTTTTATTAATCCTAGTTAGGTTTACTAGTCATTACTAAAAAAATCAACTATGATATATAACATTGAAAACTTATTGTATACCATTTTTCGTAGAAGGAGAAATCACATTGCATGCATTAGTTCACTGGATCCCATTTTTTATTTATTTCTTTGCAGGATCTGTCCTCGTCACTCATAATCACCTTTGGGAAAAATTCCCTAACTTCGGCCAGCACATTACAATTGCAACCTTTTTTATCTACTTAACTGCAATCGACTGGCTCTGCTTAACTCCTTCAATGTTTAATTTTAGTTCTGCTAATAAACTTTTATTTTACTTTCATGGCGTACCATTTAATATCATCCCCCTCCAAGGACTCAGCCAAGAATTCTTCTTAAACATTGTGATGACTTTGCCACTAGGAGTTTATCTTTATTTAATTAATCACCAGATGCCCTTCAGTCGTGCTATTCTCTATGGCTTTTTCTTCAGTCTATTTATCGAGTGTAACCAATTTGTTTGCGACCTTCTTTTCCATATTGGAAGGGTTGCCGATGTGGATGATTTGATTAGCAATACCATCGGAACTACAATTGGTTTTGCAGTAATGATCATACTTGATCAAACGATTTTTCATCAAGTTATTAAACAATTTATGCTAGTGGGTGGAAAATCTGATAAACTGAATAACTGAGGTGGTAAAAGATGATTACAAATGAACAAAGAGCGCACGATATTGCTCTTACCTTACTACAATCACGAGCAAAAGATCTAAAGCCAATTGAAGCATATCATGAATATGTCAATTCATTATTGCCAATCTTAAAGGAGATTGATAAGGATTTCCCCAACGGTATTAAAGAGCACCTTTAATTTCCCGGGAAATTACGACAAAAGGGAGCTCGAAAACGAAGTCACTTGTGACTTCGTTTTTCGACGCGAAGCTAGCCTCTGGGAGCCCCCGCAAGCAATAATAGGCCTCTAGCGTTCGGTTTTGCCGGACGTTAGAGGCCATTGTTGTACTGCGTATTTGCTTTTTATAAAAGTAACTTAACTTATGTCACAGTCCCTTACTGTTTTAAAGATATTTATACAGTAGCACAGTAGCTGGCTGGATTCCCACCCCCCTTTACTATTCCATTCTATATATCATAACTACTTTATTGATAATCTCTTTCTTCTTGTTTTATCAATCCAATTGAACTATGATATTAATGATTTTATTTTTAGGGAGGTTTTTCAATGTTTGAAGAAACTAAAAAGGGCTTTGACTGGTTTAGCTTAATTGTTGGAATCTTATTTATTATTGCTGGAATTGCATCATTCATGCGGCCAGATAAAACCCTTCACTTCTTAGCCATTGTTGCCGGAATTGCTTTTATTTTCCGCGGAATTTATGAATTATGGTTCCGTCAACGAATTGGTCAGATCTTAGGAGAATCCTCAGGTTGGTTAATTTTTTCTGCAATTTTAGATATTATTTTAGGGATTATTTTCCTTTTCCAACCAAGTTTTGGGGTACTCTTCATTGCTATCATCTTCGCTATCTGGTTTATTCTTGACTCTATCACTGAATTGCTCAGTGCCAAGTTTTTCAAGGAATTTCATCGGGGATACTACTGGTTCATTGTAATTCTAGCAATTTTGAGTTTGGTGTTAGGAGTTATTCTTTTATTTAGCCCATTACTTTCCGCTATTACAGTGGTATGGTTAGTTTCAACATTCTTGATTGTGTTCGGAATCATGAAACTTATTCAAGCATTTTAACGTATACCTTATATTAAAAGAGATCAGTTTTGCTGATCTCTTTTAATTTTACGAATATTTTGAATTATAAGCCTTGTTCCATCATCAAATATTAGGTAGTGAGCATGGTGATCAATTCGTTTTAATCGACCAGTATATTCTTCATAAAATCCTGTCTTACCATTAAAAAATTCAACTTTTATTAGCGGATGGGATTGGCTCCGTTCAATCATGGCAAGTTGGACTCGTATTCGATGCTTCATCTCAGCCGTGGGATAAGTTTTATGACTATACTTTTCCCCTACCTTTGCTAATAATTGATGATAGCCGGTCAAGGCTGCAAAAGGAGAAAACTGCGCAGCACGATCTTCGGTGGTCATTGGCGTATGAGCTTGAGAAATATGCCGAGGAGTGTTGATGATATCACGATACATTGAGGTATCACTAAACAGGCTTTTTTCTATTTTCAATAAATCCTCATTTTCCATTATGCTTGGTGCCCTCCAATCTGACTGTTCCTTTCTAAAAGAGTAGCGCCTTTTTTCAAATCAGCCGCTCGAATAATGGCATTTTTACCATATTCATTTTGCAAATTAAGGACAAGCCTTTGTAACTTTTGATCCTTTTTTTGAATTTTGGAACGATTCTTATGTTTTTTTGTTGAGTCAGTAAATAAATCTAACTGCTCATTATAATTCGCCAATCGAGCAAGCGTTGGTGAAAGAAGGTGGTTCGCTATTACCGTAATTTTGCGAACTGTCAATCGCCGGTCAAGGCCAGAATCATATAGCTTCATAAATGCTTCCATTAATTCTGTACCAGATGAAGTCGGTAAGGAAAGATCAGCCTTTCCATGCATCGACTTGGGTACCTGCCGTCCATAGAAGTCGGTTACTAATGGTCCTTGGTAATCCTCCGATATATTAGAAACATCATAGGCGACCCTTAAAGCTACTTGATCAGTTACTAAGTTTTGCTTGGTTAACTGGAGAGCTAATGAATTAACCATCTCTTGAATCACTAACCGGGTTTCTGTAAAGTTATAAGGCCGAGGCAACACCTGTCCAGAATACACCCCATGATCAGATGAATGATAATTTTTGATATCTTTAATGGAGGCGGACTCGTATCCCCATGCATGGTCAATAATGATTTCCGCATTTTTGCCAAATTCGCGGTATAATACTTCCTCATTCATCGGATCAGATAATTTTCCCAATGAACATCGAGCAATATCTCCCATGGTATGAAGACCCAGCTTTTTTAGTCGGCGCGCATACCCAGGACCAATTCGCCAAAAGTCTGTTAGTGGCTGGTGCGCCCAAAGGTAACGACGAAAAGTATGTTCATTCATCTGTGCAATCCGGACCCCGTCTTCATCTCCCGGAATCCGTTTAGCTACTATATCCATCGCTACTTTTGCTAAGAAAAGATTGGTCCCAATTCCTGCAGTTGCAGTAATTTGTGTCTCTGCTTTAATTGTTTGGATGATTTCCTTAGCTAAAGAACGGGCACTAACATGGTACTCATTAAGATAATCAGTAATATCCATCATTACCTCATCAATAGAATAAACGTGGATCTTTTCTGGTGGTAAATAGCGTAAATAAATTTCATAGATGGCGGCACTTTTTTCAAGATAAAAATTCATTCGTGGACGTGCGATCTTATAACCAATTTTAAGTTCTAGTGATTTTAATAATTCATCTCGGTAAATTGAAACAACTGGTGATAATCGCTGGTGAGACATTTCTTTGGCACGACGATTATTCAAGTACGCTACCCGTTGTTCCACCTCATACAATCGCGGGCGACCAGAAACGCCAAATTTTTTCAAAGCTGGTGAGACGGCGAGACAAATAGTCTTACTAGTTCGCGATTCATCGGCAACTACGAGGTTAGCGTTTAAAGGATCGAGCCCACACTCAGTACATTCGACCGAAGCATAGAATGATTTTAAATCGATTGCCATATATGTTCGCCCCATTGTAATGTACCTCCATCCTTTTAGTAAATACTATTATATCCTCAATCAAACATACGTTCAAGAAACAGACAAAAAATAAGGAGACTGGGAAAACTCAGCCTCCTTATTTAACTTAATTTAATTATTCAATATCAATATGATTTTCATCGTCATCAGTCTCATCCTTCTTAGGAAGAGTAATTGTCAAAACACCATTCTTGTATTGAGCTTTGATATCCTTCTTATTTACATCTGGCAAACGGTATTGCCGACTCATTTGACCATACCGACGTTCAGAATGCAGAACATTGCCATCCTTATCACCATCATCATCAAAGGTATCCCGATGACCAGTAACTGTCAAAATATCATTGGCATAATTAATGTGAATATCCTTCTTATCAAATCCAGGCATGTCAATCTTTACGGTATAATTTTTGTCATCTTCTGTAACATCTGTCTTCATGTGATCAGCAACGGGAGTTAGGTTAGAGAAGAAATCATCGTTCATCCAGTTACGCATGTTCATCAAACTATCAAATAAATTATTACGGTTTTGTAATTCATTAGCCATAAAGAATGCTTCCTTTCTTTCTTATTCATTGTCTATATTAAACGCTTTCAGCTAAAACGCAACTAATATGCTAGGGGCCATTGACCAAAAAGAATATAATAGAAGTAGGAAAATAGAAAGGAGCTGCGCAAGATGAAAAAAGTCACAATCAATAATGTTTCAATGCCTGCAATTGGAATCGGAACATGGAATATGGGAAATTCTCTCGTCAATCGGTCTACAGAAATTAAAGCCATTCAAACTGCAATTGACGCTGGCGCACAAGCTATTGATACTGCGGAAATGTATGGCGATGGTCGTTCCGAAGCGCTTGTCGCTGCGGCCATCAAACCATATAGTCGGGAAAAGCTATTCTTAATTGATAAAGTTCTTCCTTCAAATGCCAGCAAGACAAAACTTGAGCATAGTTTAGACCAAAGTTTGGCTGCCGTAGGAACAGACTATTTTGACCTTTACCTTTTACACTGGCGGGGTGGGATTCCGTTAGCAGAAACAGTCAACGAATTAGAGAGAGTTAAAAAGGCAGGAAAGATTAAAGCATGGGGAGTCTCAAACTTCGATGTCAGTGATCTTGAAGAATTATGGCGCCTAAAAAATGGCACTGATTGCGTTGCCAACGAAGATCTCTATAATCTCGATAGTCGCGGAATTGAATTTGACCTCCTTCCCTTAATGAAACAGCATCAGCTCCCATTAATAGCTTATTCCCCGCTTGCACAAGGTGACAGCTTATCTGGAAAGTTAACCGAGAATCCGCTAATAAAAGAAATTGCCGCAAATCACCATGCAACCGTCAATCAGATTATGCTTGCGTGGGTCTTAAGAATCGGAAATGTCCTTGCTATTCCAAAGAGCAGCAGCCCAAAACATGCTGAAGAAAATGTTGCAGCTGGTAACATTGAACTAAGTGATGATGAGTTACTTGCTTTACAAAAAGAGTTCCCATCACCAAATAAAAAAGTACCCCTCGCAGTAATTTAAGAGTTACAATATGACATAATAAAGCTAAAAATCGAGGGAGCGAGACAGAAGTCACTTGTGACTTCGTTTTCGAGCCCCCGCAAGCAACAATAGGCCTCCAATGTTCGGCTTTTTTGCCGGACGTTGGAGGCCATTGTTGTACTGCGTATTTGCTTTTTATGAAAGTAACTTATGTCACAGTCCCTGATTTTTCATATATGAGGAAAACTAATAATTAATTTTCTTGATTAGCCTTTACCGGGTGATAGCGATGAAGACGTTGAGATCCTACATCGATTTCTGCTGGATTACCTTTGTGACCCGGCTTAATCTCAACAAGGCCTAACTTAATAGCCCCCACAGGACAAACAAGTGCACAAAGTTGACAACCGACACACTTACTCTTATCAAAAACTGGTTGCCGTTTTTCATCATCCCAAGTTAAAGCTTGGTGGGCACCATCTTGACATGAGATAAAGCAACGGCCACAACCGATACACTTATCCCAATCAATCTTAGGGTAAACCTTGTAATTTCGGTCAAGCTGGTTAGTAGGAATAATATTCTTATTAGCTAAGCCGACAAGATCTTGAAGGTGGTCTACATGCTGTTCTTCCATGTAATGCATTAAACCATTAGTAAGGTCATCAATGATCCGATAACCATATTCCATGATCGCAGTTGTAACTTGGAGAGTAGTGGCACCCAAAAGAATAAATTCAGCAGCATCTTCCCAGGTCTCAATTCCCCCAATTCCAGAAATCGGTAGTTGTTCAAGGCCGGCTGCTGACCGTAGTTGTTGTAAGAAACGTAAAGCAATTGGCTTAACAGCTTTCCCAGATAATCCAGAAACAGAAGATTTACCATCAATATTTGGTAACCCAACCTTCTTCTTTAGATCAACATCAACAATTGATTTAACAGTATTGATTGCGGAGAAGCCATCTGCCCCTCCTTCTAGACATGCCTTAACAACCGGAACCATCGTCGTAATATTTGGTGTCATCTTCGCAAGAACTGGAAGGCTAGTCCCGCGTTTAACAGCTTCACAATTCTTCTTACATAATTCTGGATTAGTTCCTACATCTGAACCCATGGTATGAGAAGTCATCTGTGGACAAGAGAAGTTCAATTCAATCATATCAGCCCCTGCCTCAGTTACTAACTTGGCCAGGTTGGTCCAATCTTCCAATGTCTCACCCATAATTGAAGCAATCAAGACTTTATTGGGATATTCTTCTTTTAACCGTCGCATATCAGCCAAGTCCTGCTCCAAGGGGTGTTCTGATAATTGTTCCATATTCTTAAAGGCAACAAAATGCATGTCTTCCTTGGCTAATTCATCGAACCGGGGAGAAACTTCATCAATCTTAAAGTGTGTTGGTGATAAAGTCTTATATACGATACCGCCCCAACCAGCATCATATGCATTCTTACACATTTCGTAACAGTTCCCAACAGGTGAGGACGACAAGCAAAATGGATTTTCAAAATGAACGCCTAAAAAGTCTACAGATAAATCTTTTTTAATCATTTTCTTGTCCTCCTAACAACCGGTCTATTTCTTCTGCTACTTCTTTTCCTTTCTGTACTGCTACCACAACGGTTTTATCTCCGGCAACAATATCACCAGTCGCAAAAACTTTGGGATCTTTTGTCCGGAATCGCGGTTCACGGAATGGAATTTCATTATGCTGTAAGTCAATGTCTAGTCCTTCTGCATTAGCTTTTTGACCAACTGCTAAAATAATCTTATCAGCAGTAATAGTTAATTCACTCTTAATCTTCCGGTGAGTAAAGGTAGCACGATTCTGATGAACTTCTTTTGGAACGTAACCATCAACAATTGTTACACCAGCTTCTTGAGCACCGGCAAGTTCCTTTTTAGAAGCTTTGAATTCATCAAACTGCTCATAAACAACATCGGTAACATAAGGAACGTTAAGCTTCTTTAAGGTTGTTACAACATCCATTGCAACATCCCCACCACCAATAACAAGGACATTTTGCGGAAGATCTTCTAAATTGCCCTTACTTTCTTTTGCCCGGGCTAGGAATGAGATTGCTGATTCGGTACAGATATTGTGTTCAAACATTGGAAGCATCTTTGCTTCACTTGTCCCAATAGCAACAATCACTGCATTGTAACGAGCTTTAAGATCATCCATTGAAATATCTTTTCCAACAGTTGTGTTATAGATAATGTGCGCACCAAGGTCGACAATTCGTTGAACTTCATAATCCACAATTTCTTCCGGCAACCGATACTCAGGAATGCCGTAGGTCAAGTAACCGCCAGCCTTAGCAGCTTTTTCATAGATATCAACTGCATAGCCCTTTTCACGGAGAGTCGTAGCTGCCTGTAAACCTGATGGGCCACTACCAATGATGGCAATACTCATCCCATTTGGCTTACCGGCTTTAAGAATCTTCATGTTCATCTTTCGCTCCATATCAGTGACATACCGTTGAATCCCACCGATATCAATTGGCCCGTCGATTTTAGCCCGAGTACATGCCTTTTCACAGTAACGTTCAGTTGGACAAACACGCGCACAGATTGATCCTAACGCATTGTTTTCCCGAATCGTTTCAGCTGCCCCTTTGACATTACGAAAAAGAACGCTTCGAATAAATTTTGCTGGATTAGTATGTGCTGGGCAAGCTTGTGAACATGGTGCATCATGACATAATAAACATCGTGCAGCTTCCTGCATTACGGTTGTCATCGTGTAACCTTTCGACTCTGTTTCATACTTTGAAGTCATTAGACACCCTCCTCTAAGTTGTGACTCTTTGACAATTTTGTGATAAACGTAACTTTATATATAAATAATATTATATAAACGCTTTTGATATAAGTAGGCGATCCCCTTAATATATTGCATCTTTTATTCTTAAAGTTGATATCTTCGTATATACAATATGAATATTTTTATTTAACATCTACAGTTTTGTATCAAAAATCACAAAAAGAGTCTTATTACTTAATGAAAAATCAAATTCCTTGTACAATTATTACAGAGACATGGTTTGGTTAAATTGAAAGAAGGATTAACATGAAATTTATTTCTTGGAGTGTCAATGGCTTGAAGTCAGCCATTAATCATGGATTTGTCGAAGATTTTAAGCGCCAAGATGCTGACTTCTTCTGTCTACAACGTACACGATTGGATAAAGGCGAAGAACCGATTCAAATTCCTAATTATTACCAATACTGGAATTATGCGGAAAAGAAGGGTTATTCTGGTACCGCCATTTTCACTAAATATAAGCCAGAAAACGTTATATACGGAATGAATAATTCAATTTTTAATAAAGAAGGGCGACTAATCACGCTCGAATATCCAAACTTCTATTTGATTGATGTATACGTCCCAGTTTCAGGTGAAAAGCTGCAACATCTTGATTATCGTCTCGACTGGGATCGTGCTTTTCTTGATTATGTTACTAATTTACAAAGTAGTAAGCCAGTAATCATTGGTGGTGATATGAGCGTTGCCTATCAACCAATTGACCTAGCAGAGCCAACAGAAGATCATCATAAAGCCGGCTTTACAAAACAAGAACGAGCTGATTTTGGCAAATTACTTGATGCTGGCTTTACGGATACTTTCCGTTATCTTCATCCTAATTTGCATGGTGCATATACCTGGTGGAGTTATCGTTATGACGCACGGGAACGAAATGTTGGTTGGCGCCTCGACTACTTCTTAGTTTCTGATGTATGGAAAGAACGAATTGAAGAAGCCAAGATTCTCTCAGATGTTAAAGGCTCAAGTCACTGTCCAATTGAACTTGTTGCTAATGTTGAAGTATAAGAAAACTGAGCTAAATTTTATAATAGTTAAACGAAAAGAGGTTGGAAAAACTAAAATTTTTCCAACCTCTTTTATCGTATGTTTGAAATTTGTTGATTATCTATTTTATTAAATCTTGTTTTAGTACCAACCGTGTGATTGCCAGAATGATTGAGCAGCACTCCATGAACCGTAACGGCTAGCTACGTATTGATCAGCTACTCGTTCTTGGTTAGCTTCTGAGTAGTCACCATTTAAGTATGATGCTGACAATTGGTACTTACCAATATATTGACCATTCCGTGCACTGTAGCTACCACCTGATTCGCGAGCTGCGATCCAAGCCTTGGCAGCAGCATCATTTCCAGCTACATTTGAGTTATAGCCAGTTGATGCTTGAGCACTAGATTGTTGTACATTTTGTGTTTGTGGAGTTTGTACTTGTTGTTGAGCAACTGGTGCTTCTTGGTTTGATTGTACTTGTTGGTTTTGTTGTGCTTGATTTTCAGCAGTTGTAGCTTGTGTATCTGCTTGTGGTGCAACATTTGCGGCTGGTAAAGTAGCAACTTCTTCTTGAGTAGCTGGTGCAACTTCACCATCATCCTTGATTACTAATTGTTGACCAACGTAAATCAAGTTCTTATCAGCAATATTATTGTTGTTTGCTAATGTATCTACAAAAGTTAGATCGTGACCTAATTTGTAAGAAATCCCAGAAAGGGTGTCACCTGCTTGCACCGTGTAAATACTGTCGGCGTTTGCAGTCGTTGCAGTAGCTACTGTTCCTAATGCAACTGCACCAGTAATCGCTGCTGTAATCTTGGCTACTTTCTTAGATAACTTCATTATAAATTCAATCCATCCTTTTCTCTTAATTAATCAAATAACTCATTTCAACGATAACTACTATACAGGATTAGGGTTACGAGCGGGTTACTAGGACTTATCAAATTTCGTTATTTCTGTAATTTTTTGTAACAAACGTTCGATGATTTTTTTATAGTCGCTTAAATGTTGATTTAATCGCTTTTGAGTAACTTGTAAAATTATAACTAGAATTATCTCATGTAAAAATTATTCAAAAAAACTGCTCATTTTTTCTTGACGACACAAAAATCGCCCTGTAACAGACTGTTTGTTACAGGGCGATGACAAAGTTGTCTTAATCGTAATCTTAATTATTCATCAAAACATCAAGCAATTCTTGGGCTGATTCTTTCAAAGCATCCTTTGACTTGTCATTACCAAGGTGAGTAAAGATTTCTCCAACATATACATCTTGGTCAAATAGCTTTGTAAAGACCTTGTCAATAATCGGCTTAGTTAATTCTGGTTCTTGAACTGGACCAAATGGGTTAGCAAAGAATGTCTTGCTCATTCCAACTTCATCAGTTGTTCCAAGGGCCTTCCGTTGTCCAGCAATAAATACTTTTTCTGCCTCTTCCTTTGTATCAAAACGATGAATACCAACTTCATCACTGTAATTATTAGCGTATAGCCACATATCAATATGGTGATGTTTGATTACGTTTTCGTAGGTATCAGCAGGAATAATAACCCGGGCATTCTTTTGTTCAGGATTGAGGTAAACACCACGGTCCATGTTATTGAAGGCCACGGCACTACTCAAATCATCAAGACGAACAAAGGCACCAGTTTCTGTTCCTTGAGCATATACCCCTGGTTCACCATCAGTAAGGGTAAAGCTTCCCATGTCATCAAAGATTGTCTCCATGCTGACAATCTTATCGTCAGCTAATTCTTGCAATGCTTCAATTGATTCTGACTTTCCGGCACCTGAATCACCAAAGAAAACAACATTCTTTTCTTTACCATTAGTAAATTTAATTTTCAACATGGACCCGTGAATTGGCAGGCGACCATTGTAAATTTGATGAAGGTTATGGAGCGTCAAGCACATCTTCTTCATGTAACCAAAGTAAGTAGTCTTATCTGTGTAAGGTACTTCACCAACCCACAAATCATTCTTTTCGTCACGATAGTAATGAGAAACCATGCCTTCTGTTTCTTTTAGACCGAAAAGAAGAATCATATCAGGTTTTTGCCCCTTAATCTCATCAGGGGATGCAATTTCAAATAAGTTCGAAAGAGCAATTCCGTTTACCAAGTAATCAACATTGAAGTAAATAAAGGCTAAACTTTCACCAATCTTTGCTGGGTAACAATACCACTTACCGCGTTCACCACGGAAACGTTCGATCGGGTTATCTTTTACTTCAGAAAAGACCCCTTCCCGTTTGTTACTCTTAGTGTGCATCATCATTGGTGGACGAAGCATCACGGTATTAATAAAATCAATATCCTTTAATTCTTCATAACCAGCTGGAATTTTCCAATCTTGTTGTTGAACTAAAATTGTTGCGTTAGTTGCCGCATTAACTTGTCGATAAGTCCGGTTTTCAAAACCTTGGAGCTTTTCTTCGAGGATCCGGTATGCTTTACGCACTAAGTCGTTGAATTGAGTATCAATAGTCCGGAACTCGTTACCGATAATCTTATTATCACTAAGATTAATTACCGATACCCGTAATAGTGAACGATAGTATGAGTATAATTCTTCAACACTCTCAAGAATATCTTTAGGGTCATATTCATCAAATGCACTATCATCATCAAAAAGAACTTTCTTTAAGATATCAACAAACTTGTTAACAGTGGCATTATCAAAAGCATCATCATCATTATCAGGGTTACGTGAAGCTAAATATAAACGAACAATTTCCTTTACTTCATCACTATTAATTAATGAAGGAATATCAGTAAAGTAATTTTGACTATAGTTTAACGTTGCAACACCGCGGTCAGGATTTACATATAATGATTTTGTATCAATAATCTGACTCTCTTTTGACATGGATCTCATCCTTTCATCACTTGAATAACTCTATTATAATATATTTTTTAAGATTAGGATGAAAATAATATTAACTTTTTTTCATTTTACAAAAAAATAGGAAATCATCCCCTTATTGAGACAATTTCCTACTTTAACAATTAATTATTAAATTTTAGTACCAACCATGTGATTGCCAGAATGATTGGGCAGCACTCCATGAACCGTAACGGTTAGCTACGTATTGATCAGCTACTCGTTCTTGGTTAGCTTCTGAGTAGTCACCATTTAAGTATGATGCTGATAATTGGTACTTACCAACGTATTGACCGTTACGAGCACTGTAGCTACCACCTGATTCGCGAGCTGCGATCCAAGCCTTAGCAGCAGCATCATTACCACTAACATTTGAGCTGTAGTTTGAACTAGTAGCTTGTGCTTGTACTGGTGCACTGTAGCTTTGTTGTGCAGCAGCTGAAACAGTTGATTGTTGTGGAGCTACTGATTGAACTGGTGCTTGTTGTTGAACCGGTGCTTGAGATTGTACTGGAGCCTGTGATTGAGCAGGAGCAGAAACCGGTGCAGCTGATGATTGTACTTGGCTTGTTGCTACAGGAGCCTGACTAGCAACCACCGGAGCTTGGCTAGGTTGTTGACTTTCAACACTAGCTGATGCTGGAGCTTGAGATGCTTCAGGTAAAGTAGCAGCTTGTTGAGCAGTTGCTTGGGTTACTTCACCGTCATCTTTAATTACTAACTTTTGACCAACATAAATTAAGTTCTTATTGGCAATTTGATTAGTTGAAGCTAAAGAGTCAACATAAGTTAAGTCATGGCCTAACTTATAGGAAATACTTGATAAGGTATCACCACTTTGCACCGTGTAAACAGAATCAGCGTTAGCAGTAGTTGCAGTAGCGAATGTTCCCAAGGCAACAGCACCTGCAACGGCAGCAGTGATTTTCGCGATGTTTTTAGTTAACTTCATAAAGAAAAATCCCATCCTTTTCATAAAATACTTTTTTATTAATTAGTTATTTATTAGTTTAATTTAGTTTAAGTTGTCGAGTCCTCATATCTCTCAACACCTATTACTATACTCCCTCAAAATTACATGCGGATTACTCCGAAATATCAATTCAGTTGATTTTCGTAATACTTTGTAATAAAAAATTTAATAGTCTGTCAAGCAAATCAACCTCGGCCACGTCCTGATAGTAACTTAGGTTTGGCTAACTTTTCCCCAGAATTAGCCAAAATTTGTAACATAATAATAAATAAGTCGCTGAATTTTTCTTATAAAGAAGAATTTCAACGACTTATTTTTCGTGATTAATGTTTTATTGTAACATTGCTGTAATTAACTTTAGCCCTATTCAGCAGTCATTATTTGTTTTAGCCAACGCTCACTACTAGCTAATTCTTTTAATGGATGGATATCTTCGCTAATTGGCAGTGGTTCGCCGGCTTTTACTTTAAAAGGTGCTCCAGTGACCGCTTCTGAATCCCGATATTGGGTAAGAGTGGCAAAAGTTCCCTTACCAAAACCATCAACCAGTGCGGTTAAATGCTGTGTTCCACCTAAAGCAATTGTCGTTGCCCACTGAGTATTTTGACCATCCAGAAAACTATAAAGATCAACAGTAGCTTTAGTTTGAACTTGACTCGCTACTTCAAACTGCAGCGTTGAACCATGAGCTTGGTATGCATGGATTGTCCGATAGATATTTTTACTGGTCGAGCGATTTGCCTGCCGGTACGTAACGTGCGCGTTAGCTCCAACTAAAATCTCTGTTCCTTCATATGATGGTAATAACGTATCATTAACCATCCGTTCTTCAATTACTGCGTTAGCCCCCGCACTGATGACAATAATATTGTGAGTGTTCGCAGAGTTAAGGTGGGGACTAAAGACAACTGGACGCTCCTGAGTAATTTGTGGACGCAAATATATAAACTGTCCACAATCAATATTTGCAAGGTGCATGGCCGCTAATTGGTTATCCTGCCAAAAGATGGCCTTCTCCATTAGATTTTCTTGTAATAGTGTTGAGTATTCATTAACCGCTTCTTCAAGAGGCATTGCGGTTAAGCCGCCCTCTTGTAAAGAAAGCCAATCCCTGCTTAGACCAGTTGCTTTCTTTTGCCAGTAATCTACCCATTCTTCTTGACCAGGTAAAGTCGGGATCCGTGATTGCAATATAACTGCTAGTTGACGTTTTTTCTCTAACCATGCTGGCTCTTTCTTCCAAATTTTTGCCATCATTTTCTCCTCTAATGAACAAGCTTATCCCAAATAACCACTTTCCCCGTTTGAAGAGATTGCGGAACATCAATAATTCGTTGGTTAGAACTCCCTCTAAACTGAAGGGTAAGATCCTTTTTAGCCAGCAAGAATCGACCATCGACTAGAATATCGAGGTAGTGTAGAAGTTCAAGTTTATCGCTCGACTCCTTCATTAATTCTTCCCAAGTATAACCAGACCAAGACCAAATATCCTTTTCGTGACCGAATTCTTTTCGAACCCGTTTAACTAACTTCAGACAAACCTGAGTATTAAGGAATGGTTCGCCACCCAATAAAGTCAATCCTTGAACATAACTCTGCGAAAGGTCTTCGATAATCTGATCTTCTAAATCCTGGGTGTATGGCTGTCCGTAATGAAAATTCTGCGCCGCCTTGTTATAGCATCCGGGGCAGTTAAAAAGGCATCCACTAACATATAAACTACACCGGACCCCTTCCCCGTCAACAAAATTGAAGGGCTTATAGTCTGCAATATATTGTAATGAATGATCTTTTGCTAACCACTCTTGCGGCTTAGGATTGCGGGGTAATCGTGTTTCTACCATTTCTTTTTCCTCCTATATAATAAAAGGCCGGTAGCTTTACGGGCAACTGGCCTTTTGATAATTAATTAAATTTGATCACCAGTAATATGAGCATGAGCCTTATTATCCATTTGCCGCTGTTGTTCAAATTCAGCTGCATTCTTGATCATGCCAGCATTCATATGTTTAACTCGGTGAATAATTTCCTCATGCCTTCCATGAACCATTGGCCGCTGCTGAGGGTTGCCAAGATAACCACATGTCCGCTTAACAACGTCACAGGTTGCTGGGTCATGGTTCCCACACTGCGGACACTTAAAGCCGCGAGCAGTGGCTTCAAATTCACCTTTGAAGCCACACTTAAAGCACTGATCAATTGAAGTATTTGTTCCCAGATAACCGACATGATCATATGCCCAGTCCCAAACTGCTTCTAAAGCTTTTGGATTTTGGCGTAAGTTGGGATATTCGCAATAATGAATAAAACCACCAGCCGCATATTTAGGAAAAGCCTCTTCAAATGATAACTTTTCAAAAGGTGTCGGATGTTTACGAACATCATAGTGGAAACTATTTGTGTAGTATTCCTTATCTGTTACATCTTCAACTCGCCCAAACTTCTTCAAATCATCTTGGCAGAATGTATCTGTTAACGATTCAGCAGGAGTGGAATAGAGACTAAAATGGTATCCTTCTTCTTTTTCCCATTCAGCGCATAAATCATGCATTGCCTTAGTAATTGCAATCGCAAAGTCATGCGCTTCTTTATTATGCTCCCAATTTGACCCATAGAAAGTCGTACATACTTCATATAAACCAATATAACCTAGTGAAACGGTCGCCCGACTATTCTTAAAGACTTCATCGACACTGTCAGTCTTCTTTAGCCGTTTACCAAATGCACCATACATATAAAGAAGGGGAGCATTTTCTGGCTTAGCTTCTTTAGTACGCTTAATCCGGTAATCCAAGGCAATCTTACAAATATTCATCTTCTCTTGAAAAATTTCCCAGAATAGTTGCTTATCGCCATGAGCCTCCAAGGCAATCCGTGGCAAGTTGACTGTCACTACCCCTAAGTTCATCCGGCCTGAGTTTACTTCTTTGCCAGTTTCTGGATCTGTCCATCCCTGTAAGAACGAACGGCAACCCATTGGTGTCTTAAAGCTCCCCGTTAGTTCCTTAATCTTGTCATACATCAAAAGATCTGGATACATCCGCTTCGTTGAACATTCAAGCGCTAGTTGCTTGATATCATAATTAGGATCTTCAGGGTCAAGATTTAAGCCTCGTTTAATAGTAAAAGTTAATTTAGGAAAAATCGCTGTACGATGTTCCTTGCCAAGACCCTTAATCCGGATCTTCAAAATGGCTTTTTGGATCTCCCGGGCAATCCAGCTTGTCCCTAAGCCAAAGTTAATGGTCGTAAATGGAGTTTGACCTTGGCTAGAATAAAGGGTATTAATCTCGTATTCTAAAGCCTGCATTGCATCGTAAATATCCTTTTTTGTCTTCTCACGAGCAAATTCTTCTCGTTTCTCTGGTACTATCCACTCTTCGGCCTCCTTCATATGCTTTTCGTAATTTAGCTTTGCATATGGTTCTAATAATTGATCAATCCGATTAGCAGAACATCCCCCATATTGCAGAGACGCCACGTTAGCAATAATCTGCGACATCTGCGCAGTTGCCGTTTGAATCGAGCGTGGGGAAGAAACCCAAGCATTACCAATCTTAAATCCATGCTTAAACATCTCATCAAAGTCAATTAAACAACAGTTAGTTTCAGGCGTTACCGGTGAATAGTCAAGATCATGCCAGTGAATATCACCACGAAGATGCGCCTTAGCTACAATACCAGGAAGCATCCGTAATCCCAATGCACGGCTCACGACTCCGGCTTCAAGGTCCCGTTGAGTATTAAAAACATGGCTATCTTTATTAGCATTTTCGTGAACAATCCGTGAGTTTCGGTCGAAAAGCTGCTCTAACTTATTTTGGGGATTAGTAGCTTCGGCAAATGCTTCTTCATCATGCTGGCGATAATCACGGTAAACTTTTGCCAATTCTTCATGATTAGCATTAACCAGTCCTTGAACAAAGAGATCTGCAATCTTTTCAGTAGTGACAGTTGTTTGATTAAGCAAGGCATCCAATAAGGTAACATAAACACTTTGGCTAGTCTGCTCATCAGCATTGAGCGCATTTAAAACAAGGTTAATCTTATAGGAATAGAATGGTGTTACTATTCCATCACGTTTAACTACTTGAACACTTGTTAAACTTTGAAGATCCTTCTTATCAATTATTTGCACTTTCATTTTTATTTCCCCTCTCGTAATTAACGTTATCTATCATAGCTCAAAATACAACTTATAGGAAGTATTGACATTCGAAACACTATATGTTGTGGTCGAATTACTTATTTAAATATTCTGTTTATATTCTATTCTGATCTACCAGGAATAAAATGAGGATACAAGCAACGACGCTATTTTGAGATTATTGCGAGACCTTTTAAATCATTTATTTTTAAATTCCTATTATCACTGAATAGAATTTTTTATCCCGAAAAGCTTGAATTTGAAAACGCTAAACTCAACTTAATAATCTTAATCAATATACTTAAGATTATTAGTTATTAAAAAAATAACTTACGAGCAGATAGCACGATTTGCTAGACTAATCCTTGTGCAATTTTTAGGGTAAAAGGAGTTTTTATATTTATGGAAAATGCTTTACAAGCTCGTAAGCAAGCAGCGCACCCAGGATTAATGATGGTTAGTATGCTGCTGGGAGCTTTTGTCGGAATGTTTAGTGAGACTTCATTAAACATCGCCTTGCCAAAATTGATGACCGCTTTTCAAGTAAGTACGTCAACAATTCAATGGTTAGTTACTGGATATATGTTAATTATTGGGATTATCTTGCCACTGTCCAGTATTATTACTAAATGGTTTACGACCCGCCAAGTCATTATTTTTGCATTAATTGATTTCATGGTTGGGGCTTGTATTTCTGCCTTAGCGCATAATTTTACTATTTTGTTGATTGGACGAATGGTTCAAGGGATCGGAACAGGTTTAATTCTTCCACTAATGTTTGCAGTGGTAATGCAAATCTTCCCACCGAAACAAATTGGAGCGGTTCTAGGAATGTGTGCCCTCGTAATTATGTTTGCACCTGCAATCGGTCCTACGTTAACCGGTCTAATTCTTGCTAAGTTATCATGGCAATGGATCTTCTGGTTATTTATTCCGTTTTTATTTATTGCCTTGATCTTTGCTATCACTTCATTAGAAAATGTTGGTGAAATTACTAAGCCACATGTTGATATGCTCTCAATTATTGAATCGGCAGTAGGTTGTTCAGGACTTGTTATTGGTGCTAGTTTGGCTAGTGAAGATGGTTGGACTTCACCTACAGTTCTCAGTGCTTTAATAATCGGAATTATTGTCTTAATCTTTTACACCCATCGCCAACTTCATCTGGAAGAACCAATTTTAAATCTTCGTATCTTTAAGTATCCAGCCTTCACAATTGGTTCTTCAATCGTGATGCTTGACTTTGGAATTATTCTGTCGACGATGTATCTTTTACCGTTATTCTATCAACGAGGGCTCTTAGTTTCCGTTGCTCTTACTGGACTAGTAATGCTCCCTGGGGGAATTATTAATGCAGCTACTTCTGCAATTGCAGGTCGCCTTTACGATAGTATCGGGGCTAAACGTCCTGTTTTAATTGGTTTTATCCTTGCCTTATTCGGTGCTTTGATGCTAGCGTTTACCACACCGCAAAGTCCCATTATCTACGTTGTATGCGCGCATGTTATTTTAATGATTGGTTGTCCTTTAGCAATGTCTCCTGCACAAACTAGTGCTCTAAGTACGCTTTCTGGATTCGAATCCGGAGACGGCAGTACAATCATGAATACGATGCAACAGGTTATCGGTGCTCTTGCAACAGCCCTAGCTACTAGTTGCTTAGCTTGGGGGAGTTCTTCTATTGGCGGATCGGAGGCTGTCCGCTTTACTAATGGTTTCCACTATGGCATTTACTTTGCAATTATCTTAATTGTGGTAGCACTGCTCTTATCATTCAAAATTAAAGATCGGAAAGAGTAAAAAAATCCTCACTACTCATGCAGGTAGTGGGATTTTTTTTACTCTTTAACAATCTTATATGGTAAATAATGGCGGCGATGCTTAGTCAGATAATTATCCATTAACTGTTGGTAAAATTGTGGATTCACGCTTGATTGTATACTTAAAAGATCAAATTTTTCATTATCCTTTTCAACGGTATAAAGACCCGTTTTGCCAAAACCATTTTTGGCGTAGAAACGATGCCGTCTGATTCGTTGTTCGTTATTAGTTGCTTGAGGATCTGGGCGTTCAGCGCTAAGTGTAATCTGCTTTCCAGCATATCGTTCTTTGATCGCGGTTAGCGTCGCACTACCCAAGCCCTGTCCATGATAGTGAGGATCAATTGCCAGAAAGAAAATATAGGCGATGCGCTTGTTGTAGACTGTGTAGAAAAAGCCAACCCATTTTCCCTCTTCATTATAGATGCTACAAAATTCTGCTTTTCCTGCTTTAGCACGCATTTTAAGTAAAGATAATGGTAAAAGTTCATTTTGTGGAAATACGGTATTATAAACCCGCTTGATATTTTTGAAATCATTTGACTTTGTAGATATTTGACGAACTTCAATCATTTAAGAATCCCTCCATCTATGTAATAGTACCTAGAAAAAACTTATCAGACAAGAAAAAAGAGACTAGCTTTAATTTTAATTAAGCTTCAATGAAATCTTGCTCTTTCACATGTATATTTTTACAGCAAAACATGCCTCTTAAAATTACGTGGTCTATTTTTGAAAACTGGGGTGATAATTTCATTTTGTTCTGCCATAAATTAAAAATCTCCTTACTGATGATAGTCTCAGTATAGGAGATTTGGGGTAGTTAGAACTAAACGGATTGTTATTGAGTACTTACGGATGCATAAATGATGCACAAATTCAATTGAAAATAAAAATTATTTAAAATCATAACCACCCGTCAAACGGGTGGTTTGCACATCGGCTATAAGCCGATAATAAAAGCCGGCGTCTCAAGGCGCTGGCTTTCGCTTTGCTCAAGCCAAAATGCTCTGACTACTTT
>NZ_JAJGUI010000054.1:0-241 GCF_020784875.1 Limosilactobacillus reuteri subsp. simiae | reverse complement strand
ATAAGTCCAAGTTGTTCCAGTTTTCTATTAGTTAGAGAATAGCTCAAGGTCTTACTATGTGCAGTTCGCCAGTAGCCCTTGCGGGTACTAGCGAAGACATATGCATCACGCTGGGACAGCCCTAACTTCTGTAAGTTAGTTACCTTAGTTTTAAACTTTTTCCATTGCTTCCAGATATACTGCCTTATTCGGACCCTCAACCACTTGTCGAGGCGTTGAATAAAGTTAGTTAGTTTCCCAA
>NZ_JAJGUI010000053.1:0-237 GCF_020784875.1 Limosilactobacillus reuteri subsp. simiae | reverse complement strand
ATAAGTCCAAGTTGTTCCAGTTTTCTATTAGTTAGAGAATAGCTCAAGGTCTTACTATGTGCAGTTCGCCAGTAGCCCTTGCGGGTACTAGCGAAGACATATGCATCACGCTGGGACAACCCCAACTTCTGTAAGTTAGTTACCTTAGTTTTAAACTTTTTCCATTGCTTCCAGATATACTGCCTTATTCGGACCCTCAACCACTTGTCGAGGCGTTGAATAAAGTTAGTTAGTTTC
>NZ_JAJGUI010000052.1:0-259 GCF_020784875.1 Limosilactobacillus reuteri subsp. simiae | reverse complement strand
AGGCGGAGGTACTTTCGCTCGCACTCACAGATGCTGAAGTACTTTCGCTTGCACTTACCGAAGCAGATGTGCTTTCACTTGCACTTACTGAGGCGGAAGTTGATTCACTCGCACTTACTGAGGCCGAAGTTGATTCACTTGCACTCACAGATGCTGAAGTGGATTCACTCGCACTTACCGAAGCCGAGGTGCTTTCGCTAACGCTTACTGAAGCAGATGTTGATTCACTTGCACTTACCGAAGCCGAAGTACTTTCACT
>NZ_JAJGUI010000051.1:0-339 GCF_020784875.1 Limosilactobacillus reuteri subsp. simiae | reverse complement strand
TACGCCTATCTTTGAGCGTGTTTTCTCTGATAATAGTTTTGGCTTCCGTCCCCACCGTGGGGCCCATGACGCTATTGCAAAAGTAGTAGATCTTTATAATCAAGGTTATCGAAGAGTTGTCGACTTAGACCTAAAAGCCTATTTTGATAACGTTAATCATGACTTGATGATTAAGTATCTCCAACAATATATTGATGACCCATGGACACTAAGACTCATTTGTAAGTTTCTAACTAGCGGAGTCTTAGACCATGGGCTTTTCGCTAAGAGCGAAAAAGGAACCCCACAAGGAGGGCCATTGTCCCCACTACTGGCGAACATCTATCTAAATGAGTTGGA
>NZ_JAJGUI010000050.1:0-729 GCF_020784875.1 Limosilactobacillus reuteri subsp. simiae | reverse complement strand
TCGTTATACAATCAATTCACCACAAAAATCATGAAAGAAGGTTAAACAAATGTCCCATAATGATTCTATCCTAAATATTCTTGGAATTAAAGATAAAAATATTAAAATTATTTCTGTTAAAGAAGCTGAACACAACGATGATTCTGTTAAAGAGTATATAACACTAATAACGGCTACTCTTTCTTATCCGATTAATCATTGTCGTAACTGTGGCTTTCCCACTGTTAATAAGGATGGCTTTCGCAAAACTCATGTACGACTGGCTAGTTTAAACGGGAGAAGATATGAACTAGAGCTTCGTAAACAACGCTATAAATGTAAATCATGCCATACTACTTTTGGTGCTATTACTAATTTAACCAAAGAAAATCAAACCCTATCCAATGATCTCAAAAATCAAATCATGCTTTTAGCTCGTAAAGGACTATCAGGTCAGCTAATTGCTGAAATGTGTCACTGCTCGCCTAGTAGTGTTCGTCGAACAATTTTAGAGCGCATGGAACCACACTATCGTGTGGCTAAGTTGCCTAAGCATTTATGTTTTGACGAGTTTCGTTCAACTAAGTCTGTGATGTCCTTTATCTGTTGTGATGCTGAAACCCACCAAATTATCACAAAGTTACAGGATCGTCTATCACCTACAATTATTGATTATTTTGAAAGTCGTTATTCAAAAGCCGAACGCGAATGCGTTCAATCAGTTGTAATTGATTTAAATGCTCAATATCA
>NZ_JAJGUI010000005.1:0-813 GCF_020784875.1 Limosilactobacillus reuteri subsp. simiae | reverse complement strand
GTACCATTAACTACGAAGTACCAGCAGGACATGAAGCCATCGCCCCAGTAACACAAACTGTAGAATACACTCGAGATGTTAACGGCGTCGCAGGTTACCAAGACCCAGTAACTGGTGATATTACTTGGAATCCATGGCATGTTAAGAGTGGCAAAGCAGAATTTGCATCAGCTAGTGTAGAACAAATCAAGGGTTACGATTCATACGTAGACGGTACAAAGGCAACTGAAGTTTCAGCAGCTGCAGTAGTTGAAAAAGATGGTGTCCCACAAAATGGTGCCAACGTCACTGTAAGTTACCAAAAGCAAGGTAATATTCCAGTTAAATGGGATGGTACTAAGGACAACATGACAATGAAGGTTACTCGGACAATTAATTACCAGGTACCAGAGGGTCAAGCTGCTATTGCTCCAGTAACGCAAACCGTAGAGTACACTCGTGAAGATGCTCAAGGTAATGCCGGTTATACTGATCCAGCTACTGGTATTACTACTTGGAACGCATGGCATGTTGCCGATAATGGCAGTGCAGAATTCCCAAGTACTCAAGTAGAACAAATCAAGGGTTACGATTCCTATGTCGACGGTACCAAGGCAACAGAAGTGCCAGCAGCTCAAGTAACAGAAAAAGACGGCGAACCACAAAATGGTGCCAATGTTACCGTAAGTTACCAAAAGCAAGCTGATACGGTAGTACCATATGATCCTTCAAACAAGGATATGAATATGTCAGTAACTCGTACCATTAACTACGAAGTACCAGCAGGACATGAAGCCATCGCCCCAGTAACACAAACTGTAGAATACACTCGAG
>NZ_JAJGUI010000049.1:0-246 GCF_020784875.1 Limosilactobacillus reuteri subsp. simiae | reverse complement strand
TGAGTGCCAGTGAAAGTACTTCGGCTTCAGTAAGCGCAAGTGAAAGCACATCTGCCTCCGTAAGTGCGAGTGAATCAACTTCCGCCTCAGTAAGTGCGAGTGAAAGCACATCTGCCTCAGTAAGTGCGAGTGAAAGTACTTCGGCTTCGGTAAGTGCAAGTGAATCAACATCTGCTTCAGTAAGCGTTAGCGAAAGCACCTCGGCTTCGGTAAGTGCGAGTGAATCCACTTCAGCATCTGTGAGTG
>NZ_JAJGUI010000048.1:0-237 GCF_020784875.1 Limosilactobacillus reuteri subsp. simiae | reverse complement strand
AACAAAGTTTCGACGAATCAAATGTGTAGGGTCTTCAATCACGATGTGATTTGAAGCAAAACATTTGCGAAGTCAATTCGCTTAATAACAAAGATAATTGAGAGCTATTCAAGTTCTTGTATATTTTATATGAGAGTTTGATCCTGGCTCAGGATGAACGCCGGCGGTGTGCCTAATACATGCAAGTCGTACGCACTGGCCCAACTGATTGATGGTGCTTGCACCTGATTGACGATG
>NZ_JAJGUI010000047.1:0-237 GCF_020784875.1 Limosilactobacillus reuteri subsp. simiae | reverse complement strand
CGCTTACTGAAGCCGAAGTACTTTCACTGGCACTCAACGATGTTGAGGCACTTTCGCTTGCACTTACTGAAGCTGAAGTTGATTCACTCGCACTTACGGAGGCAGATGTGCTTTCACTCGCGCTTACTGAGGCGGAAGTTGATTCGCTCGCGCTTACCGAAGCTGATGTGCTTTCGCTTGCACTTACTGAAGCCGATGTTGATTCACTGGCGCTTACTGAAGCGGATGTTGATTCAC
>NZ_JAJGUI010000046.1:0-14346 GCF_020784875.1 Limosilactobacillus reuteri subsp. simiae | reverse complement strand
ACTCTCATATAAAATATATAAGAACTTGAATAGCTCTCAATTATCTTTGTTATTAAGCGAATTGACTTCGCAAATGTTTTGCTTCAAATCACATCGTGATTGAAGACCCTACACATTTAATTCGTCGAAACTTTGTTCAGTTTTCAAAGGTCTACCTGTTGGCTAATCAAGCATCCAATCAACATACTCATTATAACATATATCGGATTAGCTTGTCAAGAAGAAATTTTAATTAATTTTGAATTCCTTTTGATCGATAACTCAATCAGCAACTTTATTAATATATCATGTCGTCAAATCGATGTCAACAATTATTTTTAACTTTTTTTGTCAAACCATCTCAACAGCGCTTAACTGTTTTGACAACGATAATTACTATACATGGGTTTTTATTCCCCGTCAACTGTTTTTTCTAAAAAAATTAAAAAGTATTCTCAAGGTCATATAAACAGTTAAAAACTTCAATAGCAACTAGGTCAATATCATCAAAGCGAAAACGTTCATAAGGGCGATATCGAACGAAGATAAATTCTTCCCTACTATGGATATAAGTTACATCACATAATGGAATACCAAATTTTTCAAATGTCCGTTTCTGCCGATCTCTTGAATCATCGTTTTGCATCGCAATCAAACGTCTAATAATCACTAATAATTCTGATTCTTTCACAATGATAATCCTCCTTCATACAAATAAAGGATCGTGCCTTCACACAATCCTTTTTCTATCTTTTTACTTTATCAGGTTTTATAAATACAGCTACAATTCCGGCAAACATTCCGAAGTAATATGTGAGTAGTCGCCATAAGATCATTGCTAAAACCAATTTTGTATTTGAGTGAATAAAACTTGCAAAGAGAACGGAAAAACTATACTCGGCTCCCCCCGCGCCTCCTGGAATTGGAAAAAGTGAAATAATCATAAAAATTAACACGTGCAAGCTAAGCACCATTACGAAATTAATGCGGTCAATTCCAAGCGCAAGCATAATAAAGTATGGGATTGCATAGTAAAAGAATAATTGAAAAATAGTTACTACGCAAACCTTAAGCAGCTTCTTATAATCTTGCTTCATTCGGAGACTCTCTTGGTAAAAAGTATCCACTTTTTCATTTAAGACAACTTTCATGTGCTCATATCGGTTAGCCTTCATAAAAATGGCAGCTGGTTTGATAACGAGGTTCATTAGTTTCTTAGTAAAACTATACCAGTACATCACCATCAGCAATCCGACAATTACCGCTAAGTGAATCAAAAAGCCAAATATTACTAGTAACGAAAGAGCATGGAGTTTCTCCGCAATAAAATGAAAGCCAATTAACAAACTAATCAAGAAGTTAACAACAATCATTGCCTGGAATACAACAAACTTCATTAAAAGAACTGAACTTGCTAATCCCCCATCAACGCCTGATTGAATCATTGCAACTAATTGCGCTGGCTGTCCCCCTGTTGAGAATGGAGTAATCCCATTAAATAGTTGTTCAATTAATGGTAATCGTAATGCATCCTTCCAGGTAAAGCCATCGTGACGATCATTCATAAATATCTTTACGACAACCGCTTCTAAACCTAAATATAAACAAATACAGCCAAGTGCAACGAGCATCCATCCCCAATTAATGGCAGAAACGTCCTGCAACAATAGGTGGATGTTTGAGTTACGTAATGAGTAGCCGAGAATTCCAATTCCAATAATTAGCATTATGCTTAATACTAACCAATTTCGTCTGCTCACTAAGCATCCCCCTTTCGCGCTTGCTCCTGATAAAACTTAGTCCAAACATCTGCTAAGTGTTCTTTTGAGTATTCCTTAGCAGCTCGCTGGGCCTGATTTTGCCAATGTGCCAGTCGTGCAGGATCATTGCGTAATAATGTCAACTTCATTTGCATCTCATTGACATCTTTAGCAGGCTCATAATCCCCTTCAATAATAGAATGATAAAGGTCAAGATCGCGTAACATTACTGGTGTCCCACAGCTAAAAGCTTCCAAGACAGACATTGGAAATAGTTCATTATATGAAGGTAAAAGAAATAGGTCGGCAAGATTATTCAGTTCAGCAATCTTATCCCGTGAAACGATTCCCGTAAAATGTAAATTAGCTGGTGGATTATCTACTACCTTTTTTAATTCACTATAACCATCTGTTAAACGGCCAAAAGAAAATCCGCCAGCCCAAAAAAACTCAACGTCCGGATTTTGACGAGCAAGACGAATAAAGTCTGGAACCCCTTTTCGTTCTTGAACCTGGCCGCTTCCTAATACCACAAACTTATCGGCAGCAATCCCATATTTTTTTCGGAGAGCAGTCCGCTTAACAGCTGAATATGGATGGAAACGATCATTATCAACAAAGTTAGGAATATAGGTAATCTTTTTTTTAGGAATCCCATATGCTACTAACTGCTTGATAAAAGAGGGATTCACGACTACTAACTGATCCATTCGTTTATAAAAGGCAATAATGTAATGATAAAAAAGCCCGCGAAACGGTTGCGGGATTGTAAGACTTCCTTCTAACGTCTCGGGAAGAAAATGCACATAGCCAATCTTTCGACCCCGCTTTTTTGAAAAAGTTGACAGGTAAAAAAGAGGGTCGATTGTATGATAATGACTGATCTGACTCTTCCCATAACGGTTGATTTCAATTTCAAATTTGTCACTGCATTGGTTGCGCAACAAGTTAATTAATTCAAGATAGGCACTTCCTACTCCTTGTCCCGCAACCTTATCTGCAGATGAAAACATTGTTATTTTAATCATCATTAGCTCCTTGGGCGGTGAAAAAGACGATGTGATTTTTCAGCTTGATTAAGTTCATCATGGACAGCCATATCTTTTTGACAATCCTGGTAGAACTGAACAACCTTTTCAACAAAGACCTCTGCTGAGATCTCATGCAGCTTTTGTTGTCGTCTCACCCTTGATTCTGAGTTTTTTGGTTGGTTAAGGTAAAATAGGACACCATTAACCAAGTCAGCCCGTTTTTGAAAACTAATGCCAATCGCTGGGTCATCAATCAATTGGTCAGTATATTCACTACGCATAACCACAATTGGCAAATCCGAGGCAAGGGCTTCATCATAAGTCAGTCCTTGTGATTCAGAATCGGAGGCTGAAACAAAAACATCTGCCATCTGGTAATAATGGTAAACTTCATCATTTGATATCTCACCAGCGAAACTAACATTGTCATTAAGCTGCATTTCACGAACTTGACGCTCCAGAGTATGTCTTGCGGGACCATCCCCAACAATAAGCAACTGTGCATCAGGCTTGTGAGCAAGAATATCTGGCATTGCTTCTATCAGTGAGTGGATATTCTTTTCATATGCTAAACGACTAAGCGAAAGTAAAACTGGGGTCTCTTCACTGTAGCCTAACTTTGCCCTTAAATTAGCTATTTCTTCTGCTGAATCTCGTTTACTATATACCCGTAAATTAATCCCAGTCGGAATAACACGAATTGGTGATTCAACATGATAACTGGTTAAAGTATCCAAAACACGGTCACTTGGAGCAATAATCCCAGAAATATTTTTTAAATAAAGATGAGCAAGCCGGGCAACATCATTCGGCTTAAGAATATGGCCATTCGCAATATAGTGGAGATAATCCTGATACATCGTATGGTAAGTATGGAGACAAGGAATATGCAAATGCTTGGCAACTGTCTTCCCCATAACTCCAAGCGCAAATTCAGTTTGATTATGAACTATATCTAATTGGAACTTTTTAGCAAGCTTGATGGCTCGAAATACGCCACGCACCGCAATTCGACGATCAGAAAACGAAACAAAAGGAATGCTTGCAAAGCGGTATATCCCATTTTCAACATCATCATGTTTAGCCTTAGGATCAGTTGTCGTAAAAATATATACATGATGTCCTTGAGCAATCAATTCATCACGAAGCGTCTTAATCGAAGTCGCCACGCCACTCACCTGAGGGAAATATGTATCTGTAAAAATACCAATATTCAACCTAACTGCTCCTTTTTCATCATAAGTTTTCTAGATAATAATTAGTCATAACTGCTATTATACTAAAGCATTCACTGAACCGCAAAACGGATTTAAGATATTTTAAATCTTCCTCCTAATAGTAACAAGACTCGGGAAGCCTGATTAAGATTTCTTTACAAAATTTTTTAATAATGAGAATAAAAAATAACCCTCTTGACGTGGTGAACAATCAAGAAAGTTAATTTCATTTATCAAAGTTTTACCTGCGGAACATACTTTTCCACTAATTCTTGGACAGCCGCGGCAGTTTCAGCATGAATTGCCCGATGAACTAATGGTTGTAATTTACGCGTATTCAACTGGTTAATTAAAGAGCGAACACGTAAAATCTGACTACTGCTCATTGAAAATTCATCAAGCCCCATTGCCATTAATAGAGGAACCGCATAAGGATTATTAGCCATCTCTCCACACATTCCGACCCACTTGCCTTCAGCATGCGCAGCTTCAATCACTTGCCGCACCATCCGTAAAACTGCCGGGTGAAGTTCTTGATATAGGTATGCTACTTGCTGATTTCCGCGATCAACAGCGAATAGGTACTGAATAAGGTCATTACTGCCAATGCTGAAAAAATCAACATATTTTGCAAAATGTTCAGCCATAACTGCAACTGCTGGAATCTCTAGCATCATGCCAACTTCAATATTTTTAGCAACTTGAATACCTGCTTGCTCAAGCTTTTCTTTTTCATCGTCAAGAATTGCTCGCGCCGCTTTGAACTCTTCAATTGTTGCAATCATCGGAAACATAATGGCTAACCGTCCATAAACGGATGCACGAAGAAGGGCGCGCAATTGAGGACGTAATATTTCCGGGCGTGCCAATCCAATCCTAATGGCACGAAAACCTAGGTAAGGATTGTCCTCATGAGGAAGAGCAACCATCCCCAGCTTTTTATCACCGCCAATATCAAGCGTTCGCGCGACTACCCGTTGTCCGTTCATCGCTGAAACAAATCTTTTGTAAGCATTAAATTGTTGCTCTTCTGTTGGTAATTCATCCTTGCTCATATAGAGGAATTCTGTTCTCAAAAGGCCAATCCCCTCGGCACCATCCTCTTGAGCATCAATAACGTCAGCAAATGTTCCGACATTAGCTCCCACTTCAAATCGCCGTCCATCAGCACTCACGGTTTGCTTATCTTTTAACGCTCCCCACTTTTGCTGCTCTTGGATAAATTTACCGGCTAACAAACGATAATGCTCAACCTCTTCATTCGTTGGATTGACAATCACTTTGCCATGAATCCCATCAACAATCAGTAAGTCGCCATCATGAATGATCGCAGTAGCATCCTTGACACCAACGACAGCGGGCAAGGAAAGGGTCTTACTCATAATTGTAAAGTGAGAAGTGCGTCCACCATTAGTTGTAACAACCCCTGCAACATATCGTTTATCAAATTGAGCGGTATCAGTAGGTGTAATATTATTAGCAACAAAGATTGCGCGATGGTCTAAAAGTCCTGGGTCTGGTAAAGGAACATTCAATAGGTGACTCAAGACTCGTTTGGTCACATCACGCAAGGCGGTTGCCCGCGCATATAAATATTCATTATCGTTCTTGCGCTCAAAAATACTTAAATAATAATCTTCAACGCGTTTAACAGCCCACTCGGCGGTATCATGATGGCTATTAATACGGTCAATAATCTTCTTTTGTAAAGTCGGATCGTCTAAAATCGCAATTTGGGTATCAATAATCGTCACTGCCCGTTGACCTAACAGCTCATGGGCACGCTTAGATAAATGCTGAAGTTCGGCCTTGCTTAACGTAAAAGAATCATGAAGCCGGGCGACCTCATGATTCTCATCAGCTGTATGCTGTTTTTTTATAGATAGATCTGACTCTACTAACAGGTGTGCCGGAGCAATCGTAATACCACTACTAGCGGCAAGTCCGGTTAGTAGTATAGACATTAGTCAGTCAATCCTTCTTTCTTCATAGTTTCAGCAACGGTGTCCAAAGCTTCTTTTTCATCGTCACCATTGGCAGTAATAGTAACCTTAGCGTTTTGACCAACACCAAGGGACATTACACCCATGATTGACTTCAAGTTTACACTCTTACCTTCGTATGAAAGAGTAATGTCAGATGAAAACTTTGAAGCAGCTTGTACCAAAATAGTAGCTGGACGAGCATGAATACCAGTTTCTGAAGTAATTGTAAATTCACGTTTTTCCATATTAATCAGTCTCCTTCGAGCAGATATAATTAATTTATTATCAGTAGCTTTACCACTGATACACCTCGATAATTACATTTTAGCAATTGTAAGCGTTAAATACAAGGCTACTTCTTGCGATTTATCGCTCTCTTAATTGATAAATAATTTTACCGCCTCGTTGCGCTTCGCCTTCAATTTGCGAACGATATGCATACGAGTGAAAAATCGGTTGAAATTTCTGAAAATTTTCGGGGGTAATTACAAAATGATCAATCTTTTTATTTCGTAAATCATCCAACAATTGTTCAAAATTTTCTTCTGCCATTCAATCACCTCAACATAAAATTCTATCTTCTTATTATACACGAAATTCCGATCATCCTTCTATTTTAGCATTCATAGCTAAAGAGTGCTAAAATCAAAGTGAGCTGTTTTCGGTATTCCTAAGTAACTTAGCTATATGGGAAAGATCGCTCTTTATTTAAGAAAATATTTAAGTTTTATGGCTTGCTTTGCGATAAAAAGTAAGTATAATATTAATCAATGGTCAAGAAAGGTCAAAAAAATCTTGATGAAACTATTTAGGAGGTATTAGATTCAGATGCAATGTCAATACTGTCATCAAAATCCAGCCACGATTCATCTTCAAATGAATTTTAATGGACAACGGATTCAAATAGACCTCTGCCAAAATTGTTATCAAAAATTACAAAATCTACAAACAGATATGATGAATGGAGGTAACGGAATGAATAATTTCGGTTTTGGAAGCCTCGAAGACTTCATGAACGCAATGAACAATATGCAAAGTCAAGCTGCCGGTGCTAATGGTCAAAACATGAACGGCCAATCCCAACGACAAGGCGGCGGCCGAAACGGAAAAGGAATCCTTGGTCAATATGGGATCAACCTTACTGATCTCGCTCGCCAAGGTAAAATTGACCCAGTCATCGGGCGCGACAATGAAATTAAACGAGTAATTGAAATTTTAAACCGTCGGACCAAGAATAACCCAGTCTTGATTGGTGAAGCTGGGGTTGGTAAGACCGCGGTTGTCGAAGGCCTAGCTCAAGCAATCGTTAGCGGTCAAGTTCCTGAAAAGCTTGCTAACAAGGAGATTATCCGACTCGATGTTGTTTCCTTAGTTCAAGGTACTGGAATTCGGGGACAATTTGAAAAACGGATGCAACAATTAATGGAAGAAGTTCGTAAGAATAAGAACATCATTTTATTTATTGATGAAATCCACGAAATCATGGGTGCGGGAAATGCTGAAGGCGGCATGGACGCTGGAAATGTTCTTAAGCCTGCCCTTGCTCGTGGTGACTTCCAATTAGTTGGTGCCACTACTCTTAATGAATATCGAAAGATCGAAAAGGATGCAGCTCTTGCACGACGGTTCCAACCAGTTGAAGTTGATGAACCATCCGTTGAAGAAACAATCCGCATCTTAAACGGAATCAAAAATCGTTATCAAGATTACCATCACGTTAAATACACAGATGACGCAATTGTAGCAGCTGCTAAACTTTCTGATCGTTACATTCAAGATCGTTACTTGCCTGACAAGGCCATCGATTTACTTGATGAAGCGGGATCAAAGAAGAACTTGACACTTAAAAACGTGGATCCAAACGCAATTGAAAATGAAATCCACACAGCTGAAGCACACAAGCAACAAGCAGCTGATAACCAAGACTATGAAAAAGCAGCTTTCTACCGCGATCAAGTTGCTAAGCTTGAAAAGGCAAAGAAGGAAGCTGAAGAAAACCATACTGAAGATTCTGCAACTGTTACCGTTAAGGATATGCAGAGAATCGTTGAAGAACGGACAAATATTCCAGTTGGTGACCTGCAAAAGCAAGAAGAAAATCAACTTCGGGACCTTGATAAGAAGCTTGATGAACATGTTATTGGTCAAACCCAAGCAGTGGATAAGGTTGCCCGTGCCATTCGTCGTAACCGGATTGGTTTGAACAAGTCTGGTCGGCCAATTGGTAGCTTCCTCTTTGTTGGTCCTACGGGGGTTGGTAAGACAGAAACCGCTAAGCAACTTGCCCTTCAATTATTTGGTTCTAAAGACGCTATGATTCGGTTCGATATGTCTGAATACATGGACAAGACTTCTACTTCTAAATTAATTGGAGCTGCTCCTGGTTATGTTGGTTATGAAGAAGCTGGTCAGTTGACTGAACAAGTACGGCGACACCCTTACAGCTTAATTCTACTTGATGAAGTTGAAAAGGCGCACCCAGATGTTATGCACATGTTCTTACAAATTCTGGATGATGGGCGTTTAACTGATTCTCAAGGACGCACCGTTAGTTTCAAGGATACAATTATTATCATGACATCTAATGCCGGAACTGGTGATTCAGAAGCAAGCGTTGGTTTTGGTGCTGAGTCTAATGGTAGTACTCATTCCATCATTGATAAGTTGACAAACTACTTCAAGCCAGAATTCTTAAACCGGTTTGATGACATTGTTCAATTCAATGCTCTTTCTAAAGATGACTTGATGAAGATTGTTAGCCTAATGATTGACGATGTTAACAACATGCTTGCCGATAAAAACTTACACATCGAAGTCACTAACAATGTTGAAGAAAAATTAGTTGACATGGGATTTGATCCAAAGATGGGTGCTCGTCCTCTTCGCCGAGTAATCCAAGAACAAATTGAAGACCGGATTGCTGATTACGTTCTTGATCACAGTGACGTTCATAAGTTAGTTGCTAAACTTAATGATAATGGTGACATTGTTGTTGAAGAAACTAAAGAAGTCCCAACAATTGCTAAAAATAATTGATTATAAAAAACGAGGCTGAATTTTTCAGCCTCGTTTTTTATACTGCGTTTAATTTACTTCCAAGCGACGGCGGACCTCCAATACTGGAAGAGCAACCATTGGGACAATAATAATCGCCAATATCAATTCTGCGAGCCCATTAGTCGCCATGACTGTTTCTAAAGCAATTAATAAATGATTAACATTTACCCCATAAGTTTGCGCAACTGCTGGAGTACGGTAAAATAGATAAATAAAGCCTAATACTAAACCAGTATTAGTAAGGGCTCCTACTATTGCAGCACTTACTGCGGCGATATATTTCACTTTGAACAAACGACACATAAGGATAAAAGTATAGCCGGCTAAAATTCCAATCATAATGCGAGGGACAACGGAAACAAGCGGGTTAACAAAAACTAACGGAGCAAGCGGACTACTCGGGGCAACAAATGCTCGCACCCAAGTCAAAAGCCCCCAAATACCACCAATAATCGCGCCATCAATGGGACCCAACACAATTGCCGCAATAATGACTGTTACATGAAGGGTTGTAATACTTAGCGGCCCCAGCGGAATGTTGCCAAAAAATGGGACAAAATCTTGTAAGAGAATAATTGCGATAAAGATTGCTAATGTCGTATTGTGCCTAATTTGTTGGTGCCGTGTTTTTGCCATTTTTCTTCTCCTAAATAAATTTGAATAGGCTTATTGTAATAAAAAAATCACCTATTCGCAATTCTCAAGAGAAATATGGTCGTTCCTTATCGTGTCAGCTACTAAAAAGCGCTATAATAATAGAGAATTAAGGTTACGGAGTGTTAATAATGATTGACAAGTTTAAAACAGGAAATCCTATCTGGGTTTACTATAATGATATCGATTCAGGAGCAAACCTTACCGTTCCGCAATTATTACGCGGATTCATCGGTCAAGAATACCAAATTGAACAAAAGCAATTTCCTAATTACCGATATGTAAAAACTGAAGGTGAAACTAAGGGAACATTTGATATGCGGCAACGAATTGTGCACCTTTTTTATCGGAAACAAAATTGGGGAGAGGTTCAATCGATTGAAATGTATCTCCACCTCGATGCCCCTACACAAGTATTTGACACAGCTGGTGGAATGCCAGTCGGTGCCCCCCTTCCTGCTGATATTACAGTTAAGTCTTTTCACCGGGTTGCAACTAAAAATGGTCAGTTTTGGTATGAAATCGGCGCTGATCAATGGATTAAATATGATCAAATGCACGTTGTTGACAATCCATTCAACCAGGATATCCGGAAAGAAAAGTCAAAACTTATTAATAATTTAACGGTAATTCCCTTGAAGAATGTGCAGGCCAAAGTTGACTATCTCCATAATAAGTCAATCAATGTTTATGATGCGCCTTATGGAAATAAAGTGGCAGAGATTCCAAACGGCGAAACAATTACCCTAATTGGAAAATTAAACGATAATGATGAGATTACCTGGTACCAAGTGGGTCGCAAGAAATATATTACTAGCAACTACATTCAAATTGAATATCCGGAAGATGATGAATAAAAAGGAGCGAGACAGAAGTCACTTGTGACTTCGTTTTCGAGCCCCCGCAAGCAACAATAGGCCTCTAGCGTTCGGTTTTGCCGGACGTTAGAGGCCATTGTTGTACTGCGTATTTGCTTTTTATGAAAGTAACTTAACTTATGTCACAGTCCCTACTATTTTAAAAGAACAACCTATTCCTTTTTGATTAGACAAATGCTTTAATTAGGTAAATTATCCATAGGTGAATGGGATAAAAGTAATAGAAGAAGTTTTTCTCAGCTCGACTGCCGTTGCCGCCACGTTGCCCATTGTATAACTAAATAAATGGAACCACCATTACCATCATAAATTCATTATTAAAGGTTAAATAGTTATAAAAAGATGTTTCGCCAGTCATTCCACCATTAAAACTAAGCCAAGCATGGATAAAGAGAAAGCCGCACCAAAGCACAATACCAATTAACATTAAGTTAGTTTGACGATATTTTTGACCTAAAAAGAAAATAATCGCCAGGGGTAAAAGATAAAAGCCACCTTCAAAAAAGAGCATTAATCCAGCACTCACTATTAGCGTAAATATTGATAAAACGATCCGGTGATGCTTGAGAATATTATCCAATGACCAAATTAAAACGAGTTCCATCGCAAGCGTGAGGAAAATATTATGTGGACCGAGAAACAGAAAATAATCTGGTTGGTGGGTAACAGGATTAAGATAGTCATGAGTCAATAAATTATAGACAATATTTCCAATTCCAACAATTAATGCACCAAGCAATAGGCGTTCAAGGTATTTTCTCTTACTATGGGTATGAAAATATCCTTCTACTAGCAGAAAAGCAAATAATGGGGCAACAAAACGTCCCAGAAAACTAACCCAGGCAGGCCAGCCCAGAAATCCACCCAAATACATATTTATATGATCAATTAGCATAAAAAGAATGGCAATAACCTTTAATTGATATCCGGTTAAGCCATCATTAATTCGTGTAATGTTAATATCCATTAATTAATCCCGCCGTAATTGAATTTTATTATTAAAGAAACGCGCTAAAGCATAAACAATAATTAAGTAAATAACTAAGATTACCCAACCAGTAACGTTTGAGATTATGATTGACTTAAAGGCCCCACTAGCAGAAAGCGCTGGGATTAAGCCAACCAGTGAATAGGCTAACATCATCAATAATACTAAGCACGCCATCGGAAGCCCAATTCCTACAATCCATTTCCAACGACGATTTAATAGGGCAAAACCATTACCAATTGCCATCATCGTCAAAGAAAAACCGAAGTACCATAAAAGACTATGCCAAGCAGAAGCAAGATCAAACGGTGTATTCATTAAGCCCACCAGTTGTGCAATAAACCAAACTACTAATGTCATCAGGAAAAGAGATAAAATCCGCCCTTGCCATAGTGTTTTACGAGAAATACCGTTTTGAATTGCCCATTTAAAGTCAGTATAAGGAGTTACAAGGAAAAGCGCCATTAAAAGCACGCTTAAGATTGATGAAGCAATACCTGGAAGGGCTTGGAGACTAACCAAGAAAGATTCAAGGTTATGTGAAATAATTAATCCAAATAGGTAAGTTATCAATGCTATTCCCAGCCCCCAACCTAAGGCAATTCCTGTAGCGTGCCCCGCTTGTTGAAACATGGTTGAAATAACGAGGCTTCTTTTTTGATTTTCCATTAGTATTCTCCCCCATTCGTTAAGTAAATGAATAAATGCTGCAAATCATAATGGCCAATCTTAACTTGATCAGGAATCACGCGCTGTTCATCTAAGCGATCAAGTAAGTAGGCCGTCTTAATATTACCCATCATCTCTGTTTTAAGAATTTTTAAGCCTTCAGTATACTCATCAACCATTTTTTCCGGACCACTAATTGCATAAGCCTTGGCTAATAAACTTTCTGTATCTTCATTAATAATGATGTGGTGTTGATCCATGATTAGAACATGTTCGACTAATTGTTGAATTTCTTCAATTAAGTGGGTTGATAAGACAAAAGTTCGTGGCCGCTCTTGATAAGTCTTAACTAATTCTTTATAGAAGCTATCACGGTGATTAGCATCTAAACCTAAAATCGGTTCATCTAATAAAACGTAATCGGCATTGACTGCTAAAGCGACGATCAGCTTGGAGGCTGTCCGTTGCCCAGTCGATAAGTTAGTAATTTTCATCCGGTCATTCAAGCCAAAAACCTTTAGGAGACGATTTGCTAGATCATAGTCAAAATTATTATAAGCGGCATCGGCTAAGTCAAAGGTTTGACTTATCTTCATGTGACGCGGATAAAGATTAACTTCACTCATCAAAAAGATCTTGCTGAGGAGGTCATCATTGTTATTAACGTCTTCATTACCAATTTTTACTTCCCCGCTCGTTGGAAAAATCCGGTTGCTCATAATATTAAGAAGTGTCGTCTTCCCAGCCCCATTCCGGCCAAGGAGACCATAAATTTTAGCTGGTTCTAGGGTAAATGAAATATTATCCAATACTGTTTGGCGTCGGTACTTTTTGACAATATTTTTAACTATTAATTGATCCATCATTCTCACCTCGTTCGATTAAGTCTAATAAATGCTGCTTGGTAATCCCGAGCTTACCCGCTTCAACCAGCAAACTCTTTACATAGTCGTTATAAAAACTTTCTTTACGTTGTTCCATAATTTTTTGTTGTGCACCTTTTTTTACAAACATCCCTAGTCCACGTCGCTTTTCTAAGAGGTCTTTATTAACTAAAATATTCATCCCCTTAAGAACTGTCGCAGGATTGATATGCAATTGCTGAGAAAGCTGGGTCGTTGATGGTACCTGCGAACCTTCATCAAAGCCCCCAGAGAAAATCATCTCTTCAAGCTGGTCGGCAATTTGCTGATAAAGCGGCGTTGAGTCATTAAAGTCGAAATTCATAAGTGCACCTCCTTTTCGTTTAACACTTCATTACTTATGTAACTAAGTATATATGTAAAGGAGAATTTTGGCAAGAGGGTAAAAGAAAAAACTTCCTGCTCGGCTGAGGAGGAAGTTTTTAATATTATTGATTTTTAAAGAATTCGTCTAGCAAAATCCGGATGATAATAGCTCATGTTGGTTATTTTTACCCGTTCACCTGGTTGAGGTGCCTGGATAAAATCGCCATTACCAATATAGATTGCAACATGGTAAGCACTACCGTAACTACCCCAGAATAATAAATCACCAGGTTGAAGAGCATTAAGACTTACTGCTGTGCCTTGATATTCTTGTTGATAAGTGGTCCTTGGTAAGTTTACACCTATTTGACGATATACATATTGCACTAAACCTGAACAATCAAAGGAATTCGGTCCAATTGCACCCCATACATATGGTTTACCAAGTTGCTGCCGAGCAATAGCAACTACCTGGGAAGCACGATTCGAAACAACATTGCCATTATTATCAAAAGAATAATTTTGTCCATTAATACTTATTGTTTCATTTTGTGCTCGAGTGCCATCCGACTTGTAGTATTTACCATTAACCCATTTATTAGTAACTTTCAAATAGGTAATAGGGTCAAAGTAGTAGTAGTGTCCATACCATTCTTTCTCTCCGGTAACTATTCGGCCATCCGAGCCAAACATATACCAGTCACCCCATTGTGATTGAACATAATTATTATCTACACGTTGATGAGTTTGTGGATCAAAATAGTAATAAGTATCACCCAGTTTTTGAACTCCGCTTGCAGCTGTTCCGTCAGCTGTAAACAGATACCAATGACCATCATTAGCTTGCATATACTTATTAGTAACTGCTAAATAGGTAGTTGGATCAAAATAATATACTT
>NZ_JAJGUI010000045.1:0-635 GCF_020784875.1 Limosilactobacillus reuteri subsp. simiae | reverse complement strand
TCGTTATACAATCAATTCACCACAAAAATCATGAAAGAAGGTTAAACAAATGTCCCATAATGATTCTATCCTAAATATTCTTGGAATTAAAGATAAAAATATTAAAATTATTTCTGTTGAAGAAGCTGAACACAACGATGATTCTGTTAAAGAGTATATAACACTAATAACGGCTACTCTTTCTTATCCGATTAATCATTGTCGTAACTGTGGCTTTCCCACAGTTAATAAGGATGGCTTTCGCAAAACTCATGTACGACTGGCTAGTTTAAACGGGAGAAGATATGAATTAGAGCTTCGTAAACAACGCTATAAATGTAAATCATGCCATACTACTTTTGGTGCTATTACTAATTTAACCAAAGAAAATCAAACCCTATCCAGTGATCTCAAAAATCAAATCATGCTTTTGGCTCGTAAAGGACTATCTGGTCAGCTAATTGCTGAAATGTGTCACTGCTCTCCTAGCAGTGTTCGTCGAACAATTTTAGAGCGCATGGAACCACACTATCGTGTGGCTAAGTTGCCTAAGCATCTATGTTTTGACGAGTTTCGTTCAACTAAGTCGGTGATGTCCTTTATCTGTTGTGATGCTGAAACCCACCAAATTGTCACAAAGTTACAGGATCGTCTAT
>NZ_JAJGUI010000044.1:0-236 GCF_020784875.1 Limosilactobacillus reuteri subsp. simiae | reverse complement strand
CTACAACAATTGGGGTCATACTTACTATTTCCAAAAGGATGGTAGTCGTTTAGACAATGGTTTCTATAATAATTGGGGCCACACCTATTACTTTGGAGAAGGTGGCGTACGTTTAGACGATGGCTTCTACAACAATTGGGGTCATACTTACTATTTCCAAAAGGATGGTAGTCGTTTAGACAATGGTTTCTATAATAATTGGGGCCACACCTATTACTTTGGAGAAGGTGGCGTAC
>NZ_JAJGUI010000043.1:0-357 GCF_020784875.1 Limosilactobacillus reuteri subsp. simiae | reverse complement strand
CGTCAGCTGTAAACAGATACCAATGACCATCATTAGCTTGCATATACTTATTAGTAACTGCTAAATAGGTAGTTGGATCAAAATAATATACTTGACCATTTTTATCCCACTTGTATAATCCTGTAACTATTCGGCCATCTTTGCCAAACATATATTTCATTCCCCATTGAGAAGTTACATAGTCATCATCAACTCGAAGGTGAGTTACCGGATCAAAATAGTAATAAGTGCCTGCCCACTTTTGAACTCCGCTTGCAGCTGTTCCGTCAGCTGTAAACAGATACCAATGACCATCATTAGCTTGCATATACTTATTAGTAACTGCTAAATAGGTAGTTGGATCAAAATAATATACTT
>NZ_JAJGUI010000042.1:0-384 GCF_020784875.1 Limosilactobacillus reuteri subsp. simiae | reverse complement strand
CTTAAGGCAAAAGAGGCCTTTTTTATATAATTTTTATCGCCCACCCGCATAGCAGGTGGTTTTTTGTTTCGTGCACTCGCTCTGCTCGCGCACTCAACCAGGTCTAAAGACATTAATAAAAAAACAGCGAGTAATTTTACTCACTGTTTTAGACTAATTGGGCTAGCTGGATTCGAACCAGCGCATGACGGTACCAAAAACCGTTGCCTTACCGCTTGGCTATAGCCCAATTATATTAAAATGTTGAACAACTATTAAAATTGTTCAATGGAGGATACAGGGCTCGAACCTGTGACCCCCTGCTTGTAAGGCAGATGCTCTCCCAACTGAGCTAATCCTCCAAAAGTGACCCGTGCGGGATTTGAACCCACGATACCAGCGTGA
>NZ_JAJGUI010000041.1:0-269 GCF_020784875.1 Limosilactobacillus reuteri subsp. simiae | reverse complement strand
GATGGTCCTCGCGGGTTCCGACGGGGTTTCACGTGTCCCGCCGTACTCAGGATCCTGAACAGAGAGTGTGACGTTTCGTCTACGGGGCTTTCACCCTCTATGGCACAGCTTCCCAACTATTGCGACTACGTCGCACTTTGGTAACTCTAACGTTCAGTCCTACAACCCCAACAAGCAAGCTTGTTGGTTTGGGCTCTTCCCTTTTCGCTCGCCGCTACTCAGGGAATCGATGTTTCTTTCTCTTCCTGCAGCTACTAAGATGTTTCAGT
>NZ_JAJGUI010000040.1:0-208 GCF_020784875.1 Limosilactobacillus reuteri subsp. simiae | reverse complement strand
GAGTTGCTTAAGCTTTCGCTCATCGATACCGAGTTACTTAAGCTTTCGCTCATGCTTACGGAGTTGCTGAGGCTTTCGCTCATGCTTACGGAGTTGCTTAAACTTTCACTCATCGATACCGAGTTAGATATGCTTTCACTCATCGAGACTGAGTTACTTAAACTCTCACTCATTGAAACGGAGTTGCTCAAACTTTCGCTCATTGATA
>NZ_JAJGUI010000004.1:0-237 GCF_020784875.1 Limosilactobacillus reuteri subsp. simiae | reverse complement strand
CAACTGTTGCGACTACGTCGCACTTTGGTAACTCTAATGTTCAGTCCTACAACCCCAACAAGCAAGCTTGTTGGTTTGGGCTCTTCCCTTTTCGCTCGCCGCTACTCAGGGAATCGATATTTCTTTCTCTTCCTGCAGCTACTAAGATGTTTCAGTTCACTGCGTCTACCTCTTGCTAGCTATGTATTCACTAGTCAAGTAATCAGCGACTAAGCTGATTGGGTTGCCCCATTCGGA
>NZ_JAJGUI010000039.1:0-237 GCF_020784875.1 Limosilactobacillus reuteri subsp. simiae | reverse complement strand
AGAGTGCGTAATAGCTCACTAGTCGAGTGATCCTGCGCCGAAAATGTACCGGGGCTAAGCATATTACCGAAACTGTGGATGTGCACTATGTGCACGTGATAGGAGAGCGTTCTAAGGGTGGCGAAGTCAGACCGTGAGGACTGGTGGAGCGCTTAGAAGTGAGAATGCCGGTATGAGTAGCGAAAGACAGGTGAGAATCCTGTCCACCGAATGACTAAGGTTTCCTGGGGAAGGCTC
>NZ_JAJGUI010000038.1:0-548 GCF_020784875.1 Limosilactobacillus reuteri subsp. simiae | reverse complement strand
AGTTGTAATTGATTTAAATGCTCAATATCAAAGCTTTATCTATCGCCTTTTCCCTAATGCCAACATTATTATTGATCGCTTCCATCTTGTGCAATTAGCTGGTCGCGCTTTGGACAATCATCGTATTTCTATCCTAAAACAACTCGATAAACAGAGCCGAGAATATAAAATTATGAAGTCACATTGGAAGCTATTCCATAAAAAAGCTGAAGATCTTCATCCTGAAGAAGTAGTTTTTCTTCGCGGCGTTAAGCAATATATGACTCGCCAAAATGCTGTTGATCTCATTACTAGTAAATTTTCCAAGTTTGCTGAAGTATACCAAACTTACCAAGATATCACGAAAGCCTTAAACGAGCGCAATAGTGAATTACTAGAGTCAACCATCTTAGACTACCAAAAAACCAATACAGAAATGGATACCGCTATTCAAACCCTTCGTCAAAACAGAAAATATGTCTTAAATAGTGCTAAGTTTGAATACTCTAATGGTCCTTTAGAAGGCATCAATCGCAAAATCAAAACTCTAAAACGAACTTGTTATGGTT
>NZ_JAJGUI010000037.1:0-457 GCF_020784875.1 Limosilactobacillus reuteri subsp. simiae | reverse complement strand
CAATTAGCTGGTCGCGCTTTGGACAATTGTCGTATTTCTATCCTAAAACAACTCGATAAACAGAGCCGAGAATATAAAATTATGAAGTCACATTGGAAGCTATTCCATAAAAAAGCTGAAGATCTTCACCCTGAAGAAGTAGTTTTTCTTCGCGGCGTTAAGCAATATATGACTCGCCAAAATGCTGTGGATCTCATTACTAGTAAATTTTCTAAGTTCGCTGAAGTATACCAAACTTACCAAGATATCACGAAAGCCCTCAACGAGCGCAATAGTGAATTACTAGAGTCAACCATCTTAGACTACCAAAAAACCAATACAGAAATGGATACCGCTATCCAAACCCTTCGTCAAAACAGAAAATATGTCTTAAATAGTGCTAAGTTTGAATACTCTAATGGTCCTTTAGAAGGCATCAATCGCAAAATCAAAACTCTAAAACGAACTTGTTATGGTT
>NZ_JAJGUI010000036.1:0-375 GCF_020784875.1 Limosilactobacillus reuteri subsp. simiae | reverse complement strand
CCAGTTTCTAGAAAAGCGCTTGAAAGTTAAAGTGAACCCAGATAAAACCAAAGTCGGTAGCCCTCTACGGTTGAAGTTTCTTGGCTTTTCGTTGGGTGTAGACCACAATGGGGCCTACGCCCGTCCAGCTAAACAATCGCAACAACGAGTAAAGAAAGCACTGAAGTTATTAACTAAACGTAATCGTGGAATATCTCTGACAAGAATGTTTGAAGAAATTCATCGAAAAATGCGTGGGTGGCTTCAGTACTACTCAATTGGGAAACTAACTAACTTTATTCAACGCCTCGACAAGTGGTTGAGGGTCCGAATAAGGCAGTATATCTGGAAGCAATGGAAAAAGTTTAAAACTAAGGTAACTAACTTACAGAAGTT
>NZ_JAJGUI010000035.1:0-374 GCF_020784875.1 Limosilactobacillus reuteri subsp. simiae | reverse complement strand
GGCGCTGGCTTTCGCTTTGCTCAAGCCAAAATGCTCTGACTACTTTGCCACCGCTTTAAGCGGTGTTTGTACTACCTCACTTACCCTTAAAAGGGTCTGAATATTCCACACTTGTTAGTTTATCCATTGCTATATCATGTTTCTCTTGATCTCGGATATACTTCTTTATCATGGATTCATTCAATCCAACTGTACTTACATAGTAGCCTTCAGCCCAAAAATGTCGGTTCCCATATTTGTATTTTAAGTTTGCATCTCGATCAAACATCATTAATGCACTTTTCCCTTTTAAGTATCCCATAAACTGCGATACACTTAGCTTCGGCGGAATACTTACTAACAAGTGCACATGATCTGGCATCATATGACCTTCA
>NZ_JAJGUI010000034.1:0-237 GCF_020784875.1 Limosilactobacillus reuteri subsp. simiae | reverse complement strand
GCGAATCAACTTCAGCATCAGTAAGTGCGAGTGAAAGCACATCTGCCTCCGTAAGTGCAAGTGAATCAACTTCCGCCTCAGTAAGTGCGAGTGAAAGCACATCCGCCTCAGTAAGCGCCAGTGAATCAACATCCGCCTCAGTGAGTGCCAGTGAATCAACATCCGCTTCAGTAAGCGCCAGCGAAAGCACCTCGGCTTCGGTAAGTGCAAGTGAATCAACATCCGCTTCTGTGAGCG
>NZ_JAJGUI010000033.1:0-286 GCF_020784875.1 Limosilactobacillus reuteri subsp. simiae | reverse complement strand
GGCGCTGGCTTTCGCTTTGCTCAAGCCAAAATGCTCTGACTACTTTGCCACCGCTTTAAGCGGTGTTTGTACTACCTCACTTACCCTTAAAAGGGTCTGAATATTCCACACTTGTTAGCTTATCCATTGCTATATCATGTTTCTCTTGATCTCGGATATACTTCTTTATCGTGGATTCATTCAATCCAACTGTACTTACATAGTAGCCTTCAGCCCAAAAATGTCGGTTCCCATATTTGTATTTTAAGTTTGCATGTCGATCAAACATCATTAATGCACTTTTCCC
>NZ_JAJGUI010000031.1:0-14789 GCF_020784875.1 Limosilactobacillus reuteri subsp. simiae | reverse complement strand
GGTTTTGCCAATCAAAAATTTTTCTTTTTAAGAATCGATTGTATTTTTTCGTAAAAAAATACCCCCTACATTTTCGTAGGAAGTATTTTTAGTCAACCATACCAGTTGACAGATATCCCTTTTTTAATAATGAATTGTATGTTTTCGCCGACCATTTTGCAGAATATAGACGGCAATAATTACTAAAATAATTCCTAAAATTTCTGCCCAATTCAAGTTCAATTTAAAGAAAATCACACTTAAAATCGAAGTTGTAATTGGTTGAACGGCATCCATGATACTAACTACATCAGATGGGGCATATCTAGTTGCATGAAGCAAAATTCCAAATGGTAAAATCGTTCCGAATAACACCACTGTCGCAACTGATGCTACTAACGTGGTAGTAATATGTGGCGGGTTAACCCAGAATGGTCGGTAGAGGTTAAATAGGACTCCGGCAATCATCGTCCCCCAGCCGAGGACAACAATTGGCGGATTCTCATCAGCAGCTCGTTGTGGAAGGACAACATAGAACGCAGCTGTAATTCCAGATCCCAACCCCCAGAGAAGGGATACAAATGGTAAAGCTAATTGGGTAAAGTTACCACGCGTGATACATAATGCTACCCCAATCAAAGCAACAACAAACGCAATAATATCACTCCTGAACGGCCGCCGATGCATAAAAACAATTCCACCTAACACAATAAAAAGTGGGGAAAGATATTGAAGAATTGTTGCTGCTGAGGCATTTCCTGTTTGAATAGCATAATAGAACGTAAGTAGGTTTGCCATCAACCCTAAAATAGCATAACTAATAACTGAAATAGCTGTTGCTCGTGTCTTAAATACGTTAAAAATCTTTTTTCCATATAAAAATACACTGATTACTAACAAAATCACTCCTGCTGAAAAAGTCCGCATTGAAAGCATCCACGTAGCAGGAATTGCTAAATTTTGTGAGATGAGTTGCAAAACGGTTCCGGATATTCCCCACATAGCAGAGGCAACCGCTGCCCATATAATTCCCTTCATTACTTGAGAAGAAGATTTTTCCATGTCAACCACCCTTTATTTAATTTTATTCGCCTAATTTATAAATCGGTATTTTAGGCTTTTTCAATGTCTTCTTTTCTGGTTTTTGCCCAGCCTCTTTTCGCTGTTCAAACCTCTTTTCGTGCTCATTGATATCTCTTTCGGTTCGTAAACCCTGACGATCCCAGCTTTGTAGAATCCGGTCCATGTACTGGAGATTTAGCGCACTATTCATTACTGCCTGCCGTAAAGCAAGCTTAATCATTATTGCCGAATAATTATCTTTATCCAACCAATCATTAACAATTTGCAATTCCATTGACGAGAGGGGCCGGCCAAATTCGGCTTCTAGCTGATTAAATGTCTCAACCCGACTATTAGTATTTTCAACCTTAATTGTTTCCTCTTGGTCATTCTCATTGAGCAATGCTAATTTGTTGATAAGGAGCGAAAAATCATATATTGCATCTTCTTTGCCATCTTCCATTTTTCGCATCTTCTGCTCAACAAGATGGTTTGTCATCATCTGGTGAAGCTGTTCAAACACCTGCCGCTCTTTTGTCCCTAAGTTCTTTGCAATTGTGCGAACGTCCGGATTCATTATTCCTCGGTCCTGATAAGATTTGAACTGAAGATATAAGACAAATTGAGAAGTTGTCATCCCCAACTCTTTATAATGATGTAGCAATAAGTTGCTTATATTTGTTTCCCCTGCCTGCAAATAATGTTGTAAAAGGCTTGCATCTGGCATTTAATCAGCTCCTCTCTTAGTAAAATATTTTTGCAAAAGTAAAGAGACTGAGTAATCCCAGCCTCTATTAGTTTCAGCTTTTATTAAAGGTTATTAATATTTTGAACGTATTGTCCAGTCTTAAAATTAATCAGATCGTAGCAGAGATTCCCTTTTTGATTACGATATGTTACTTCCCAGACAATCTTATCATTAAATATCCCGGGAGCAACTTTTAAAATTTCTCGCGGATCACGATTTGCTTTTGTCATCGCTCGTGCTCTCGCAGCAGTAATCCCACTTGATTGTTTTAGAACTCTGATCTTGCCACCGTGTTGGGGAACCATAACCAGGATCGGTTGGTTTTGCTGATTCTTGCCACTAATCGTATAGTAAGTATTCTCTCGATTATAAATATAAAATTGGTCAGGAGATTGAAGATGAGCATATTTTTCAGCAAGTGAAATTGTCTGTCGTCGCGCTGAATTTCGTGGCTGATTGCTAACTGCAAAAACACTCCACACTATTAACAAGATTAGTAAAATCGCAATCAAAAGGTTACGAATTGTCCGCATTGAGGAACCGCGACTTTGTTCACGTTGAACTTCACGTCGACTTTGCATATCTTTTCCCTCTTATCTCTTTAGTTTTTTAGATTCTTATATGACAATCGTTTTTGATTATACCAGAAATCGGTAATTAAAAGTTGATAAAGTTTAATTAACTTTGTCCTCTTTACCATTTCGTAAAAACTTCTGAGTAATTGAAATCAAGTCAGCAGTTTTTTTACTATTAACCGGTAAATCAGTGGGCAGACTACTCAAAATCGTCTTCCCGTAGCGTCTTGTTTGTAGTCGTGGATCAAGAACTACTGCAACCCCATGATCATCTTCTGTCCGTAATAATCGTCCAATCCCCTGACGTAACCGCATCGTTGCTTTTGGCAGTTCTGAATGATAGAACGGATTTTTCCCTTGCTGCTGAAGTAACTTATTATGAGCACGATTCATTATTTCATCAGGTGAATCGAACGGCAAGCGCGTAATAATTAAGAGTTCAAGAGCGGACTCTGGCAAATCTATCCCTTCCCAAAAACTAGAAGCACCAAGAAGAATCGAATTTTTTCCGCCACTAAACTGTTTTAAGATTTTATCACGATTACCCGTAATTCCTTGGGCTAAAATATCTCGCTGATCAAATAGATCTGTTTCGCGAAGCTGGCTGTATACCTGCTCAATCATCACCAGTGAGTTGAATAAAATCATTGTCTGATAATTAGCATTCTTCGTTAATTGGTAAATCGTGTCACTGAGGTATTTAATGTAATCAATGTTATTTTGCGCGCTCGGTACTGGTGCGTCTTCTGCAATCAATAATTTAGCATTCTGTTTGTAATTGTATGGAGATGCGAATCGACGCGTTAAAGTATTATTGCGCTCTAAATCTAACTGATGGTAAAGATACGGCGATCGTGGCGATGTAAACAATGTTGCCCCCACAAATAATGGTTGAGCAAAATATGGATAAACATTCTTTGTGAGGTAATGCGTTGCTTCCAATAATCCCCCACTAAGCTGTAAGGCACTTTGTTCACTTGATTGGCGAATAGTAATCCAAAAAGCAGCAGCCTCTCCTTGTTGTTGAAGCGTTTCGTTAAATTCATTTAGTGTCTGATCGGCTTCAATTAATTTTGCAAGCTGACTCTGAAATTGACTCATGAGGTAACGATCACTTAATAACCATCGGTCTGGCTGACTGCTAAACAGATGGCTAAGAGCAGAAAAATGGAGTTGCACACTACTCAATGCTTGTTCCAACTTCATCATCACGGGTCCACTAATGTCTAAGAGAGACATCACCTGATCATTTTGCAATGGTTGTTCAATTAATTCATTGTCGGGATTACTAGTAGCACTTGCCATGTATTGACGGTAAAGAGCTTGCTGGAAAAGGTCAACTGCCTCTTCTACTGCATTGAGGTCACCACGAAGCAATTCAACATTATAACTGCCTAGTGCCTGTTCAGCGAAAATATCAGTTAAATTTCGGTCATTACCATTATTAACTAATCCAGACATTACATGAACGGCCGTACGTAATTTTTGAAAATTAAATGTTCGCCGGGACCGTTTTAAGATACTTTCGCTTAAGTGCTGAGCTTCATCGATTACTAAATATGGGCGACGAGTCCCATCCCCTAATTCCTGGGCATGAGCAACCAAGTACGCATGATTAGTAATAATAATATCAGCTTGATGAAGCCGCTTTTCCCGCCGAACGAGAAAATCATCATGGTAAAAGGCATTTGCTGGATTCAAGCTCCGAATACCCTGATGACGAATTTCAGTAAAGTATGGCGACTGCTGAGAATTTAAATTAAGTTCATCAAGGTCCCCACTTTGCGTTGAAAGCAGCCATACTAAAATTTTAGCTTTTAATAACTGAACAAGCTTCGAATCTTCAATCACGCTTAAGGAATGAACAAAACGTGCAATATCAATATAATGAGCGTTTCCTTTGATAATCACACTATTCATTTTAAAAGGCAACACCTTATTTAACTGCGCGATTGATGTATCAATAATTTGTTGCTGGAGGATATTAGTTGCTGTGCTGACAACAATCTTCTTATCAGGATATGCAACATAACTTAGCGGAAAAAGATAGCCCAATGTTTTCCCTACCCCAGTTCCAGCCTCGACAATCATATTTTGGGGTTCATCATGAGTATAATTATTGTAAATGCTGTTCATCATTTTGGCTTGAACAGGCCGCAATCTCAACGTATCTCCGTATAGCTTTTCCTTTGCCTTTTTAGTGGAAGGATATTTATGCTTTTCGCGCTGACCATTAGCAGTAAGCGGCCGCGATTTATGAAGAATAATTCCGTGAGAGACATACAACTCTTCGCTTAATGGCTGTGGCGATTTACGTCGACGCTGCAATTCAGCATCAAAAACCCCAGCTGTTTGTTGAGGTAAGTTGAGCTTCAACTGAGTAATCTTTTCAAGCGTAAGTGTTGGTAATTCTTGAACTCGTTTTAGTAAATCATTAAGTAAGTCTGCTGTTGCCTCAGCGTCTGATACTGCACTATGAGGGTGATCATGCTCAATGTGCAACGAACTAGTTAAGTCTCGTAAACGAAAACTCTTTGCAGTAGGAAGAAGAATCTGACTAAGGGTTACAGTATCGATTGCCGGAATTGATAATGAAGGGTACCCAGCTCGCTCTAATTCTGCATTTAGGAAAGGAAAGTCAAAATTAACATTGTGAGCCACAAAGGTCGTTTCCGCCAACAAACTATAAATAGTTCCAGCAATATCCTCAAATAGCGGTGCTTTTCGCACATCTTTGTCTTCAATTCCTGTTAATTGAACAATTGAACGAGGAATTTTCTCTCGTGGATTTATTTTTGTTTCAAAGTGATTTATGATTTCGCCATCTTGAACGAGAACACAACCGATTTGAATGATTCGATCACCATGATTAACATTCGTTCCGGTTGTTTCTAAATCAACAACTGAGTAGATTGGCGCTTTCTTGTCACGCTTTTTTGTGCGCTGACTACTACGCTGTGTCACACTATCACCATATTTCTCCGAAGTTATTATATTAAGTTACTAAATATTCTAAACTAAATGATACACCATTCTACTATAAATTTCTCATTTTTACACGAATCGGCCTTTCTTTGTGCTAAAATATTTAGATTTGGTAACATCTATAATCGTTTTTAGCTAGAATCACTGTTTTATGCTATGATTAAGTTTGAATTTTTATGTAGAAAGTAGGTTACGATGGTGAAACAACAAGGGATTGGTACTAGCCATGCGAAAATCATTTTAATGGGAGAACATAGCGTAGTATACGGTCAACCGGCAATAGCCTTACCATTGCCAAGCGTTCAATTATTAGTTACGCTCAGCAGTCGCCAAGATAACCAGCGAATTATTAAAAGCCGTTATTATCATGGTAGTCTAGAAAATTTGCCTTCCTCCATGATCGGAATTAAAAAATTAATTGACACTTTATCTGCAAGGTTTAATGACCACGAAACTGGTTGGGACTTAAAAATTGCAAGTCAATTACCTGCAGAACGAGGAATGGGGTCGTCTGCTGCCAGCGCGATTGCAATTATTCGGGCATTCTTTGACTATTATGATGAACCGCTTGATCGAACATTATTGCTTCAACTTGCAGATGTCGAAGAACAAATTACACATCGTAGTCCATCCGGTTTAGACGCTGCTACTGTCAGTTCAGATAAACCGCTTTTTTATGTTAAGGGGCGGATTGGGGTACCAATTGAAATGAACCTTGATGCCTCTTTAGTAATTGCTGATACCGGAAAAAAGGGTGCTACTAAGGAAGCTATTTTGGCAGTTAAAGATGAACTGAAAAATAATAATGAAAAAGCTGAAGGACATATTAAGCATCTCGGTGAATTAGTAAACCAAACAAAAGATTATCTTACGCAAAATGACATTGTAAAATTAGGCGATGCTCTTAACTTTGCGCAAACTGATTTAGCTGCTCTCAACGTGTCAGACCCATCATTAGATCACCTTATTCATGTTGCACGTGATAATGGAGCTCTTGGTGCAAAATTAACTGGTGGTGGTCGCGGTGGTTGCATGATCGCCTTAATGCAAACAGCTATGGGAGCTCGCCGCCTTGCAAGTATCTTAAAAGAGAACGGGGCACATGATATTTGGCTTCAACCACTTGATAAGCGAGGTAATAACTAATGGCAACTGCAAAAGCACATACTAATATTGCGCTTGTTAAATATTGGGGAAAGAAGGATCAAGAATTAATCATTCCACAAACTGACAGTCTCTCCCTTACACTTAATGAGTTTTACACCACCACTACTGTAAATTTTGATAATCATCTTACTTCAGACTTAGTTGCCATCGATCAACAAACACTTAGTAAGAAAGAGGCCAAAAAGGTAGTTCATGTTCTAGATATTGTTCGTCAACTAAGTGGAATAAAAGCTTTTGCACGCGTAGAGTCAATTAATCATGTTCCGACTGCAGCCGGCCTTGCTTCCTCAGCTTCCGCATTTGCTGCCTTAGCAGGCGCTGCCAGTACTGCGGCCGGATTAAATCTCTCAAACCGTGATCTATCACGACTTGCCCGGCGTGGATCCGGTTCGGCAACTAGATCTATTTATGGCGGATTGGTTGAATGGCAAAAAGGAACTGATGATGCATCCTCGTTTGCACAACCAGTTTTAGAAAATGTTGACTTTCCAATCGAAATGTTAGCAGTTTTAGTTGATACAAAAAAGAAAAAAGTTTCCAGTCGATCTGGAATGCAATCCAGTGTTGAAACTTCACCCTACTATGATGCTTGGCGCCAAGTTGTAGCGAATGATATGGTTGCCATAAAGAAAGCTATCAAAGCAAAAGATATTGACCAAATCGGCCATATTGCTGAAGAAAATGCTCTTCGGATGCACGCACTTACTTTTTCAGCTGACCCCGGTTTTACCTACTTTAATGGTGAAACGCTAACCATCATTAAAGCAGTGGAAGACTTGCGCAATCAGGAAGTAAACTGCTATTATACGATGGATGCTGGTCCGAACGTCAAAGTGATTTACGACCGAGAAAACCGGAGCAAAATTGTTGAAAAATTAAGCAATATTGTTGGCCCAGAACGGTTGGTGGTTTCACAACCGGGACCTGGAATAAAGATTTGGAATGAATAAAATTTAATGATAAGGGGACTTTAAATTTTGATTACTGAAAAAGCTCCCGGTAAATTATATATTGCCGGTGAATATGCTGTTGTTGAAAATGGTTATCCTGCAGTTTTAGTTGCGTTAGATCAGTTTGTTACCTGTACAATTGAGGAAAGCACTCAAGAAGTTGGCCAAATTATTAGTCGCCAATATAATAACGATCAATTATCCTGGCGACGTTTAGGAGACCAAATGGTAGTTGACAAACGTGACAATCCTTTTTCTTACATTCTTTCTGCTATTAGAGTTACAGAAGAATATGCTCGTACTTTTAGTCGCGACTTACGAATATTTAATATCCATATTGACAGTCAATTAGACAGTGCTAATGGTCGAAAATATGGTCTTGGTTCCTCTGCTGCTGTTACTGTAGCAACCGTTAAGGCTCTTTGTCGATTCTATAATTTGCCCGTTAACAAGGACCAAATCTTTAAATTAGCTGCAATTGCCCATTTTGAAGTTCAAGGAAATGGTTCGTTGGGTGATGTTGCCGCTTCCGTATATGGTGGTTGGATTTCCTATCATTCATTCGATCGGCAGTGGCTTGCCCAACAACGTAAGTATCTTGACCTAAAGACGATCATTGATTTACCTTGGCCTGATCTGAACATTGAGTCTCTAACTGCTCCCAAAAACTTAGAGCTCTTAATTGGCTGGACTGGTAAACCAGCATCAACTTCCCAACTTGTTGATAAAATTTCTCTTTTTAAAGCTCGTCGCCAAACTGAATATCATCATTTTCTTGAAAAAAGTAAATCATGTATCCAACGAATGGTTGATGGTTTTCACCGTCAAGATCTTGAAGCGATTAAAAATGAAATTCGTTATAACCGTGACCTCTTAAAACAACTAGGCACCAATTCTGGGGTAAACATCGAAACCGAATCATTATCTAAGCTTTGCCAAATCGCTGAATCTTTTGGTGGCGCCGCTAAGACATCTGGTGCTGGTGGCGGTGATTGTGGGATCGTCGCTATTGATAGCAACTCTAACTTTGGGAATGTTCTAAAGAGCTGGGCCAAAAACCATATCGAACAACTTCCTTTATCCGTACACTTTATCGATAACGCAAAAAGCTTCAAGAAATCTGTTAAGCACCATCTTTCTTACATTCACAAGTAGATCAAAGGAGGCTCCATGATGGAATCACGTCATGCCCAACGAAAAAACGAACACCTTTCATTAGCTGCCAAATATTATGACCAGGTTCATCAACACCATTATTTTGATCAAGTGCGTCTAATTCATGATAGCTTACCTGAAATGACGACGGATGATGTTGATTTGCATGTCCAATTAGCTGATAATTTAGAAATTGAATGTCCTTTTTATATTGAAGCAATGACTGGCGGAAGTGATCAAGCCCTTAAAATCAACCAACAACTTGCTCAATTAGCTCATAAGCACCATTTGGCAATGGCAACGGGATCTCTCAGTATTATTTCAAAAGATCCCCAATCCTTTTCGTCTTTTGAGATAATCCGCGAAGAAAATCCAGATGGCATTATTTTTGCAAATTTAAGTGCAAATGCCAGTCTTGACCAAGCGATAAATGCTATTTCCCTTTTGAAGGCAAATGCCCTTGAACTGCATATCAATGCGGCCCAAGAATTAATTATGCCTGAAGGTGATCGCGATTTTAATTGGTTGGATAACATCCAATACCTTGTCAGTGAACTAGAAGTCCCAGTTATTGTAAAAGAGGTTGGCTTTGGAATGAGCAAAACGACGATTGCCAAACTGCAAACCCATGATGTTCACCTCATCAATGTTAGTGGACGTGGGGGGACAAATTTTGCAGCGATTGAGAATCGGCGTAACCATGATATTAATTTTGAGAGTTTATTGGACTGGGGCCAAACAACTCCCGAATCACTATTGGAAGCTCATTCAATTCGGCGCGGTAAAACTGAAATTATTGCCTCTGGCGGAATTACTTCTCCCCTCGATGTTATCAAGGCGGGTGTATTAGGCGCCCGGGCAGTTGGTGTGGCCGGTTACTTCCTCCATATTCTTCAAAATGAAGGCTATGAAGCATTAGACCAAACGCTCGGTGAATGGCAAGTGATTGTCAAACGCTTGCTCGCGCTCCTTGGTTGCTCATCATTTACCGAGCTCTCACGTGTTGAATATGTTTTAGGAACAGACTTACTATCATATGCTCGTCAGCGACACTTACGCTAACCTAAATAATTGAAATTCCTATTAAGATTGATACAATTGATTTAATAACTAAAGGTTTGGATGGTGATTGAAGTGAATAAAATTAATTGGGGCAAATCAATTACAGTTGGTATAACTGCTGGTCTTGTTGCCGGCCTTGTTAAACTTGGTTGGGAAAATATTCTCCCACCACGGACACCAGAGCGAGATCAAACAAACCCACCACAAAAAATGCTTGAACAATTTGGCGTTCCGGCACAGATTACACATGCTACTTATACCTATTCCGGCCAACAGTTGCCATGGGTAAGCTATGTTGTTCACTTTAGTTTCTCAGCTGGTTTTGGAGTTCTCTATAGTATTGGCGGACAGTTGGCACCGTGGATCAAAAAAGGTGATGGAGTACCATTCGGGATTGCTGTTTGGGATTTCTTCCACCTCAAATTAATGCCATTAATGGGAACAGTACCTGCTGCAAAAGATCAACCACTCGAAGAACATGTTTCTGAATTTTTGGGACATGCAATCTGGATGTGGACGATTGATGCATTAATAAAAAGTAAAAAATAATAAAAATCCGAGAGAAAATTTTCTCGGATTTTTATTATTTTAAACTATTCGCCTTTAAAGTAATGCACTTCAGAACGGAAATCCCCCGTATGAGTCGGGTCACGGAACAAACCGACATTCATCAATTCATCCCCACCATAAGTCTTATCAGTCATCTCATCATGATAATCAATTGTTGGATCAAGCCCTGCCATCTTGGTATTATTAATTTCAAAACGGTTAGTATGCAACTGCTTAAACATAAATAGCAGTGCTTCTGACTTATCCGGACTGACAAATTCCCAAGCGACCGTATTGCTATCAAAAGGACTTTCTAAGCGAATAAAGTCACCATATTGAATTAAGTGGCGGTGAGCCTTATAAAACTTGATCTGTTCCTTTACCATTTGCCGATCCTCTTCAGTCAAATCTGCTAAGTCAAGTTCATATCCAAAGACCCCACTCATGGCAACATCGCCCCGCATCTTAAAACTGGTAGAACGGCCAGTTTGCTGGTTAGGTGAAACCGATACATGCGCCGTCATAGATGAGATTGGATAAGTTAAAGATGTTCCGTATTGAATCTTTAACCGTTCAACCGCGTCTGTATCATCTGATGGCCAACTTTGCGGCATGTAGTAAAGAATACCAGCATCAAAACGGCCACCACCACCTGAACAACCTTCAAACAAGATATTAGGATAACGAGTAACCAACCGCTCCATTAAGTCATATAAACCTAAAATATAACGGTGGCTAACTTCTCCTTGATGTTCTGCGTCCGCTGCGCTAGAGAAGACCTCAGTAAGATTACGGTTAAAGTCCCATTTAATATAGTCAAGCGGCACCTTATCTAAAATTAAGCACATTTGATTGTAGATATTATCAACGACTTCTTTACGGCTAAAGTCTAGCACTAATTGATTACGAGAAAGTGTCATGCCACGGTTCGGTTCATGTAAGGCATAGTCGGGATGTTCCTTATATAACTTAGAATCAACTGAAATCATTTCTGGCTCAAACCAGAGGCCAAATTTCATGCCATGCTCGTGGGTCCGGTCTGCTACCCGCTTTAATCCCCCAGTAAGCTTATCCTGATTAACAAACCAATCACCAAGCGATGAATTATCATCATTCCGGTGGCCAAACCAGCCGTCATCAAGAACAAACATTTCAATTCCCAATGGCTTTGCTTCATCAATAATTTGGTCTAACTTCTTATCATCAAAGTCAAAGAAGGTTGCTTCCCAGTTATTAATAACAATTGGTCGGTCTGCATATTGATACTTACCGCGAGCAACCCGGTCCCGTAATAACTTATGGAATACTTGTGACATCCCATTTAAGCCACGTTGACTAAAGCCCATGATTGCTTCAGGTGTCTGAAAATCTTTTCCCGGTTCAAGAACCCATTCAAAGTTATAATCATTAATTCCAGTTATTAAGCGAATCTGGTCGATCTGATCTTTTTCCAAGGTAAACTGGTGATTACCTGAGTAGACAAGCAGCACTCCCAAAGCATTTCCCTGAAATTCATCGGTGTTCTTGTCAACCAAGGCCACAAACGGATTCATATGATGAGAACTAGAATTTCGACGGCTAGAAAATTCTGTTATTCCCCGACGTAATTCTTGCCGTTCAGGTTGTCGTTCAAGAGCATATTGTCCTGGAACGGAGATAACGTCATAATCATGTTTAGTTAAATCCAGTTGCATTGAGGCAATCTTTTCAATTCGTAATTCTTGATTGCTTGTGTTTACTAACCGCGCATTCCGTGTAATAACCGGCCGTTCGTTATAGATAGTGTATGAAAGAATAAGTTGTGCACCGATTGTTTCATCAACCAAAGTAACTTCCAATGTTTCTGCTTCTTTATCACTTTTAACATAAGATGCAGGTAACCCAGCTAGTTTAGGCTTCCCCGGTAAAATCTTATAAGACTTGTAACGGAAATCAGTCAGTCGTGAACCATTTTCTGTTTTGATAATAATTGCAGGCACGCGATAGTCTCCGGTATTATTTCCCGAATATTCCTGTAATAAATCATCTTTCGAATAAGTCCGGTCCATCGATCCAGGAAGATTTCCTGAAAACCCACGATCAACTCGTGGATATCGGCGTTCACCATGGTAGTTGCGAATTGCCGGTCCAAAGTAAAGGTGATTGAGGATATTTCCCTCTTCTACTGAAAATAAATAGGAAATTTCTTTATTCTTTAAGTGAAAAACACGTTGTTGTTCATCAAATGTAATCATTTGTTGTGGCCCCTTTCTTGAAATCGATTCTATAATAAACGTTTAGTTATTTTTCGTCAAGCGCTTTCATTATTGATGTAACAATAATTAACCGCCATCATTAACTACTAAACGTTTACTAAAAATATGTTATGCTAGAAATTGATTAAAAGGAGGTTTCCCTATGACTGGTATCAGAAAAATAGCACGTGAGGCTGGTGTATCTCCCGCCAGCGTTTCACGTGTCTTAAGCAATGATTCATCTTTTTCAGTAAGTGAACAAACAAGAGCACGAATTAAAGAAGTAGCAGCAAAGTATAATTACCATCCCCACCTAAACAGGCCCGTCACTCCGCCGCTAACTCCTCGTTCAATCCTAGTACTCACAACTCATTCCCTCGAGACAGAAGCTCATGACCCTTATTTCATTCAAGTTCATGATGGAATTATTCAGGAAGCTTCCAAGCAAAATATTCAAATCAAAGCTTTTGTTCGTTTTCCCAATAAAGCCTTTCAATTTACTGACGCTCGAAAATATGATGGCGTAATTGTCGCTGGAGTTTTTACGCAAGAATTCTACGCTAATTTAGCTAAAAACAATCCCCATATCGTTTTAATTGACGACTATCGATACCTCCCCGCTTACGATATTATCCGTAATTCGTATTTTGAAGCTACTCAAATCGTTCTTGATCAGCTACTAGAAAATGGCCTTAATAAAATCGCCTTTATCGGTGGAAATATTCATCCCATGAATAATAATGGCGAAACAACAGACTCGTATCAAGATATTCGAGCTAAGGCCTATTTGATGTGGACAAGACTTCATAATATTTCTCCATTGATTGCCCTTAATGGGTGGACTCCTAAAGATGGCTTTGATAGCATGAATACTCTTTTGAAAGATAATTTTCAGGCCGCCTTAATAGCTAGTGACCAACTAACTATCGGGGCATATCGAGCCCTAAAGCAACATCAGCTTAAAGTCCCCCAAGACCTTCAAATTATTAGCTATAATGATTCGGATATTGCTGAATATTTAGTTCCGTCCCTTTCATCGATCAATCCAGCAAGTCTTTCAATGGGTAAAATGGCAGTTCAAAGACTAGTCCACCGTCTGAATAATCCAACTGATATCCCTATTCATATTAATTTGCCTGCCAAATCCACTTGGCGCGAAAGTTCAGAAATTAATTTGAATTAGTGAAACGTTTTATAAGTAAAAAGAGGCTAATTGTGCTTGTGATACCGTTTTCTAAGGTTTATACTCAAACATGGTTATCAGATTGATAAACGTTCACTTTAATTAAATGAGGTTTTTAATTATGTTATTAGGAAGTATTGAAGCTGGCGGTACTAAGTTTGTCTGTGCTGTCGGTGACGAAAATTTTAATGAAATTGATAAAAAAATCATCCCTACAACTACCCCCGAAGAAACTTTAGGAGCTTCAATTAAATTTTTTAAGCAGTATCCTGAACTAGCGGCACTTTCAATTGCTAGTTTTGGACCAATTGATACTAATCCGGCTAGTGAAAAGTACGGTTATATTACTGATACTCCTAAAGTTAAGTGGCAAAATTGCAATTTTGTTGGCACAATGACTGACGCCCTCAATATTCCCGTCTACTGGACAACGGACGTTAATGGTTCAGTTTACGGTGAATATGTCAATTTAAAAGATAAGTATGATAATCCGGCCTTGGTTTACTATACCCTTGGAACTGGCGTGGGTGCTGGCGCAATTCAAGATGGTCGCTTTATTGGTGGAATTAGTACCCCTGAAATGGGCCATGTTCGCTTACAACGCCACCCAGCTGATCTGAACTTTACTGGTATCTGTCCTTACCACCACGATTGCTTGGAGGGATTAGTAGCTGGGCCAACTTTCAAGGCACGGCTCGGTATTAGTGGCGAAGATGTTCCCGATAATCACCCTGTTTGGGATATCATGGCATATTACGTTGCACAAGCTGCTGTTCAGGTAACTGCCATTTTGCGTCCACAAAAAATTATCTTTGGTGGAAGTGTCTCGCGCCCAGCCTTTCTTGAACGGGTTCGAAAGCAATTTGCAATGTTATGGAACGATTATCTTCCAGTTGGATCGCTCGATGAATATATTGTTAACCCTTCTGTTCCAGAAAATGGCTCAGCTACCCTTGGTAATTTTGCATTGGCTAAGCACTTAATCGAAACAAATAAATAACCATCATCGGTCACTATAATGTAAGGCTCTACAATTTTAAGTACTGATGGATTTAACATCAGTGCTTTATTTGTTTAAAATTTAAAATAAAAAAGCGAAAGATGGTTGGACCCCGTCTTCGTTAAGAAAGGACCATCTTT
>NZ_JAJGUI010000030.1:0-279 GCF_020784875.1 Limosilactobacillus reuteri subsp. simiae | reverse complement strand
TTACGGAGTTGCTTAAACTTTCACTCATCGATACCGAGTTACTCATACTTTCACTCATCGATACCGAGTTACTCATGCTTTCGCTCATTGATACCGAGTTACTTAAGCTTTCGCTCATTGAAACGGAGTTAGATAAGCTTTCACTCATCGAGACGGAGTTGCTTAAGCTTTCGCTCATCGATACCGAGTTGCTTAAGCTTTCGCTCATCGATACCGAGTTACTCATGCTCTCACTCATTGAAACGGAGTTAGATAAGCTTTCACTCATCGAGACGGAGT
>NZ_JAJGUI010000003.1:0-237 GCF_020784875.1 Limosilactobacillus reuteri subsp. simiae | reverse complement strand
AGGGAATCGATGTTTCTTTCTCTTCCTGCAGCTACTAAGATGTTTCAGTTCACTGCGTCTACCTCTTGCTAGCTATGTATTCACTAGTCAAGTAATCAGCGACTAAGCTGATTGGGTTTCCCCATTCGGAAATCTCCGGATCAAAGCGTACTTACCGCTCCCCGAAGCATATCGGTGTTAGTCCCGTCCTTCATCGGCTCCTAGTACCAAGGCATTCACCATGCGCCCTTCATAACT
>NZ_JAJGUI010000029.1:0-208 GCF_020784875.1 Limosilactobacillus reuteri subsp. simiae | reverse complement strand
CTCTTAGGTCTCTTCGGTATTGATTGAAGATCGCTTTACGTCTATACTTTGGTATGAATACGATGTGATACTTACATAACCACTTCGTATGGGCTAAGCTATTTAATTTATTAGCCATATTTATATAACCTCTTTTCCCTTATTGACTTTGGCTTGAACACCTACATCTTAAGGCAAAAGAGGCCTTTTTTATATAATTTTTATCGCC
>NZ_JAJGUI010000028.1:0-234 GCF_020784875.1 Limosilactobacillus reuteri subsp. simiae | reverse complement strand
AGGGGTAATTACATCATATCAGGAACGATTTCCTGTGTATATAAAAACCGGATGATGAATTGTTCAAACAATTCATCATCCGGTTTTTATTTTGGACTAGGAGTTTTTTCCCAGCCTCGACCTCTCACACCACCGTACGTACGGTTCCGTATACGGCGGTTCGACAACTTAATCACATTGAATTGACTGGAGCGTCTTGGACATATTCATAAGTCCAAGTTGTTCCAGTTTTCT
>NZ_JAJGUI010000027.1:0-224 GCF_020784875.1 Limosilactobacillus reuteri subsp. simiae | reverse complement strand
ACACTTAGCTTCGGCGGAATACTTACTAACAAGTGCACATGATCTGGCATCATATGACCTTCAATTATTTCTACTCCCTTATATTTACACAATAAACGAATATAATCTCTTAGGTCTCTTCGGTATTGATTGAAGATCGCTTTACGTCTATACTTTGGTATGAATACGATGTGATACTTACATAACCACTTCGTATGGGCTAAGCTATTTAATTTATTAGCCAT
>NZ_JAJGUI010000026.1:0-9880 GCF_020784875.1 Limosilactobacillus reuteri subsp. simiae | reverse complement strand
TGAAAGATGGTCCTTTCTTAACGAAGACGGGGTCCAACCATCTTTCGCTTTTTTATTTTAAATTTTAAACAAATAAAGCACTAATGTTAAATCCATCAGTACTTAAAATTGTAGAGCCTTTTTAGTTAGTTTGAATTTGGTGACCAATAATTAAATAAATTCGCGTTTTAAATGCCGTAAAGTAACAATAACCACAGGCAACTCGTTTGATAGTTTTAATTCGATTATTAATCCCTTCGGTTCGACCATTTGAGAACTTCGTCTCAAAGCCCCGCTTAATTCCCTCTTTATAGCGCGCTAAAACCTGACAACGGTGGATTGTATAATGGCTGACACTGTCTGGCCGAAGTTTAAGTAATTGAAAGAAAGTTGTAAAATCACGTTGATTGTAAGCACGCTTCAAGGCTTGAATAAAATTATAGGTGGCTCTTAACTCTTAGTCATACGCTAACATTAAGTCTAAGATCATAATGGAATTAACAACGCGATTAAAATAACGTCCTTCGTAATAAACTTTTGTACTTAAATTTTCCCGATCTTGAAGAAATAGCCGCCAATAACGTTTAAGGCGCCGAGCTTGTTTCTACTCCGCAGAATCACCTTTTCGCAAACGATTGAAGACATGAATTCGCACATGATTCATCGTATCATTAAGGTGTTTGGCAATATGAAAGCGATCATAGATGATTTGAGCACAAGGAAAAACGGTTTTAACTAGTTGATCATAGGCAACGTTCATATCCATTACCAGATATTTTACCCGGCAACGGGCAGCACGTGTAAACTGTTGATAATGCTTAAATAAACTACGTAATCGCCGATCTTCAAGGAGCTCAAATAAGCAACTCCGATCACCATCAACGGCGATGAAACTCATTTTACCTTTAGCGCTCCGCATTGATTTAAATTCATCAATACATAGTGTTTCCGGTAGATAGTTTAAATTCGGTTTATATTGATCAGCGAGGTCCAAAAGGACCCGCTGGACCGAAGCTTCACTGATAAACAAATCATGGGCAATATCTTTAATTGTTTGAATTCGCGTTAACCGAAGAATAATTTCACGCCTTAAATCACGACTAATTGTTCGTTGCTTTTCAAAAAGATAACTAGTCGCATTAAATGTTGTATGGCAGTCAGGACATTGAAAACGTTGAGTATTAACAAGCAACATTAATGGTTGAGCCCTAAATTGTCCATATTTGTGTTTAGCTTGATAAAAACCATATTTTAAGATTTGCCCACGATTAATAACTCCGCAGTTTGGACAAGCTCGCGGCGTATAAGAAAGAGTACAGGATATTTGCGCCACGCGAACATTTTTAATTACTTTATATTTAAGCCAATGATGAGGAAAATTTAAATGAGGGTCTGTTAAATTGAGTGGAGTTCTAGTATCATTATCCATGGAGATTACCTTCTTTACTATGTGATTTGGCGATTTCATTGTATCAGAGGGCGAGCCTCTTTTTTAGTTTAAAAACAAAAAATCTGATATTGGTATAGAAAGTAATATTTCTATATCAACATCAGATATTGTAGAACCATAAAATACGAATTAAAAAACAGGACTATGAGTTACCGAAAATGATAAGTCATGGTCTTGTTGTATGTATCAGTTAAATACTACCATTGGCAAATGCCCTACGTTATCTACTTAATTAAAAAATGGGTTTGTAAATCTCATCATAATAACTATTATCTGACCCCATACTAGTGAAGTTCTTTAAAGAGGTAAAAGTTTCGCTTTCCTTCCATGCAGTTAAGGCTTCAAAATCAGCCCAAGCAGTCAGTAAAACTAAAGTAGTAGCTTCCGCTTTATTATCAACGCTAAGCATATAACCCCCGTTCATATTAGCTGGTTCAGTTAATACCTTTTGAAGTGTATTATAAAGTAGCTTTTGACGGTCACCGTTTACTTGAAATGATTGGTAGTAAAACATTCCATTTAATTGAGCATCTAACGTTGAATCAAGAGTTGTTAATTTTACTGGTGACTGAAAAATAGTATCTTTTCCAGAAAGATCAAATAATGCTAATTTTCTTGTATGAGTAGTTGCCTGCATTAATTTAAAATGCCGCTCGGGATATTTATCAATAATTGATTGTAAAATTTGTCGTGAACCAAATGTTAAGCTAATTTTTGTTAACATATTAATTCCTCCTCAGAAGTTAGTAGTCATACTTATTATAGTACAACTTAATGTAAAATAATTAAATTGTAAATTTTATCTACTTTATTTTTGATAAAGAATAAATAGAAAATATAGTAGCAATTCGACTTACAAAAAGTCAATAATTTTTGTTATATGACTTTAATATTAATTGAATAGGGAGTATAATAAACAATGTATTAATGAATGTTCTAGTTTAACTTAATAAAGGAGGCCACTAAACGAAATGGTTACACTATATACGTCTCCAAGTTGCACGTCTTGTCGTAAAGCACGTGCCTGGCTAAAAGAACATGATATTGCTTTTAAGGAACGGAATATTTTTTCTGAACCATTGTCTTTAAATGAAATCAAGAATATTTTACGGATGACTGAAGATGGTACTGAAGACATTATTTCAAAGCGGTCTAAAGCTTACCAAAAGTTGAGCGTAGACCTTAATGATTTGTCGATGAAAGCCCTGTTTAAGTTAATTAGTAAAAACCCAGGATTGTTACGACGTCCGATTATTATTGATGATAAACGGCTTCAAGTAGGTTACAACGAAGACGAAATCCGTCGCTTCTTACCACGAAAGGTTCGTGAACTAGAACTAGTAGAGGCTCAAGAAAAAGCAAATATGATTTAACTGATAGAATATGGAAAGTGATATGCTTTCCTTTTTTTATTCTTTTAACCGAGTAACTTTACTTTTAAGCGAAAATCCTTACAATAGAAGTAACATCTAGTTTTGGTAAAAGGAGGTGCTGCTCAATGGAGATGGAACGCATTAATGAAAATACTATTCGCGTTTTGGTAGATAATGATGATTTATCTGCTCGGGGTATCACCATTCTAGATTTGCTTGGTGACCATCAGCAAATAGAGGATTTCTTTTATAGTATCCTGAAAGAAGTAGATACTGATCACCAATTCCAAAATAACGATGCGGTTACTTTTCAGGTGATGCCCACTAATAATGGCTTAGAATTATTTATTAGTAAAAATGATTCTAACTTTGCTGGGAATGAACAGCATGGACCAATTAATGACCAGGTGTCCAAATATATTAAGCAACATTTGATTCAAAAAAATAGTCCGGATCAAGATCAAAGAAAAACAGCGATTAATGATTCAGAAGATAATGAGATTCAACACACGAACTGGCAAGTAATTACGTTTGATTCTTTTGAAGATTTAATTGATTTTGCGAAAATTGCCGAGAATGATGATGTTTCATCATATTTATATAAGTACAATGATTTGTATTATTTAGCAATTGCTTATTCTGATTCTATTTTGAACAGCAATGAGGTTAAAGATCAGCTTGCTCTTGCTTATGAATATGGAAATCCCACGGCAACAACGGTTGATTTTTTAAGTGAACATGGAAAGAAAATAATGTCAGTATCTGCCTTGCATTTAATTCGACACTATTTTGAATAAGCTGCGTTTGAGTTCATACTCAACGTAGCTTTTTTTCGTGCAAAATTGAGTAATTTCCGTATATAAATATATAGGGGGATTAAATGTTAATTGCAGCTCATAATAATCAATTAGTGTTAGCTGAAAATGCAAAAAGCGATATGGCATATTATTGTCCAGGATGCGGGCAAGGAGTGATTTTGCGACGAGGAAAGCATAAGATTACTCATTATGCCCATAAGAAGGGAAATGACTGTGGCTTTAGCGAGGGTGAAACATTAGAACATTTAAAAGGGAAAAAACAGATTTATCAATGGGCACAAAAGCATCATTGGAATCCGCAATTAGAAGTCTATTTTCCAACAATTGCTCAGCGACCGGATATTCTTTTAGAAATTAATGGACAAACTGTAGCAGTTGAATTTCAATGTAGTCCCTTAAGCCTTGAAAAGTTATTAGCACGTAATGAAGGGTATCGTCAGTTAAAAATTCCGGTTTGGTGGATATTAGGATCACCTTATTTGCGTAACTTGGGAAATAAGAAAATCGTTCAGTTTACGCAAATCTTTAGAAAGCAGTTTGTTCTCTTGTTTTGGGATGTGAAAAGGGCGCAATTAGTTATTGATCAGAAATATTGGCGTTGCTCCTATAGCCGGTTAAAGTATGATAAAAAAACTATTTTAATGAAGCAGATTGAAATGTTAAAGAAGAAACAGTATCATTTTCCGAGTAAAGAAATAAGAGAACTATCATTAACCACTTTAAAACTTACTGGACATGCTTTATCTGAATGTCCACTAGTATGCCATGATCTCATTGCAAGTTGGCCGGCAATGTCTATTCCAATGATTATCTGGCGAATTGGTGTAATATTAGAGATAGAGAAATTCCCCTTATTTTATTCTTGGGGAGATAAGGAATGGAAAAGATTATTAATGAAGGTAAACAAAAGCGATTGGTTATTCCCTGGTTGTTTACCTCCCGAAACAATTCGCAATATTATTATCAACCAATATACAAACGAATTAATTGCCTTTAAAGTAATTTGCAGAAAGGATAATCATCTTATTTTAATTCATCGTCCAAGATGGTTTAATGATTCACAGTTAAAACTACAGCTGGTTAAAAGGAGATCATAATATGCAACACACATGTACAATGTTTTTAGCAGGAAAGAATGCAACAATTGACGGGTCAACTATAGTTTGTCGTGAGGAAGATTATGGTAATGCATTTGATCCTCAAAGATTTGTATTAGTAAAACCAGAAAGACAGCCACGTAAATATCAAAGCAAAACAACTGACTTTAAAATTGATTTACCAGTTCCTAAGCTAAAATATACTTCTACGCCTGATGCTGACGATAAAGATGGAATTTTTGGTGCAGGCGGTATCAATGGTCTGAATGTTGCGATGAGTGCGACTGAAACTATTACTACTAATGCCCGGATATTGGCAATAGATCCTTATAACACTTTATCGGGAATTGGCGAAGAAGATTTTGTAACATTAGTCCTTCCTTATATTAAGAGTGCTCAAGATGGTGTTAAGAAACTAGGAAGTTTATTAGAAAAGTATGGTACTTATGAGGCTAATGCGATAGCTTTTAGTGATAATAATGAAGTGTGGTATATGGAAACGATTGGTGGTCATCATTGGGCAGCTGTTAAAATTCCCGACAATGCCTATGTGATTGCTCCTAATCGATTTAATATTACTAATTTTGATTTTGATAGTCCCAACACAATGAGTTCACCAAATTTGAAACAGTGGATTGATCAAAATAAGTTGAATCCTAGCGAAGACGAATACAATTTACGACATATTTGTGGAAGTGCAACTGCTACTGATACTGTCTATAACAACCCGCGAGCATGGTATGTTCAGCAGCAACTAGGGACGATAAATGCTAATCCACAAAGTAATAACCTTCCATTCATCTGTTATGCAAAAGAAAAGCTTACTGTAACTACGATTAAGAAGTTAATGAGTTCTCATTATCAAGGGACAGCTTTTGATCCGTATCATTTAGAAAGAGATAAAGCCCCATTTAGGTCAATTGCACTAAACCGAAACTTGGAATTACATATTCTACAAATACGTAATAATGTTTCGGCAAGTATTGCTGGTGTTCATTGGTTAGCATTTGGTCCTAATACTTTTAATGCAGTGGTTCCCTTTTATGCAAATATTGACGATACACCAATCCCTTATCGAAACACTAGTACTGAATATTCAATAGACGATATGTATTGGCTCACTCATACAATTGCTGCGCTTGGGGACCAAAATTATCGTCAAGCACAGAGTATTGAAGAAAACTTTGAATTGCAAGTAATGGCAAAAACAATGAATATTCAAAATAATACGGATAAGGAAATAGCAGAACACCAGGATGTGAGTGCATTTTTAACCACGATTAATAATCGGATGGCCGAAACCGCAGTGGACGAAAGCAAAAAATTACTGGGGAAACTAGTAAAGCTTGCTTTTTCAAGAGAACGATTACAATTCTAGGCAGAAAATAAAAAAGAGGTTGGATAGATGGTGCAATAATGAAAGACCAACTTTTCCAATCTCTTTTTTATTAATTATTGTTTTGTATAATTTGAAGCTTTGGCGGACGATATTGGTTCACAAATTCATCTAAGGATGCAGATCGAGCCAATTTTCCGCTTTTAAATGCGTTTATTAAAGTATTATAGTCAAAATTTGGAATCATTAGGCCGTAATCAGAATCTTCGGTGTTAAAAACGACTGCGGTAGCCGTTTCTGATACGCCTAGATCACTTGCGATTTTTTGATCTTGACGGAAAGCCTGCTTAGCAAGTTGACTTTGCCGATCCTCAAAAAACATTTCTAAGTCAAGGTGTGAATCATGTGCAATTTTATTAATTAATTCATCGTTGTAATCCAAGCCTTGGTTAATAAGCGCAGATTGTAATTGTAAGAGATAATGCCGTCCACGTTTTCGTCCTTGGAAGAGGGCTGCTTTATAATCTAATATTATTTGGTTAAGGGTTTTTGATACTTGTTGTCTTACAGCAAGATCATGGGGATTAAGATGATAATATTTAAGTGTGCTATCGATCGTTTTCATATTGAATAGTGGTACAAATTGGTAACTAATTTTTGTATTTAAATCACGATCAATTTTTAACACGTCTTTTTCACACCGTAAACAGCGCATTCCTAATGGATTCACAAAAAGATGAAGTTCGAGCATAATTAACCCCTCCGATCATTTGTATACTCAAAATCCTAATCCTGTGAACATAATTATTTTTGCAAATATCTAACTATTTGTAAAGAATTTAGTTTTAAGATAATTACAAGAGTTATTATTATAAATGTGCTAAAATATACGGAGATTTAACAGGAGGCTGAATTATGATTGAAGATTGGCAGCATTTTTTATTGCCATATCAGCAAGCCGTAAATGAACTAAAAGTCAAATTACGGGGGATGCGAAAGCAATTTCAAGACCAAACGCAACATTCTCCGATTGAATTTGTAACTGGACGAGTAAAGCCAGTTGATAGTATTAAAGAAAAAATGATTAGACGACATGTGCAAGAGGATCGACTTGAGCAAGATATGCAAGATATTGCCGGTTTACGAATCATGTGTCAATTTGTAGAAGATATTTATAAGGTAGTTGACTTATTACGGCAGCGAAGTGATATGACTATTTTAGAAGAACGAGATTACGTCACCAATGTTAAACCGAGTGGATATCGTTCCTATCATATTGTTATTGAATATCCGGTGCAATTAATTACTGGAGAAAAAAGAATATTAGCTGAAATTCAAGTACGTACCCTTGCAATGAACTTTTGGGCAACAGTAGAACATTCCTTAAATTATAAATATCAAGGTGAGTTTCCTGAGGAGCTATCTGCAAGGTTGCAAAGAGCCGCAGAGGCAGCATTTAAGCTTGATAATGAAATGTCAGAGATTCGAGAAGAAATAAAGGAAGCACAGACATTGTTTTCTAAGCGGAGGTCAACTAATTCTATTGATGAAGACGAGTTAAAGGAGTAAGTTATGAGAATTGGAATATATAATAATGAAACAGCAGAATCTCAACGAGTGACAAAGGTTTTAAAAACGGAAATGAAACGGGCGGGTTTAACTTATGTCGAAAAAAATCCAGAAGTTGTAATAACAATCGGTGGAGATGGTACTTTGTTATCGGCTTTTCATCATTATCAAAAAGACTTAAATAACATCCGCTTTGTTGGAATTCATACTGGGCACTTAGGATTTTATACGGATTGGCGGAGTTTTGAAATTGATGATTTAGTTGATAGTTTAGTAAAAGATAGCGGACAAGCAGTTTCATATCCTCTACTTGCTATGAAGGCTACTTATTCTGATGGACAGATAGAGAATTATATTGCACTTAATGAATCAACAATTCGGAATGTTACACGAACAATGGTATGTGATGTGTTCATTAATAATCATTTGTTTGAAAACTTTCGGGGGGATGGTTTATGTATTTCAACTCCAACCGGTTCAACTGCTTATAATAAATCAGTCGGGGGTGCCATTGTCGATCCAAATAGTGTTGGCTTTCAGTTAGCAGAAATGGCTTCACTTAACAACCGGGTTTTCCGGACCCTAGGCTCACCGATTATTTTTGGTGCTGATGCTGAGTTAATTTTGCGTTTGCGTGATGAAAATGGGCATGTGCTTACATGCGATCGTGATCAATGGATGCTTAAAAGCGAGAAGGAGCGGTACCTAACTGAATTATCTTATAGAGTTTCTAAGCAACGAATATATTTTGCTCAATATCGGCATAATAATTTCTGGAATCGAGTAAAAGATTCATTTATTGGTGGAGTGCATTAATGGAATTTAATTGGATATATGATCATCACACACCACGGAAATTACGATCGGCATTAAAAATGTATGGGGTTTCTTCTTCGTTATTAAAAGTAGCCATATATCATGGAGGAAAAATGCAAATAAATGGGGTAGATAAGTGGGCAGTTGATACTGTTAATTACCACGATAAAGTAACATTAATTCTCCCTCCAGAAACTGCTAATGATAATGTGGATGTCAGTGAGGCACCTATCGATATTATTTATGAAGATCAAGACTTTTTAATAATGAATAAGCCGGCAGGAGTAGCGACAGTTCCGGCTCATAATGTTCCGGTGGCCGATAGTTTGGTAAATCGGGTAAAAGGCTACTATAAGCGCCAAGATTATGAAAATCAGGTTACCCATGTTGCAACACGTTTAGACCGTGATACCAGCGGCTTAGTTGTTTTTCCTAAGCACCGATTTGCTCATGCTGTCCTAGATGAACAGTTAAAAAAACATTTAGTTAAGAAAAACTATCTTGCTCTAATTAAAGGAAAGGTTCCTGCAGAGCATGGTTATATTGATGCGCCGATTAGACGCGATCCCAATTCATTTGTAAAAAGAATGGTAGGGAAAGAAGGGAAAGCATCTGTAACTGAATACTGGCGCCAAGAATGTAATGTTCAAGCAAGCCTTATCAAAATTAGGTTGCATACAGGTCGGACACACCAAATTCGCGTTCATTTTGCTAGTCTTGGTTTTCCATTAATTGGCGATAAAATGTATGGTGAAGAATCAGGATTGATTGCTAGACAAGCGCTCCATTGTTATTGGCTAAGCTTTTATAGTCCATTTAAAGGTGAAAATATTACTGTTTCGGCACCATTGCCAAGTGATTTCAAAAATGCTAAAGATGATCTTTTAAGTACAAAAAATTATTAGTAATTGAACTAATTAATAGAAAATTACCAGGAGATAAAATTAATTTGCTTACTGGTAATTTTTTTATAGAAAAGTATTGCAAATAATAAAAATATAGGGTAAAATATAATTCCTGTCATCGATAAGGCATGAATAAATGATCATATCTATTAAGATTATTAAGAGTAAATATGGTTGTAAAGTCAATGATTTTTGAATTGTATTATAAAAAACTGTTGACATCTACTTGATGACATGATATATTAATAAAGTTGCTGATTGAGTTATCAATCAAAAGGAATTCAAAAATAATTAAAATTTCTTCTTGACAAGCCGATCTGATATATGTTATAATAAATGTGTTGATTGGCTGCTTGATCAGCCAACAGGTAGACCTTTGAAAACTGAACAAAGTTTCGACGAATCAAATGTGTAGGGTATTCAATCACGATGTGATTTGAAGCAAAACATTTGCGAAGTCAATTCGCTTAATAACAAAGATAATTGAGAGCTATTCAAGTTCTTATATATTTTATATGAGAGTTTGATCCTGGCTCA
>NZ_JAJGUI010000025.1:0-883 GCF_020784875.1 Limosilactobacillus reuteri subsp. simiae | reverse complement strand
TCACGCTGGTATCGTGGGTTCAAATCCCGCACGGGTCACTTTTGGAGGATTAGCTCAGTTGGGAGAGCATCTGCCTTACAAGCAGGGGGTCACAGGTTCGAGCCCTGTATCCTCCATTACAACTTAATAGTTGTATATACCCATGACACAATGGCTCGGTAGCTCAGTTGGTAGAGCAACGGATTGAAGCTCCGTGTGTCGGCGGTTCGATTCCGTCCCGCGCCATTTATGGGGGAGTAGCGAAGTCTGGCTAAACGCGACGGTCTGTAAAACCGTTCCTTCGGGTTCGGTGGTTCGAATCCACTCTCCCCCATTTTATAGGGATATAGTTAAACGGTATAACTACGGTCTCCAAAACCGTCATTGTGGGTTCGATTCCTACTATCCCTGCTTAACTGAATATTTTGGCGGTATTGGTGAAGTTTGGTTAACACACCGGTTTGTGGGTCCGGCACGCGTGGGTTCGAATCCCACATACCGCCCTTTTGATTAAGCTTATTACTTAATCTTAACTATTTGGTGGTATAGCCAAGTGGTAAGGCAGAGGTCTGCAAAACCTTTATCATCGGTTCAAATCCGATTACCACCTTTTAGTTAGCTGATGCCTCTGTGGCGGAATTGGCAGACGCGCTGGACTCAAAATCCAGTTCCCGTTGAGGGAGTGTGGGTTCGACCCCCACCGGAGGCATATTTAAGCAGGAATGCGAAGTATCAGCTAAGCTAAAGTTAACTCCTGTAATTCTTTTGTATCAAGGGTTACAGGAGTTTTTACATTAATGTCTTTAGACCTGGTTGAGTGCGCGAGCAGAGCGAGTGCACGAAACAAAAAACCACCTGCTATGCGGGTGGGCGATAAAAATTATATAAAAAAGGCCTCTTTTGC
>NZ_JAJGUI010000024.1:0-642 GCF_020784875.1 Limosilactobacillus reuteri subsp. simiae | reverse complement strand
CAATAGCGTCATGGGCCCCACGGTGGGGACGGAAGCCAAAACTATTATCAGAGAAAACACGCTCAAAGATAGGCGTAAGAATTTGGGCTACAGCTTGTTGAACCATTCGGTCCACCACCGTTGGTATTCCAAGTCTTCTTACTCCACCATTAGGCTTCGGAATTTCTACCCGTTTGACTGGGGCTGGTTTATACTTGCCCTCACGCAAACTAGCGATCAGTTCCGTCTTATTTTCTCTAAGATATGGCAGAAGGTCATTGACTGTCATATCGTCAACGCCTGCTGCTCCTTTATTTCTCTTAACTCGCAAATAAGCCTGATTAAGGTTATTGCGATCCAAGACTAAGTCTTGGATAGTGACACTCATACCTTTACCTTCACCATAACCGGTACTACGCGCCCTTGTGTACTTTCGGTTTTCCAAACCTATCCTCGACAAGCGGTCAGCTTGTTGTTCTGTTTTCTGCGATTGTCGCACCTGATTACACCTCCGATATAAGTTACAAGTTATTGTCGTTCAGTCCTTCATCTGATTATTCAAACTACTATGACCTCGGCTGACTTCTGGCTTACTCAACACTGCATCACTGCACCGCTTGTTTCTGTGGAAATTAAACTTATTCCTCTTGTCGGAAACGTGTA
>NZ_JAJGUI010000023.1:0-280 GCF_020784875.1 Limosilactobacillus reuteri subsp. simiae | reverse complement strand
CGCTAGTTAGAAACTTACGAATGAGTCTTAGTGTCCATGGGTCATCAATATATTGTTGGAGATACTTAATCATCAAGTCATGATTAACGTTATCAAAATAGGCTTTTAGGTCTAAGTCAACAACTCTTCGATAACCTTGATTATAAAGATCTACTACTTTTTCAATAGCGTCATGGGCCCCACGGTGGGGACGGAAGCCAAAACTATTATCAGAGAAAACACGCTCAAAGATAGGCGTAAGAATTTGGGCTACAGCTTGTTGAACCATTCGGTCCACCAC
>NZ_JAJGUI010000022.1:0-237 GCF_020784875.1 Limosilactobacillus reuteri subsp. simiae | reverse complement strand
CCATCGACCTCACGCTTATCAGGCGTGCGCTCTAAACCAGCTGAGCTATAGGCCCAAATAAGCGTCTTATAGGTTAAAGTTTTAAGAGGTAAACCTCTCAAAACTAAACAAAGTTTCTCCGATGTGTAGGTTCCGTTTTATTCCTTAGAAAGGAGGTGATCCAGCCGCAGGTTCTCCTACGGCTACCTTGTTACGACTTCACCCCAGTCATCTGTCCCGCCTTAGGCGGCTCCCTCC
>NZ_JAJGUI010000021.1:0-239 GCF_020784875.1 Limosilactobacillus reuteri subsp. simiae | reverse complement strand
TACGCCTATCTTTGAGCGTGTTTTCTCTGATAATAGTTTTGGCTTCCGTCCCCACCGTGGGGCCCATGACGCTATTGCAAAAGTAGTAGATCTTTATAATCAAGGTTATCGAAGAGTTATCGACTTAGACCTAAAAGCCTATTTTGATAACGTTAATCATGACTTGATGATTAAGTATCTCCAACAATATATTGATGACCCATGGACACTAAGACTCATTCGTAAGTTTCTAACTAGCG
>NZ_JAJGUI010000020.1:0-249 GCF_020784875.1 Limosilactobacillus reuteri subsp. simiae | reverse complement strand
GTACGAAGTATACTTGGAAAGACACGCCAGATGTAACGACAGCTGGTGACAAGCCAGCCACGATTGTGGTAACTTACCCAGACGGTTCAAAGGACGAAGTTCCCGTAACAGTACACGTCACGAACCCAACAACGCCGACTGACGCTGACAAGTACACACCAGAGGGTCAAGATGTAAACACGAAGACCGGCGTCATCCCAGACCCAGCCGACGGGATTAAGAACAAGGGCGAGTTGCCAGACGGTACGA
>NZ_JAJGUI010000002.1:0-70262 GCF_020784875.1 Limosilactobacillus reuteri subsp. simiae | reverse complement strand
GGGTAATTACATCATATCAGGAACGATTTCCTGTGTATATAAAAACCGGATGATGAATTGTTCAAACAATTCATCATCCGGTTTTTATTTTGGACTAGGAGTTTTTTCCCAGCCTCTCGCTTTATATGAATATTGTTACGATATCGTGGAACTAGCTTCGCGTCGCCACAAGGCTCGAGGCTAAGTCCGAACGATAATCAGCCCGTGCCGTGCTAATCACCGTTCTATCCTTAGCCCACCGCCTTGTCGAGAAGGTTAATTTCCACTCACATGCTAAAGAGCTTTATTGTTAATCAAACATTGTCCTTGTTTGATGTTCTTTCTTAACCCACCAACCAGTTAAACCGAGACTTATAACTGTAATTATAAGCCCGAGAATGAGAAACGGTGGTCGATAATAAAATTCAACCCGATGCTTTCCGGGACTCATTGGAATAGCCATAAACGTATTAAGCACGGTTTGTGGAGTAGTAGACTTACCATCTACCTTAACGTGCCAACCCTTGGCAGCAGGGATAGTAGTCATCAATACTCGCTGATTCCGCTGGAGATTGACTGTACCAACAATCCGATTACTACGGTATGAACTAATCTTTAAGGGAGATTCTTGGAGAGTCTTTAAGCTTGCCATAAATGGTCGTTGCTTTAGTTGATAGATACTAACATTTTGCATCCAAAGTGTAGCTTTCTTTAGTTGCAAATTGACAAGGACTTTTTGCCCTTTTTGATCATGAGCAACGTTGATTACTACCGTATTACGAAAGGTGTCATATTGGGTGAATTTTTTGTTATTCATCGTAATTGTGGCATTATCCTCAACGTTTGGTCCGAGTGTTAAGTAATAAGAATCGTTGGTTGGCGGAATAAATTCTAGTTGAACTGATGCTGGTTTAAGCAGGTTTTGCTTTCTAAAGATCGTGCCAGTAATTTGCTTAGCACTTTGAACATTATTGAATTTGACGGAATTAAAGTTTTGAACGGCAAATAATGAATGAAGTGTTGGACGACCGGCAAGCGTTTGGAAAATCTGTGACTGATAGTTTAACGGATCCATTGTTGTCCGTTGAAGGTGAAGGATGGCAGCATTAGCTCCAAATGCAATCGGAAGGGCATGTGGGTTCTCACGGAGATTGACTGCCGAAGTTGATCCTACTAATGGGTAACTATACCAATCAGGACGGAAACCTGATAGGGGTAATGCCTGTCCGGCTGAAGTATTCCGGGCATTCATAGTGTATTTGTAACCAAGAAGCGCATCACTCACTTGAGTTCCATTAGTATACGTAACAAAACCATCCCCATCTGGCTGCCCAATTGCACCCATGAAGGCTGGAATTGGTGGCTCTAGGGTCGAACCAAAATGGTCACCAGAATTGAAGTCTGCTTGGAAGGGATCATCCTTTGTTCGCATAAAAGTTTTGGCAACGCGGTAGAAGCTCGGATCATGCTTCTTTAGTTTTTCTACACTTTTATCAAGAGCAATAGTGTAGTTGCCAAATTCAGGTTGTGAAACGTAGGAGATCTTATTAAGCGCCGTGTATCCACTCATAGAAATATCACAGACAGCAAGGAGAACAAGAAGCGCGTCGTATAAGCGCGGTGAATTTGTTCGGGGAATACAAAGGCAACTAACAGCGATCAGCGCAAAGCATAAGCCGATATTCCGTTGATTGCTATTAATATACGATAAGTTAAGCGTACCAACATACCAGTAAATTGCGATAATAAGCAACGTCAGGATAAGTGCACTGCGCTTTTTTATTTTGAAATCAGGTTGAAGCACTTTAGCTGCAAGATAGATGCACCAGAAAGAGAAAAGGTAGGAAAAACGATAAGGGTACCAAACTGGAAACTGGCCGGCATGCCATAAAAGATCTAATGGTTCGTAACAGAATGAGATAATAAAGAAAATAGAAATGGCTGCCCCAATCAAACGACGACGAAGGTCAAAGCGATTGTTGAAAAAGTAGAGACAAGCGCCGAGCATTAATAGCATTCCGATATAAATGTTGGGCTGACCACTTGGCATTTGATTAAAATTAAATGATCCGGGAACAAGTTTCCCAAGCATTTTAGGAGCAAAGTACTCAAAACGGCTGTGAATCTTGGTTTCGGTGTAGGTCCCTTTACTTTGCATTAAGGCATAGAAAGTTGGCAATAAAATGACTGCTGAAATGCCCGCCGCAAGCAGCGAACTGCCGAGATAGCGGAGAAAAATTACTCCCCGTTGTCGCCATGACGCTAACGCTGGTGTTTGCCAGAGGAAAAATAGAAAAGTAAAGATGGCAATCATCCAGCCCATATAATAATTATCAATCAGCATTACGGCTAGCCAAGCGATATAAGTTCCAACACGATTTTGATAAATAAGTTTAAGGAGTCCCCAAATAATTAACGGCAAAAGTATTAAAGCATCTTGCCAAATCATATTTAATTGGTTGGCAATCATCCAGCCATTCATTGAGTAGACTGTACTGAATGCTAAAATTCGCCACCCCTGTTGTAGCTCAGTTTTTTGCATTAACCAGGCAAAACTCAATCCCGCTAGACCGTATCGAACGAGTGTAACGATGGTTATCCCAGTTGCAAGGTGTTGAGCAGGGAAGAATAACAAAATTAAGTTTAATGGACTTAGCAAGTAATACGCATTAGTTCCAAACATTTCGCCACCCAGCCCTTTGCTAAACGAATAAAAGAAACTGCTAGGATGGTGGAGAATAGTATTTCGAAGGTAACTGAAAAAATCGACATATTGTTGACCAAGATCAACGGTTAATAAACTGCTTTTGCCAAAGGGAGTCATTTGACGATATGCAAAATAGCAGGCCATCAAAATAACTGGTAGCAGGAAGCTTGCAATCAAAATTTTGCGTCGATATAAACGATGATGTTGATATAAAAACACAGCAAAATTCTCCTTCTCTCAATTAAATAGACACATCCACATTATCATATCCTTTTTTAAAATGATATTCATTACTATTGTTCATTAAATTTCATTAAATCATTGGAATAAATTCTTCATTTCTTATAAAATAAAGAGTATTATTTTCACGTTAGTAGTGGTAACTATCTGTTAAAGCAGGTAATTTTTGTTAAAATAGATTCACTACGATGAAGGAGAATTATAAAACTGTGAAATTCTTTGATCGAATAATGAACTTGTTTGGTTCACGTACCAAAAAGCGTCAAAATGCGCAGTCAATTATTCCATTTCGGCTGAACATGCTATTATGGATTGTTGGTATTTTGTTATTAGCGTTAACTATTCGACTGTTTTATCTTCAAGTTCTGCAAGGAACATCATTTAAAGCGGAAGTAAAGCGATCAGATACAACAACGCAGACGAATAATGTACAACGGGGGATGATTTATGATTCACAAGGGAATGTTCTTGTTGGTAATCAAACTCATCAAGCCATTACCTATACTAAAGGGGCCAATGTAACTACTGATCAGCTCTATCAGATTGCTAATCGTTTAGGAAAATATGTGTCTGTTTCTAATAAAAATTCGCGCTTAACTGATCGAAATGAAGAGGATTATTACCTTGCTGATAAAGAGCGGCTTAAGAGTGTTTTGAAACATGTCAAGACTTCAGATGCCGATTCTGAAGATACTAAATATAATAAAGCTCTCGAATATTTGAGTAAGCATCCTGATTCATGGGAACTTACAGATCAGCAAAAGAATAATGCCCGAATTTATGCGGCAATGAGTGGAGCATATTCCCTTTCGACAACTTATATTAAAGAAACGGGTGTTAGTGCTAAAGAGCTTGCAGCAGTTGGAGAACACTTGAATGAAATGCCAGGGGTAAAGATTGGAACGTCTTGGACTCGTAATTACCCCCAAGGTACAGATATTCAATCGTTAACAGGAACTGTCTCAACTACTGGTTTACCAAGTGATGAAGTTAACTCATTGCTTGCTCAAGGATATTCTCGAAATGATAGCGTTGGACAAAGTTATCTGGAAAAACAGTTCCAATCAACTTTAGCTGGTTCGAAGTCACAAACTGAAGTTACTACTAACGGAAATGATGTAACTAAAGAAAAGACTAAGTACCCTGGTAAGAAGGGTGATAACCTTGTATTAACGATTAATTCAAAGTTCCAAAAGCAAGTTCAATCGATTTTAAAAAACAATTACTCAGCTGCCGGAAACCAGTATTCCACTGGGGTATATGCAGTAGTAATGAATCCAAATACCGGTGCAATTTATGCGATGGCTGGAATTGACCGTGACCCAGCAACAGGTAAAGAAACCCCTGATGAAATTGGTGCTATCAACCACCCAATTACGATGGGTTCAGTTGTAAAGCCGGCGATGGTCATGGGGGCATTAATGGATGGTGTAATTACGCCAACAAATAATACCTTAACCGATATGCCAATTAAGCTTGCCGGAACTTCATCTAAGGGATCATGGTTTAACCATGGTGGGTCAGCAAATATGGCAATTAATGCAGCAACGGCCCTCGAAGTTTCTTCCAACTCTTATATGATGCAACTACTCATGAAAGAAGCAGGAATGAAATATACACCAAATGCGCAAATTACGATGAAACCAAGTATTTTTGCTAAAGCGCGGGGTTACTTCAACATGTTTGGACTAGGGGTTAAAACTGGAATCGACTTGCCTGGTGAAACAAGCGGTTATACAGGACCTGCTGACCAAAAACATATCGGTTCAGCACTTGACTTGTCATATGGTAACTATGATGGTTATACTTTGATTCAACTTGCCCAATATATGTCTACCATTGCTAACGGTGGTAACCGGATGCGCCCATACATTGTTAAAGAAATCCGTGGTACGAAAGCCAATGGTCAACTTGGTGCTGTTGAATATACAACAAAGCCCCAAGTTCAATTAACCATTCCTGCTTCTAAAGCTGACTTTGATGTCGTTAAACAAGGGCTTTATCAAGTGGTTCATGGTTCTAACCGTTATGTTACTGGTAAAGCGTTGGCATCTGTTAAACCATCAGTATCTGGTAAGACAGGAACTGCCGAAACCTACTACAAGTCGCACTCAACAACTACGCTAAGTTTTGCTGGATTTGCGCCATCTGATAATCCACAAGTTGTAGTTGCTTTGGCTATTCCAGGAGCTTCAAATTCCGATGGTGGTGCCAACCTTACAATGGCAAAACAAATTTTTGAAGCCTACTGGAAGACTGTTCAGAGTCCCAAGGGTTTCGGTGACTAATTAAACTGTCAAGGAAATTTCCTTAACAAACTTTGATAAATTACTAGCCAAATAGAAGAATAAATGATATAGTTGTACGAGTTAGGGTTACGATAAATAACCACGTTAAATAAAAGAAATAGTTTGGAGGTCAAAATAATGCGTGTCAACATTACACTTGAATGTACTTCATGCCACGAACGGACTTACTTAACTAGCAAGAACCGTCGTCACAACCCAGATCGTCTTGAATTAAACAAGTACTGTCCACGGGAACAAAAGGTTACATTACATCGGGAAACTAAGTAATGACCATAAAAAGGAGCTGGGAGACCGGCTCTTTTTATTTATTTTTATAAAAAAACGCTTGCATAAATTCACTCAAGCGGTGATAATAAAATCTGATACCGTTTGTTACTTCACTATAAAGGAGCGGTCATAACATAATGGCTTATTCAAAGAAAGAGTTACGACAAGCATATATTGCGCGCCTTCAACAATTAGATTTAAACACCCGTCTTTACGAAGAGCGAAAGTTAGCATCTTTGCTATATGATCAACCTGAATGGACAGGGGCTAAGACAATTGCTGTTACTTTAAGTCAATCTTTTGAAATTGATACTGCACCTATTATCCTTCATGCGCGTCATAAGGGCCAACAGATTGTTGTTCCACGGACGTTGCCACATCGTCAAATGGAATTTGTTGAATTAAATGAGGATACCGATTTCGACGAGACGTCTTTTGGTATTTTAGAGCCACATGATGGCAAAGTTTATTCTCCAGATGAGATTGATTTGATGGTTGTTCCTGGAGTAGCCTTTACCGCATCTGGTAATAGGTTGGGCTTTGGTGGCGGTTATTATGATCGTTACCTAAAAAACTATAAGGGCCCTAAAGTTTCAATGGCATTGACAACGCAACTGGCTGAAGAAAACGAATGGGAACCAGAAGAATTCGATCAGCGAATAGATAAAGTGTTGTATTTACCGGGGATATAGAAGATGCGGACACAGGGACTAAGATTGGCGCCCGTGACGCTTACCTTAATAATTTTTCAGGTATTAGTTTATTGCTGGTTAGTTTATGCAGGTGGCTCAACTAATACAGTAACCCTCCTTAATATGGGTGCTCGTAGTACGCCCTTAATCAGGGAAGGTGAATGGTGGCGTTTAGTATCACCTGTGTTCCTTCATGTTGGTTTATCACACTTAGTAGTCAATAGCGTTACGCTTTTATATATTGGCCGTTACATTGAAGAGTTTTTCGGTCATTGGCGAATGGTAGTTATATACTTTGTCAGCGCGTTTTTTGGTAATCTTACCAGCGCGGTCTTCATGCCATCGACAGTTTCAGCTGGTGCTAGTACTGCTATTTTTGGATTATTTGGCGCATTTTTAATGTTGGGTGTTTGCTTTCACCATAATGTTATTGTTCGCGTCTTAAGTCGTACTTTTTTGTTATTTGTTATTATTAATATTGTGATGGATTTTTTCCTGTCAGGAGTTGACTTGGTAGGACACATTGGCGGCCTATTTGGTGGCTTTTTCATTGCATTTATTGTTGGTGCTCCCATGTTAGGAACTGTTGATTACCTGAAACGGTTGTTAAGTGGAGCTGTATTAACGGTAAGTTTGGTAATTTTGACTCTAGAATTGAAGTGATAATTTATGGCAATCGCCTCAAGAAACTACCGCACACTATACGATGTTCAGCAACTATTAAAAGAATTCAACGTGTTTGTATATGTGGGTAAACGACTGTATGATATTGAGTTAATGGCCATTGAGCTCGATAACCTCTATCAATCAGGAGTTGTAGATAACTCAACTTATACAAAAGCAAAGATTGTCTTGCGTAAAGAACATCGTGAAGAACAAACGAGAATTAAAAGGGGTAAACTGTATTAAACCTTACCCAGGAAAGGAATCATTATGGCTAAGAAATTAATTGGTGTTGACCTTGGTGGTACTACTATCAAGTTTGCAATTTTAACGGAGAACGGTGAGATTCAACAAAAGTGGTCTTTACGGACTAACATTTTGGATGATGGTTCACACATTGTGCCAGACATCATTAACTCAATTAATCACCACCTTGATTTATATAAAATGTCTCGAGACCAATTTATTGGAATCGGAATGGGAACTCCCGGAACAATTGACCGTGAAAAGGGAACTGTTATTGGTGCCTACAACTTAAACTGGAAGACAACTCAAAATGTTAAAGAAGAGATTGAACAAGGCACTGGGATGCAATTTGCTCTTGATAACGATGCTAACGTTGCTGCCCTTGGTGAACGTTGGAAGGGTGCTGGTAATGAAGGTGACGATGTTGCATTTATTACTTTAGGTACCGGTGTTGGTGGTGGACTTATCTCCAATGGTAAGCTTATCCACGGTGTCGTTGGTGCCGGTGGTGAAGTTGGTCACATGATTGTTAAGCCAGATGGATACCTTTGTACTTGTGGAAACCATGGATGTCTTGAACAATATGCATCCGCCACTGGAATTGTTCATATCGCTCAAGATAAGGCGGAAGAATATGAAGGTAACAGTCGTTTGAAGGCAATGATTGATAACGGTGACGAAATTACAGCCAAGATTGTTTTTGATCTTGCTAAGGAAAACGACTACCTTGCTAATACTGTTGTTGATGAAGTTTGCTTCTACCTCGGTTTAGCAACTGCCAACTTAAGTAACGCATTGAACCCTGAATACCTTGTTATCGGTGGTGGAGTTTCCGCAGCTGGTGAATTCCTTTTGAAGCGGGTAAAGCAAAACTTTGAAAAATTTGCCTTCCCAACAGTTCGGACTTCAACTCAATTGAAGTTAGCTGAATTAGGTAATGATGCTGGTGTTATCGGTGCTGCTTCATTAGCTCGTCAGTTTGTAAACGCAGATTAATTTGTAAGGGGAAATGATCGTGGTACTTGGAGTTAGCTCTGGCTTGATGATTCTTAATGCAGTCATTATAATCATCTTGTTAGTATGGATTTTTAGCTGGGCATTTCAGACTTACCGTCGAAAGAGATATGCAACTGTCCTTAGTCAAGATGACTTTAAGCAAGGAATGCGAAAAGCACAGGTTATTGACTTGCGACAAGAAAATGACTTTAAACAAGGTCACATTCTTGGTGCACGTAACTTGCCTTATCCATATCTTCGTCAACAATATGGCGAATTGCGGAAGGACTTGCCGGTTTACTTATATGATGAAGGAATGACATTAAGTACCCAGGCCGCTGCATTTTTAGGTAAGCATGGGTATAACCACCTTTATATCTTAAAAGATGGTTATCGTGCGTGGGACGGTAAGACTAAGAAGTCCAAGTATTAAAAAAGTATCTTGTATGCTTTTTATCAGGATGGTTGAGGATTCTAAACAATCATTTGCTAATGTTTAGAATTTAGCCTCTTGTAAAATTTAACCAATAAAAAAGAGGCTGGGAGAAAGCAAAGTTTTCTTCCAGCCTCTCTATTTTTGAATCTTAAATAAAATTAAAGTTGGTGTGCTGAGCGGCCCTTACGGATAGCAGCTCGACGGTTTTGATCAAACTTTTCTTCTTCTTCTTCCGCTGGCTTAATGACAGTTTTATGGAAAGTAAGAACCCCGCTAGCAATGGCAGCAACTGTTGCTAAACTACCAACTAAAATACCTTTTGCTAATTGTTTCATAACATAAAACCTCCTCGAATTTATAGGTTACTTCCATTATGCAAGAATTAATGGCGTTTTACCAGTGAGAAGGACAAGTTTTAGCATAAAATTTATAAAAATTGGAGAGTTAAGATGAATAAAGTAATTGCAATTGTCGGCCCAACTGCTGTAGGAAAAACTGCACTATCAATAAAACTGGCACATGAATTTGATGGGGAAGTAATTTCTGGTGATTCAATGCAAGTTTATCGTCGCCTTGATATTGGAACGGCAAAAGTTACGCCCGAAGAAATGGGGGATGTACCGCACCATCTCATTGATATCTGCAATATTGAAGAGCGTTTTTCTGCAGCCCGTTTTAAGAAACTTGCTGACCAAAAAATAGACGAAATAGCTCAACGTAATCATTTACCGATTATTGCAGGCGGAACTGGATTTTATCTTCAAACCTTAACAGATAATCTAGCATTGGGAAGTGACCAGTTTGACCAACAAACACTTGAAATTCGTAACCATTGGAAAAAGGTTGCTGAAGAAAAGGGAGCCGCGTATATTTGGGAACAATTAAACAAGTTAGATCCAGTGGCCAGCGCTCGGATCCCCAAGTCTAATACTCGTCGGGTTATCCGGGCTTTAGAGGTAATTAAGAAAACGGGTCAATTATTTTCCAACCAGCCACAGTTCAAAGCAACAAATGATTTTCTCTTGATCGGCCTGACTACTGATCGTCCTGTTTTATATGACCGGATTAATAAGCGAGTCGATTTGATGATTCAAAACGGTTTATTAGAAGAAGCAAAATGGTTATTTGATCAAGGAGGGGAAAACCTGCCAGCAGGTAAAGGGATTGGGTACCATGAATTATTTCCTTATTTTCGTGGCGAGATTAGCCTAGACGAGGCGGTTGAAAAAATTAAGCAGGATTCTCGCCATTATGCTAAAAGGCAGTTGACGTGGTTTAGAAATAAGGCTGATACTCACTGGTTTGATATTTTGCGTCATCCTGATGATATTAATCAAATTAAGCAGTTTATAAATGATTGGTTAAAAAAATAAAGTACGGAAGGAAAGATTTTTTTAATTAAAATAAAGCTTTTAAATAGAATTGACTTATGCCCTGTCTATTGTTATTCTAAGTCACAGTGTTAAGGAGAGAAGCAGATGTTAGATAGATTGGTATGGTCATCTATTATTTCTGTGGAGATTGTATGAAAGGGAATGAAATTTTATGGGTAAACACGTATTTACAAAAGATGAAGTTCGCCAAATGGTAAAGGATGAAGATATTCATTTCTTACGAGTTATGTTTACTGACTTATTAGGAACGATTAAGAGCGTTGACTTACCAGTTAGTCAGTTAGATAAATTGATGGATAACAAAATTATGTTTGACGGTTCTTCAATTGATGGATTTGTTCGGATTGAAGAAAGTGACATGTATCTTTACCCAGATATGTCCACTTGGCTTGCATTCCCTTGGGGTGCTGAACACGGAAAGGTTGCGCGGGTAATCTGCAGTGTTTACAAGACTGATGGTACTCCATTTGAAGGTGACCCACGTAACAACTTAAAGCGGGTTCTTGAAGATATGCGGAAGATGGGCTTCAAAGACTTTAACATTGGACCTGAGCCAGAATTCTTCCTCTTCAAGACTGATGAAAAGGGTAACCCAACTACCAATCTTAACGATAAAGAAAATTACTTTGACATGGAACCAGCAGATCCTGGTGAAGACTGCCGCCGTGATATCGTTTTAGCTCTTGAAAAGATGGGCTTTGATGTTGAAGCAGCGCACCATGAAGTTGCTCCTGGTCAGCATGAAGTTGACTTCAAGTACTCAGATGCTTTAGAAGCTGCTGATAACATTCAAACATTTAAGTTCGTGGTTAAAACAATTGCTAAGAAGTACGGGTTCCATGCTACCTTTATGCCTAAGCCACTTTCTGGTATTAACGGTTCAGGAATGCACCTCAATATGTCATTGTTTAGTCAAGATGGCACTAACGCCTTCTTTGATGAAAATGATAAAGATAAGCTTTCTGCAACTGCCTACCATTTCTTGGGCGGTTTGATGAAGCATGCACGGAGCTACACTGCAATTTGCAACCCAATCGTCAACTCCTATAAGCGATTGGTTCCAGGTTATGAAGCACCGGTTTATGTTGCATGGTCAACTTCTAACCGGTCACCACTTGTACGAATTCCAAGTGATCGTGGAATGGGAACACGGCTTGAGTTACGGTCAGCGGATCCATCAGCTAACCCTTACCTTGCAATCGCTGCTGTTCTTGAAGCTGGTTTAGATGGTTTACGCAACAACTTACCACCAATTCATAATGTTGATGAAAACATCTATACGATGACGAAGGCCGAACGAGCTGAAAAAGATATTCGCGATTTACCAGATACTTTACACAACGCATTAAAGTCTTTGGCTAACGATGAGGTTATCAAGGGTTCAATGGGTGAACACCTCTACAACAGCTTTATGGAAGCCAAGACCCGTGAATATGCTTCATATCGTCAACACGTTTCTGACTGGGAACGTCAACATTATTTAGAACAATACTAATACTGTGGTCTCATTCAAGCCGATATTACAGTAATATCAACGATTATATAATATGACAAAAACACTTATGCAACATTTTTGCAACAAACTCACATCTTATTGAGTGAATTGCGTAATGCTTGCTAAGTGTTTTTCATGCGAAATCAACTAGTTAATTGACAAATATGTTGTTTCATATACAATTATATTTGTTGCAATAAAAGCGTGTTATTATAATGTGGATAGTACGTTTTTAAGGACTGCTAGTTAAACTAGCAACCAATTTTAAATCGGAATTATATTTCGATTAGTTACTAAAGGAGAGTCTTAGATAATGGATCAAAAGGTCAGAGTTCGATATGCACCTAGCCCAACAGGTTTCTTACATATCGGAAATGCTCAATCAGCATTATTTAATTATTTATTTGCACGTCACTTCGATGGAACGATGGTATTACGGATTGAAGATACCGATACTAAGCGGAACGTTGAAGATGGTGAAGCTAGCCAACGTGAAAATCTTCACTGGTTAGGAATTGACTGGGATGAAGGTCCAAATAAGCCAAATCCAAAGTATGCCCCTTACCGTCAAAGTGAACGGAATAAAGAAGGTATTTACCACAAATACATTCAAGAATTATTAGACAAGGGCATTGCATACAAGGATTACTCAACAGAGGAAGAATTAGCTGAAATGCGTGAACGGCAAAAGGCTAACAATGAACCTCCTCATTATGATGGTCGTTGGTATGGCAAGAGTGAAGAAGAACAAAAGGCTGCTGAAGCAAAGGGCTTGAAGCCAACTATTCGTTTCCACTTCCCTAAAGACCATGATTACGAATGGGACGATATTGCACGTGGTCATGTTTCATTTAACTCTGACAACCTTGGTGGTGATTTCATCATTGAAAAGAGTGATGGAATGCCAACATACAACTTTGCTGTCGTAGTTGATGACCACACCATGGATATTACCCATGTTTTACGTGGTGCTGATCACATTTCAAATACGCCAAAGCAAATTGCTATTTATGAAGCATTAGGCTGGGATCACCCAACTTTCTGCCACATTCCATTGATCTTTAACCCAAAGACTCGCAAGAAGTTAAGTAAGCGTGATAAAGATACCCTTCAATTCATTAGTGAATACAAGAAGCACGGTTACCTCCACGAAGCAATCTTTAACTTTATTGCATTCTTAGGTTGGTCTCCAGTTGGCGAACGTGAAATTTACTCTAAAGAAGAGTTAATTAAGGTTTACGATCCAAAGCGGATGTCAAAGGCACCAGCATACTTCGATCAAAAGAAACTTGATTGGATGAATGCTCAATACATTAAGAGTATGTCGATTGATGAATTAACTGATCGGACAATGGAATTAATCAAAGAAGGCGAAACTGAAGAAGCTAAGCGCCTTCAAAGTATTCCAGAAGATCAATTGACTGAATTGCTTAAGAAGACAATTAAAGTTCACCAACGGGATGTTAATAAGCTTCTTGAAGTTATTCAATATGCATGGTCATACTACACAGTTCTTGACCAATCATTCAACTATGACTTGCTTAAGGATAACGAAGACTTCGCTAATGAAGATGTTTTAGCTGTCCTCAAGGGCTTAAAGGCAAAACTTGAAAACGGTGGCGATGACCTTGATTACAGTCAGGCTATTAAGGAAGTAGGTAAGGACACTGGCATTAAGGGTCGCGGTTTATACTTCCCATTAAACCTTGCCTTTACTGGTTCAACTTCTGCACCACAAATCTATGAGATCATGGATATCTATTCTCGTGATACAGATCTTGAATTGCTTGACCGGATGATCAAAGCATTTGAAAACTAACTTTATAAAATTGAGCATAGGACAACAGTTAATCGATGTTGTTCTATGCTTTTTCTTTTAAACTGTCATATAATTAAGGTATGTAGTTAGTAAAAAAGGGGATCTTAAGTAAAATGGTTGAAATGAGTGAACACATGCGGAAGATCTTAAATGATGTTCCAACGTTAAAAGTATTTGATTTTTCCCAATACGTTTCAAAAATTCCAGGAATTATTAAGTTTACAATTGGTGAACCTGATTTTGATACACCAGAATATGTTAAAAGGGCCGGAATTGAGAGCATTGAAAACAATCGAACTCACTATGCTCCCCAACGTGGAACAGTGGGATTGCGTCAAGCGATTGCCGATACGTTGGCTAATAAATATGGCCTTCAGTACGATCCGGCAACAGAGATTCTTGTTACAAACGGAGTAACAGAAGGGATTTCTGTTGCAATTACTGCAATTACTAATCCGGGAGATATAATTTTAGTTCCAACGCCTACTTTTTCAATCTACACGCCTGATGTAATGATTGCTGGAGGAACGCCAGTAGAGGTAGATACATCCAAGACTGGGTTTAAACTAACGCCTGCTCTTCTTAAACAGTATCTAGATAAATATGGTGATCGAGTAAAAGGAGTTATTTTCGTTAACCCTTCTAACCCGACTGGAATTGCCTATACTCAAGCAGAAATGAATGAATTAGCAGCCTTAATTAAGGGTAAGCCAATCTTTGCAATTTGTGATGAAATTTATAGTGAATTAAACTATGACGGTGAATACTCAAGCATGGCTAAGATCATTCCAGACCAGACAATTTTGGCTAATGGTTTTTCGAAGTCCTATGCAATGACCGGGTGGCGGATTGGATACCTTTGCGCACCAGCTAAAGTAACCGATCTGCTGTTCAAGGTTCATGCATTTGCTGTGACGGATATCGCAACATTTGTCCAGGACGCTGCAGAAGCCGCTTTAAAGGCTGGGGACGAGGCAACAAAGGAAATGGACGCCCAATATATTAAACGGCGTGACTATATGTATAAGCGGCTTACAGAGATGGGCTTTGAATGTAGTCAACCAATGGGCGCATTTTATATTTTTGCCAAGATTCCGTCATTCCTCAATCAGGATGACGATAAGCTAATTTATCAACTTGCCAATGAAGCCAAGGTTGCCGTAACGGCTGGATCAAACTTTGGTAAGGGTGGGGAAGGATATCTTCGCTTTAGTTATGCTACAAGTATTGAGCAGATTAAAGAGGGGATGGATCGCCTCGCGGAATTTTGTAAAAAAGAACAAAATAATGCTTAAAAGAAAAGAGACAGCGGTGTTAACACATCTCTGTCTCTTTAATATATAAGTGAATTGCTTCAAAAGAGTTATTCGCTCAGTTTCTTGGCGTCAGCATCAATCTTTGCAAAACCAGAACCATCTGGCTTCTTGCTGCCACGCTTTTCCATAGCTTTACGAGCCATTTCCTTACGTTCTTGCTTACTAAGTGCCATAATAACTTCGCCTCTTTTTCTGAAACGCTTCAACAATAACAGTTATTAACAAAAGTAAAATAACTGTTACTAATATTATAGTTCAGTCTATAAAAAATGCAATTATCATAATTGTGTGCAAGAAAACTTCTAGAAATATGTTGACTTATGTAATATCTGTTGTTAGTATGATTAAAAATAAATTAAAATTAAGTTAGAAAAGATGAGTAATTATTTTACGTCCAATACAGAGAGCCATAGGAGCTGAGAAATGGTAGGAAACGAAATAATGAAGATGGTCTTTGGTTAATTGAGAGGATGAACTTAGTTTAAAAGCAAATTCTCTACGGGGTAGCAGCCGTTATCTATGCTTCTAATTTCAAACTGAGATTAGAATTAAGGGTACTTTTGTACTGAAGACAGGGTGGTAACACGTTATTAACGTCCCTAAGAGCACGATTGAGTTGTTCTTAGGGACGTTTTTCTTTTCTGGCAAAGGAGGAAGAAAATGAAACGAAAGAGAAGAACGGGATTAATTATTTTTAGTATTTTAGTAATTATTGTAGTTGTTGGGATTGGTGGAATTATTCACCAACGGTTTGATAAGACATCAACTAAAACTGTTCGTTTAGGATTAGTAGGGACAGATTCGGAACCAGTCTGGGATAATGTTCGTAAAAGATTGAAGAAACAAGGAATAAATATTGAGTACGTGGTTTTTAATGATTATGTTCAACCAGATGTTGCGTTAAAGGAAGGTAAAATTGATATGCATTCATGCTTAACGCGTTATTATTTTGAATCATATAACAAAGAGCAAAACGCACATTTAACATCAATTGGAAATACTGTGATTTCACCATTAGGAGTTTATTCCCACAAGTATCAAAAAATTCAGGATCTTCCAGAAGGAGCAACGATCGCAATTCCTAATGAACCAACAACGCTTGGACGAGGGTTAAATGTTTTGCAGTCGGCTGGCTTGATTAAAGTAAAGAAAGGAAGTGGAATTAAGCCATCCTTAAAAGATATTGTAAGTAATCCTAAGCATTTACAATTTAAGGAGGTTGATCCTGCAACGACCGCGCGAGCATTAAATTCGGTTGATGCCTCAATTATAAATGGAAATTATGCAGTAGCAGCAAAGTTAAACCCGAAGAAGGATTCAATCTATCTTGAACCAGTTAATAAAGCTGCAAAACCATATGTTAATATTATTGCGGTTCAAGAAAAGAATAAGGATAATAAAGTATATAAGGAAATTGTAAAAGCATATCAGACAGAGCAAACTGAAAAAGCTATTAACAAGACATATAAGGGTGCGCAAGAAGCAGCCTGGCCAATCTATGGTCGTAATTAAGAAAGGATGATATATATGAGTTTAGACACAGCAATATTTGCCGGCGGATGTTTCTGGTGCATGGTTCAACCGTTTGATACTTATCCGGGAATTGAAAAAGTTGAATCAGGTTACACGGGTGGCCATGTTGCCAATCCAACCTACGAGCAGGTATGTTCTGGAACAACAGGCCATACAGAAGCAGTAAAGATTACTTTTGACCCCGATAAAATTTCATACAAAGACTTAGTAGAGATTTATTGGCACCAAACTGATCCGACTGATGCAAGTGGTCAATTCCAGGATCGGGGAGATAATTATCGTCCTGTAATTTTCGTTAAAAATGATGAGCAGCGTAAAACTGCAGAGGAATCGAAAAAGACTTTACAGGAAAGCGGCCGTTTTGGCGATGCAAAGATTGTAACAACAATTGAGGATGCGCAGCCATTCTATCCTGCAGAAGACTATCATCAGGGCTTTTATAAGAAAGATCCACAACGTTTTGCCTTAGAAGAAGCTGGTGGCCGACAACAATTTATTGAGAAGTATTGGAAATAGATATTTTATAATAAATTATTATTTAAATGATAATTTATTATTGAAAAAGATTAAAAAGTATAATATAATAATTGCAAATATAAAACACGAAAGCATTTCAAGTAGGTCATTCAGAGAAGCAACGGCTGGTGTGAGTTGTTGATCGAAACTCCGGTGCTTATAAATGTGGGTGGGTAATTCCACACGGCAGTAACCGTTATCTACTAAGAGTGTAGTAATTTATTTTGCTAAACTTGGGTGGTACCGCGGAACAAGAGCCATTTCGTCCCAAAATATTTGAGGATGAAGTGGCTCTTTTATGTAGGAGGTATTATCAGATGTTAGATATTAAAAAGATTCGTAAAGATCCTGGCTTTTTTAAGGAAAAGTTAGCTACTCGTGGAGTCAAGCCTGAGGAAATTGATGAAGTATTGAGTTTAGATGCTATTCGACGTGAATTACTTCAACAAACGGAGAACTTAAAAGCAAAGCGTAATGAAGCCTCAGACCAAATTGGAAATGCGAAAAAAGCAAATGAAGATGCAACTGAAGCCATTGCTAGAGTTCGAGAAATTAATAACGAAATCAAAGAATTAGACGAAAAGCTAACGAAAAATGAAGAAGAATTTCATGATAAAATGTCACGTTTGCCAAACATTCCACATGAAGGAGTCCCCGTTAGTTTAACTGAAGAAGGAGCCAAGGAGCTACGTAAGGTTGGAAAAATTCGTCATTTTGATTTTGAACCTAAACATCACTGGGATATTGGAGAAAACCTTGGAATTTTAGACTTTGATCGTGCGGCAAAGGTTTCAGGTGCGCGGTTTGTATACTATCTTGGAATGGGTGCACAATTAGAAAGAGCAGTTTACAACTTTATGTTAGATGAACATATGAAGGATGGATATACAGAAGTAATACCTCCATATATCGTCAAGGCTTCTGCTATGTATGGAACAGGACAATACCCTAAATTTCGTGAAAGTGTATATAGAGTAAATGGGGAAGATATGACTCTTATTCCAACTGCAGAAGTTCCATTAACTAATTACTATTCAGGAGAGGTAATCCCTGCTAAAGAACTTCCAGTGTACGTGACTGCATTAACACCATGTTATCGTTCAGAGGCAGGAGCTGCTGGGCGTGATACACGTGGATTAATTCGGATGCATCAATTTAATAAAGTTGAAATGGTTAAGTATACTCGTCCAGAAGATTCTTGGGATGAATTAGAGAAGATGACAGCTAATGGAGAAAATATTCTTAAAAAGCTTAATATACCTTATCATGTAATAACATTAACTACGGGTGATATGAGTTTTACAGCTTCAATGACACATGATATTGAACTTTGGATGCCCGCACAGAATAAGTATCGTGAAGTGTCGAGTTGTTCTAATTGTCTTGATTTCCAAGCTCGTCGAATGCACACTCAGTTCCGTGATGAAAATGGTAAATTACAATATGTTCATACCTTGAATGGATCGGGGCTAGCTGTTGGACGTACAGTAGCTGCTATTCTTGAAAATTATCAAAATGAAGATGGTTCAGTTACAATTCCTGAAGTTTTAGTTCCATACATGCATGGAGTTACAAAAATTACTAAAGAAAATGCGGTTCCATTCCGTAATAAATAGTTAAGTATTTAAATTCTTTCATATTAAAAAAGTCTAGTTTCTTATTGACTAGGCTTTTTTGATAAAAAAATATCATAGTGACATTTTTTTATCAAGCTGATATAGTTATATGTGTAATTTATAAATTTATTTAACTCAGGAGGGATAAGAATGAAAAATAACCATCGGAAGGTTGTTTTAATCGGTGATGGTGCTGTGGGGTCTTCATTCGCTTATGCATTACTTCATCAAGGAATAGTGGGAGAGTTGGCAATAATAAATCATACTTTGTCGAAAGCGGAAGGAGATGCCTTAGATTTAGAAGATGCGACTCCGTACTTAGGGAGCACAAAAATTTATTCTGCTGCAACCTATAATACCTGTAAAGATGCCGATATAGTAGTTATCTGTGCGGGTGCTCCACAAAAGCCGGGTGAAAGTAGATTGCAACTTGTTACTAAAAATTTTAAGATCATTACTGCTATTACAGATAAAGTAATAGCAAGTGGATTTGATGGTATTTTTATTGTAGCTGCTAATCCCGTTGATATTATGTCTTATGCTGTTTTAAAGCAATCAGGGTTTATCCCAGAACGAGTTATAGGAACAGGAACTTCTTTAGATTCAGCTAGATTAAAAATCGCATTATCAAAAAAATTTGAAGTAAATCCTAAAAATGTAGATATTAATATTTTAGGAGAGCATGGTGATTCTGAATTTGCTGCTTATTCAATTGCTAAGGTTGGAGGTATACCTTTATTAAAGTTAATTTCACAGAATGGATTAACTTTAACAGATTTATATAATATTGAAAAATCTGTTAAGGAGAAAGCATATCAAATTATAGATAAAAAAGGTGCTACTTATTATGGTGTTGCAACAGCAATTATGAAGATAGTTAAAGCTATTTTAAAAAACGAACATAAAATGATAACAGTTGGATGCTATTTAGATGGACAATATGGTTATAATGATGTTTTTATTGGAACTCCAGCCATTATTGGTGCTAATGGTATAGAAAAGGTTATAGAAGTACCTTTAAATGGTACTGAGAAAAAGGCGATGAAAAGAACTGTTGGTATTCTTAAAAAGATTACATTGAATACGCTGAATGATTTACATATGAACACCAAATAAAAAAGATTCCGTTACTAGGAATCTTTTTTATTTGGTGTTTGATTGCTTTACCTTATTTAAATAACGATAAATTGTTGGTATTGAACTATCGAGATATTCAGCAATGACTTTAATTGAATCCTTTAGTAAGAAATAGCCTTCTTCATATAGATCTTTAATAAGTTCAATTTTTTGTTCTTGTTGAAAATATTTAACAGTAATACCAAGTTCCTTTTCTTTATTTTGCACAGCGTTCTTGGCTAAAGAATTTACAGAATTATTGAAGTTTTCAGAGACAGTAGTTGGCTGTGAGTTGTTTGAATTATGATTTTCGAATTCTCCGATAGGTGCTGTCTTAACTTCAAATAAGCTTCTAAACTCATCAATTTGTTTAGTGAGTTTTTCTAAAGGTTCTTGATCAATATTTATACAAAGCATCCCTACAACTTTTTTTTGCTTTCTAATAAAGAAAGTAGAAGCTCTTATATGAGGATGGATTTTAGATTTACCAGAATAATTAGCAACGTAATTTGTATCATCATCAATTCCATCTTTCATTATTTTTAAAACGAAATTAGAAGCAGGATCTCCGATTTTACGATTAGTTATGGTTGGATTCTTAATATAGACAACTGCGTGATCTAAATCAGTGACATCATTTAAAACAACCTCACTATTTGGGCCCAATATATCAGCTATAAAATCAGCTAGTGGAATATATCTTTTTATATAATCTTTAATCTTCTCGTTCGACATGATTAATACTTCCTTTTTTAAGCTAAAAAATATTTTATAATTAATAACCCGAAAATGATGGGGGGGGGGGGTGAGCCACCATCCTATCTAACAAAAAATATATTAATATATGAAATTAAATTAATTAATTTTAGCTCTTTTTAATAAAAAATGCAATTTCTATAACTAAAAAATTATCACTTAGATAAATTATCTTGATAATAAAAGATTATTTGAAAAAACTTTAACAAGAAAAATATCTGTCACTTTCAACATAGCATATCACATGGTATTAAGCCATTGACAGGAATAATAATAAAATTGCCGTGTAATAATTTTTTATTAATAGCGTTTACAAGTTCATAATAACACGATATACTATTATTGTAATAATAATTTATTATCATTCCGGATTAAGACGTCACCGGTAATTAATTATTAATAAAAAATAAAGAAGGTTAAGCATATGTTATCTATTCTTATAGGTGTTGTAATGCTCTTCCTGGTTATTGCTGCAATGAGTTTGTTTACGTTTAAGGCTCCTCACGGTAAACAATCAGTAAGTGCATTATCAGGTGCTGCATGTGCCACATTCTTGCCACAAGCATTTCTTAGTTACGCAATTGGTGAGGTCTTCCATGTTCAATTTGCTGAACAAGTTGGTAATATCATGGGATCGATGGGTGGCTTGGCTGCTGGAGCGTTAGTACCATTGGCTTTTGGTATTAGTCCCGTTTTTTCAATGATTATTGGTATTTCTTTAATTAAATTTAAATTACTTCCTGCATTTATTGCTGCATATTTGATTTCTTTTCTTGTTAAAGAAATCGAAAAACGTGTTACCGGTGGACTTGATTTGATTGTAGTTATCTTAATTGCCCCATTACTTGCTAATGGAATTGCAATTTTAATTCAACCAGGAGTTATGGCAATTCTGCAAGTAATTGGTGGATCGATAAAACAAGCAGAAAACACTAATCCATGGGTAATGGGAGCTATCTTAGGCGGAATTATTCCGTTAGTTGGAATGACCCCATTATCTTCAATGGTATTGACTAGTTTGATTAATTTACTAGGTGTTCCAATGGCTATTGGGGCTTTAGGATGTACAGGCAATTCATTCTTGAATTTCTCATTTTTCAGATTAATGAAATTTGGTGATAGAGCGACTACAATTGCTGTCACTATTGAACCTTTAACACAATTAGATATTATTTCTGCTAATCCAATTCCGATTTTTCTAACTAATTTAGTTGCAGGAGCAGTTAATGGAATTATAGTCACGGCCTTTGGATTAGTAGTTCGAGTTACTGGGATGGCTACTCCTTGGGCTGGACTAATAGTTGTGTTTGGAATGAACCCATGGTTGAAGACATTAGAAGCAGTGATTTTAATTCTTATAAACAGTACTATTTGGGCTTATATCGGTCACTGGGTATTTAGAAACTTCAAAATTCATACTGTTTCTGAAATTCGTAAGGGTGACATTGTTAAAGAAAGATAATGCTTTTATTACTGATTGTTTTAGATGATAGAAAAGAGGACTAAAAAATGAGTGCAAATTATAGAAGCGTTTTTGATATTATTGGCCCTATTATGATCGGACCATCTAGTTCACATACAGCGGGAGCTGTAGCAATTGGTCAAGCAGGAAATAAATTGTTTGGGGAAACTCCTAAGAAAGTTACTGTTCATTATTATGGATCATTTGCTCAAACCCATAGAGGACATGGTACAGATTATGCCATTGCGGCCGGAGTAATGGGCTTTGCTACAGACGATCCGCGTGTACCTAATGCTCCTGAAATTGCCAAAGAAAATGGAATAGATATTCGGTTTGTTGAAGAACCTGGAGAAAGTCCTATCCATCACCCTAATACAGCGGTCTTAGAGATGAGTGCACCAGGTAAAAAAGCTAGGATTTCAGGATGCTCAATTGGTGGTGGTGCAATCGAAATTAGAGATTTTGTATTACATGATGTTGAAGTTAAACCATCTGGTCCATTGCCAATTATTATTTTTGTAGACAAAGAAAAGAAACATGAGAATGCTATTCCTGTTACTACTGAACTTGAAAAGGTTGCTCCGTTTAGTCGTAAACAAGTGTTACAAGGAGAAGACTGTGACATATATGAATACGATATAAAAAACTATATACAAGATAAAGTAGTTAAAGAATTAAAAGAAAAATTTGAAAATATTATTTGCTTATAAGGTTAATAGGGAGTGTTCACGATGTATGACAGTATCAAAGAGATTGTAAAAGATTCAATGGACTCAGGGAAACCTATTTCGGAATTAATCATTGAGCAAGAATGTAATTTATCTGGTTTGCCACGTCATGAAGTTTGGGATAAAATGAAGCGTAATTTACAAACGATGCGTGCTGCTGTAAAAAAAGGCTCTGAAGGAAAAGGGGTATTTTCAAAAACAGGATTAACTGGAGGAGAAGCTGTTAAAATTAAAGAGTATCGTCAAAAACATCGTTCGCTTTCTGGTGATACCATGATGGAAGCAATTCAAGATGCTATTGCCACAAATGAAGTCAATGCCTCTATGGGGATAGTCTGTGCTACACCAACAGCTGGCTCTGCAGGAACTTTACCTGGGATTATTTTCATGCTTGAAAATCGATTAAAGTTAGATGAAGAACAAATGGTTCGGTTTTTGTTTACTGCAGGTGGCCTAGGTATGGTAATAGCAAATCATGCTGGTATAGCTGGTGCGACTGGTGGATGTCAAGCTGAAGTTGGAAGTGCTTCTGCAATGGGAGCAGCAGCGGCAGTTGAAGTTGCTGGTGGTACAGCAGAGCAAAGTTCTCAGGCGCTTGCTATGGCGATTGCAAATCTTCTTGGGTTAGTTTGTGATCCAATTGCAGGGCTTGTTGAAGTTCCTTGTGTTAAGCGAAATGCAATTGGTGCAGGAAATGCTTTACTTTCTGCAGATATGGCATTAGCGGGTTGTGTAAGTGTTATTCCTGCTGATGAATGTATTGAAGCATTAGATAAAGTTGGTCATGGACTTCCAGAAACACTAAGAGAGACAGGACTTGGTGGTTTAGCAGGAACTCCTACAGGTCAAGCAATACGTGCAAAAATATTTGGTGATAATGCTTAGTTAAGTAGGTAAGACATATGAGAGACAAACAATCAATTAAGGATGATATTGTCCAACAATTAGCAACAGTTATTGATCCTGAACTTCATATCGATATTGTTAATTTGGGACTCGTTTATACAATTGATCTCGATAATGATGGAATATGTTTGATTGAAATGACGCTAACGACAATGGGATGCCCATTAACAAATGTATTGGCTGATATGGTGATTAAAGCGGTAAAAGAGGTTCCAGAGGTGAAAAATGTTGATGTAGAATTTGTCTGGGAACCAGCTTGGACGATTGATCGGATGAGCCGCTTTGCTAAATTATCGTTAGGGGTTCATTAATATTTAAATAATTGGATAAGGGAATAAAATAAAGGCTTTTCATAACGGAAAGTCTTTTATTTTTACCTTCAAACAACCAAATCTGTGCTAAAAATATAAAGTTTTTGAAAAAAATTTAAAAAGAGTGGAAAAAAGGTAGTAAAGTTATTTATTATAATAGGTAGTTATTTAGACAAGGAGCATGCTTATGGCGAGTGTAGAAACTAATAGTGATTCACTTGATGTTACTCAAGTCATCAATCAACAAATTATTACAAAGATAAAGTATTTGCGACGCTTTAATGATGCAATTTCAAACCATCGCGATCGGGAAATCTACCAATTATTAGATAACCAGCGCTATGCTAAAGAGATTGAACATCGAGAACAACAACCAAATGATAAAGGTGTAATGAACCTAGTCGATGATTTAGCCGATCAATTAAGTAATTACCTTAGTGAAAACTTAATTAAATATTTGGGCAAAACTTATCCGTTCTTTTATTATGAAGAATACCAAACTGGCCACTATCGGATTTATTTTGGTAACTGGTGGGATCGACGTCAATTTGGTGAGTTAGACGTTTTAAATGTCCGCTTTTCTTTTGACCAAACAGAATATGATAAATTACGGACAGCTTTTGAATTAGCACGTGACAATAAACGCTACAATAGTGACCGGATTAGTAAAATTTCTAGTGAAAATGACCGTCTCCAGGATTTAATTGATCACCAACGAGAACGTGAGGAGCGAAAGGAAGCTCTTCAAGAACAGTTAAAAGAGGTTAGTTCACGTTCTGGAATTTGGGAATCAAGTCGTAACAAGGAGAGTCGTCAGGAACTGGTTGAACAACTACAAAAGTTAGAGGACCAAGAAGAAGAAGCTCGTAATGCAGCCCAAACTATTAAGGATAATGAGCGCGTTGTCCTATCCTTATCAAAAGAAAATACGATTTTAAGCTATGAACAAAAGAGCATTATCGATACTTTTGGCAGCTTTGAAGATTTCGAATTAGCTAATCGCAATTTATATGCTAATTATTTAGCCAGTTTAAATGAATCAGAAGGAAAGCAGGTGGACGACGATGAGCAATAATCGAATCGTGACATCTCCTAGTGAACGGGTCCAGGCTCTTTCTGATTCCTTTAAAGATGTCTTAAGCCTTGGACGAAAATATGTTGACCTTTTAGACCAGTTAGCCCAGACAAAGGATGCTAAGAATCTATTATCAGCCACTAATAAACTGGCCAAAATGGATTTGGCAAACGCGTTTATTAATTTCCCACCACACTATAAGGCGGCTGACTATTATCTGATTTTTATGGATCGCCTATTAAAAATGCATGGTGATACAGCTGTTAACGTTGCAGAAAATGAATTAAATCATGAATTTGAAGCGACTGTTGCGACTATTGGCAGTGAAGCTGTTTTTAAATTTGAAGTTGATAGTCGCGGAGAAGCGGCTTTTACAGAGCAAAGTCAGCACGAACCACTTTTCTACCTGAGTTTAGAAGATAAATTAATGCAATTTAATAACCGCGCGTTAGTAAATTATTTTATCGTTTATGCGCTTAAACAACATACTGACCTTGAATTACGTGATGCGGTTAAACCTCTAATTGATTTTGCTAAATACTTGCAAAAAGATCTTGATTTCACGATTGATCTAGGTATTTTAGCAACTTCTAATGATCGTCGCTTTATGTTGGATAAGCCTGAACTTCCACTGACAGTAATTGATCGTTTATTTGTTGCGACTGCTGATGAAGATTACATGTTGATGAATTTACCACGAAATAATGGGGCTGAATTACTATTAGATCAGGGTACAAAACTTGACATTGCTTTTGATCCAGATGATTATAGTCAAGAGTGGGCCTTCTTAGTTAAAGATTCGGATGAGCAAATCTCATTCTTTGATGTATTGCTTCATTACGACCTGGTTCGCGAGTGGTATTTGGTAAACCGTTCCGCTCTAGCCGTGAGAACAGATCATATGGAGATTGTTGATGAAGAATCACCAGCAACGACAGAAGTAGCAGAAGACGAATCTTCAGATGAAGTATCTTCGGCAGAACCATCAGAAGATCCAACTCCTAATGAGGAAGAATAAGCAGTAGATTTTATTGTGGAGGCACAGCAATGTTAGATATTACTAAAATGCTTCACCAAATTATCGATTTAGAATTAAAGATTGATGATGAAAAGGAATTAATGATTGGGCCAGAAACAAGAAAGCAAACAATTTTTGTTGACCTTGATATTTCTTTATCAAATATGGCTGAAGCAGCAGGGTGGTATAAGGTAGTTAATCCTAGAGAAGCAGACAAAGAAGATTTGCTAAAATCGTATGTTCAATCGGTAGCGCTACTTTTATTGTATAGTGCAAAGATGCAATGGACACACCTAGTTGTACTCGATGATCAAGCCTGGCAACGGATTACGGATGCAAAGAGCTCTACAAAGTTAGCAGACCTTAATAAATCGTATCTGGCAATTAAACACTTCTTGAGTGATGCCTATTTCAATCATCAACAAGAAAGTTTTCGCCATGCTTGGCATCTTTTGCTAAAAATGGGAATTAACGATTGGCAATTAACGCCTGACCAGATTTCTAGTGCTTATCAAGCAATGATTAATCAATATTAGAATAAAAAGCGAGAGGCCGAGGAATTTTCCCCGGCCTCTCGTGTTGAACGGAATATAAGATTAAGCTTTTCGATCTCGTAAGCGATTGGTAGTTGCACTATGTTTTCCAGTTTCTTGGTTACTAAGACTGCCAAACATAAATTCACCAATTACCGACGCAACCAAAATTAAAACAATAATAAGAAATGGTAGCATAATAATCACCTCAAAAAGCAATCTCTATATTCATTATTATGAAAAATGTTCATTTTTGCAACAAAATTGTAACATATGAGAGTGCATTTAAGAAATACTTAAAAATAAAAGTGAAAAATTAGAAAATTATCCCTAAATTTATATTGAAGCAACTAAAAAAGAGGATAAGGAAACAAAAGTGTTTCTCTATCCTCTTTTTAACGTTTATATGGAGCGAGCGAGACTTGAACTCGCAACCCTCGGTTTAGAAGACCGATGCTCTATCCAGTTGAGCTACCGCTCCAAACAGATTTAAGTATATAATTTTCACTACAAAGTTGTCAATGGTAATAATCTAATATAATTATTTTATTAAGGTAAAGCCGGCACTTTCGTTGACAAAACGCTTTCATGACAACTATACTTTAAATATAGTAGAAGTACGAAAGTAGAAAGGACTTAAGCTGTATGATGGAAGGATGATGATTAAATGGCTGCTAATAAGACAGACCCACGTGTAATTAAAACACGTAATAGTCTGCGCAAAGCTCTTGTATATCTGATGAGACGTGAAAAGCTTGAAGATATTAGCGTCCAAAAGATTACTGAAACTGCCAACATCACCCGAGGAACTTTCTATCTTCACTATAAGGATAAACAAGATTTTATTCAGTCAGCAATCCAAGAGATTATTGACGATTTCTTCAACCAAGTAATGATCGATAGTAATTTTTCGAAAGAACGGACGGTAAAGGTGTTTTCACTCCGCAAAGCATTTCAGTATATCGAAAATAACGCCGATATTTTTGATGTTCTATTAAATAATGAAAAGAATAACTTCTTTTATGAACAACTCTACAATCGGTTAGCAAATGAGATGACACACTTTAATGAGCAAGTGAATAAGAACCAACAGTTGAAAGTCCCGCTTAATTTGCAGATTTCCTTTATTGACTCAGCATTTCTTGGCCTAGTAAGTCGATGGCTAGAAGATGGCATGATTTATACTCCGCGTTACATGACACAAAGCGTGGCAAAGATGTTGGATCAGTTTAGTAGCGAGAATGTTTCTTTGGTTAATTTTTTTGATGGTGAATTAGAAGGAACTTTAGAAAAGATTTAATAGCTACTACAAAAGAGGCTTTGAAAAAATTTTTTCAAGGTCTTTTTTCGTTATATAAAGTAGAGATTATGGTTGACGAAGAGAATAATATTTGATATTATACAAACGTTGTATTTGTGAACCAACAACTACAACCGCACGTTATTAAGTCTAAAGCTTATTTAGCTGCTTAGTACGGCGAGTCTGAGATATTAAGGAGGTGCACAAAGTATGTACGCAATTATCGTTACTGGTGGTAAGCAATACAAGGTAGAAGAAGGTGCTTCTATCTACGTTGAAAAGCTTGATGCTAAGGAAGGTGACAAGGTAACTTTCGATCAAGTTATCTTTGTCGGTGGAGACGACACTAAGATCGGTACTCCTGTAGTTGACGGTGCTTCTGTTGAAGGTACTGTTGATAAGCAAGGTAAGGAAAAGAAGGTTGTTACTTTCAAGTACAAGCCTAAGAAGCACACTCACACTAAGCAAGGTCACCGTCAACCTTACACTAAGGTTACTATTAACAAGATCAACGCTTAATGTGGAGGTGAGATCATGATTCGAGCACAGTTTACTTTAGATTCGAATCAGCGGATCACTTCTTTTAAAATGACTGGGCATGCTGACTCTGGTCCATATGGGCAGGATATTGTTTGTGCCGCAGTTTCTGCATTATCTATTTCAACGGTGAACGGGCTTGAACAAGTTGTTCATACAAAGCCTCACCTTAAACAAGATAATGATAATGGAGGCTTTCTAGAAGTTACAGGATTAGATCTTGGTCATGATAGTCAGATCCTTCTCAAAACTTTGTTAAATGGATTATGTGATATCCAGGAAAGCTATCCACAAAACATTGAAGTAAAAATGTTTAATTAAAGTTCATTGCTGGAGGTGAACAACTATGATTATGGATTTGCAATTCTTCTCCCACCACAAGGGGGGTGGTTCCACTGCTAACGGTCGGAACTCAGCTGGTCGTCGTCTTGGTACTAAGGCTGCTGATGGTTCAATCGTAACTGCTGGATCAATCATCTACCGTCAACGTGGTACTCACATCAACCCAGGTGAAAACGTGGGTCGTGGTGGAGACGATACATTATACGCTAAGGTAGCCGGTGTTGTTAAATTTGAACGCATGGGCCGCAGTAAGCGTAAGGTATCAGTTTACCCAATCGCTGAATAAAAATAAAAAGACTACTTTTCTCCGTGAAATAGTAGTCTTTTTATTTTTAAAATAATTTTTCATTATATGTTAATCTATAATGTAAGAATATAATTAACCCACAATTGAAGGGAGCATAATGTTTAATGACGATTGTTGATAAAGCTAAAGAAGTCCAAGAAAAAATTATTGCTGCATGCAAGCGAAGCGGTCGAGATCCTCAAGACGTTCAACTGTTACCAGTTAGTAAAAATCATCCGGCAGCAGACATTGCAGAACTCTACAAAGCAGGATGGAACAATTTTGGTGAGAATTATGTTCAGGAATTAGCCAAAAAGCATGATGAATTACCAGCAGACATTAACTGGTATATGATTGGCCACCTTCAACGTAATAAGGTTAAATACATTGCTGATTACGTTACAATGATTCAATCGGTTGACTCCCTTAAGCTAATGAATACGATCGAAAAAGAAGGAAGAAAGCACGATCGAATAATTCCGATTCTAATTGAAGTTAATGTTGGAGAAGAAGAGAGTAAATTTGGGGTTAAGCCAACTTTGCAAGATTGCATGGAATTAGCTGAGGCCAGTCTTCAATTGTCACATGTAAAGTTGCGGGGATTAATGACTAGTGCTCCCTATTATGATGACCCAGAAAAAACACGGCCGATTTTTCGCCGACTACGTGAATTGCGCGATGAAATGAACAACCAAAATGATCAATTAAAATTAGATGTTCTTAGTATGGGGATGACTCATGATTATGAAATAGCGGTAGAAGAAGGGTCAACCTGTGTGCGGGTTGGGACAGCTATCTTTGGCCCTCGTGATTACTCTAACCGGCAGTATTAAAGGAAATATACTATGTCTAGAATTAAACGTCTACAGAAAAAATTTGAAAAATTATATATCGATGCATTTTTGGTAACGGATGAAAAAAACATTTATTACCTTACTGGTTTTAACCTTATGGAAGGCGATGGATGCCTCTTAGTAACAAAAGATAATGCAATTATTATTACTGATGACCGGTACCAACTTGCATTAGAAGAATTTGAAAATGATGAAGTTGTGGGAATGATTACCCGTGACTATTACGGTTCGCTTAATAAGATATGTCAGGGGATGAAAGTGACAGTTCTTGGATATGAAGACACAGTTACTTATGCCTTATTTGATGTGCTTGATGAGCAGATGACGGCAGATCTTGTTCCCTTCCACCAACAACTTGAACGGATGCGAATGATTAAAGATAGTGATGAAGTAAATGCTTTGCGTGCTTCTGCAGACTTACATTCAGCAGGATACCAGTACCTTTTAGAAAATGTTCACGCTGGGATGACAGAGCGCCATGTTGCGAACTTGCTTGATTTTTGGATGAAAGAACATGGAGCAAGCGGGGCCTCTTTTCCGACAATTATTGCTAGTGGCAAAAATGCGGCCAAACCGCATGCGACGGCTTCAAAAAAAGTGATTGAAGACGGTGATATTGTTACTGTTGATTTTGGCTACTACTTTAATGGCTATACAGCAGATATGACCAGAACATTTGCCGTTGGTTCAATTGATCCAGAATTACGTGATGTTTATCAAATTGTCAATGAGGCGCGTGAAGCTGTAATTCAAGCTGCTCATGTTGGGCAACGAGGAGACCAACTTGACTTTGCGGGACGGCGATTAATCGAAATAGCAGGTTATGGGGATGAATTCAACCATGGAATGGGGCATGGAATAGGTTTATCGGTTCATGAATTACCTGCTAGCTATGGTCCCGCTGCTCAAAATGTTAAATTGCGGAACAATGAAGTTATCACTGTTGAACCTGGTATCTATATTCCTGAAATTGGCGGGGTCCGGATAGAAGATGATATTCTGGTTACTCACGGTGGAGTTGAAGTGCTGACGAAGGCGCCAACTGACCTAATAATCGTAGGAAAATAGTATGCAACTTACTACTCTGTATAATAATATTAATCAACAGGGAATGACGGCAATTAGGAATCATCAAGAACAGCTAGATAGTAACTTACTAAATCCTGATAAAGATATGCGGCGAGGACTGACGCTTACTGCTTCACTTCCTGCGCATGTTAGCCGCAATATTATGTTTTGCCTGCAAAAATTGGCTGCAATTGAACCCAACCAATACTTCTATCCTCCGTCTGACCTGCATATTACGATTATTGACCTTATTGCAGCTAGCTCTGACTTTTCGCTCTCAACATTTGAAGAGGAAAAATATAAAAACGTAGTAGGGCAGATTATTTCACAAATTGGACCGATTCACTGGCGTTTAGTAGGAATGATCACTAGTTCAGGAGCGCTTCTTGTAAAAGGGTATTATTCAGCAGAATTATCAACTTTACGCAATACGCTTAGGAAAGAACTGCCGTTACATGACTTATTGCTAAAAGAACGATATCCAACAATTTCAGGACATGTGACGGTTGCACGGTATACTAGTCCAATTCAGCAGGCAGACCGATTCTTGAAGACGTTAGAAGAATTTAAATCAATTAATTTCGGACAATTTACCACATCTAGTCTCGATTTAGTCGTTCATGATTGGTATAATCATAATTCGCGGTTAATTTCTAAACTGGCGCTATGTTCCTAATTGACCAAGTTGTTGCAATTTGTTCGAACATAGTGCAGAATAGAAATGATTACTATAATTAAGAGAAGAAATAAATTGGAGGGCTGACGATGGCTGAAGAATCAAAGATTGTTTTAAGTAGTGAAGACAAGTCACTCGGGACAATTCAAATTTCGCCACGAGTTTTAGAAATTATTGCGGGGATTGCCGCAAGTGAAATCGATGGTGTTTCAAAGATGTATGGTTCATTTGCAAATAGCGTAAGTGAACTTTTGGGACGCTCTGATCGCCGGCGTGGGGTAAAGCTTTCCAGCAATGATGAAAAATTATCACTTGATGTGGATGTTTATGTTGAATATGGTGTCTCTGTTCCTAAAGTAGCGGCAATGATTCAAGATAAGGTCAAACAACAAATCACATTAATGACTGACTTAAAAGTAAAAGAAGTTAATGTTCATATTAAGGGAATCGTAACATCTAAAGAAGACCAACAAGTAGACCCTAATGACTTGTTTGGCGAACATCTTAACGACGAGGCTGGTGAATAAAATGAGTTTGAACCGACACATGATTCGTGAGGAGGCTTTCCAAGTTCTCTTTGCTTTGCAATCAGACCCTGAAGCTGATATTCAAACTGTATACGAGGCGATTCCTCATCATGATGAAAAGCAAATTCCGCCTTATTTATTAACTTTGGTAAATGGAGTGCGGGAACATCAAGATCAGCTTGACGAACAAATCAATGATCTCCTGGCAAGCGGGTGGACGATTAACCGTTTAGCAAAGCCAGATTTAGTGATTTTACGGCTTGCTCTATTTGAAATTCAATACGCTGAAAATGTTCCAACAGTAGTAGCAATTAATGAAGCATTGGAACTTACGAAAACATTCAGTAGCGATAAGTCACGTAAATTTATCAATGGAGCCCTTGGTAAATTTGAAAAACAAGTCAACGAAAATAATTAATATTACTGTTAACAATAATTATGGGGTGGAAAAGCTGAAGTGATAAACTTCTGATTCCACTCCTTTTTTGCTTAAGCGCAATATTATTATGGTAGAATATAAAATGGAAATTTAACGAGGAGGAATCACTGTGACGACAATTATTGATGGCAAGGCCCTTGCTAAAAAGATCAACGCCCAGACGAAAGAACTAGTAGCACAGTTAAAAGAAAAACAAAATATAATCCCGGGAATTGCAGTCGTGATTGCTGGTGATGACGCAGCGAGCTTAATCTATACCCGAAATAAGCATAATAAGGCTACTAAGTTAGGAATCAATTCAATTTTAAAAAAATTTCCTGCTGATGTTAGTCAAGATGAGCTTCTTGCCGAAATTGAAAAGCTGAATCATGATGACACAATTGATGCCATTCTTGTTCAACAACCCCTTCCTCCTCAATTGGATCCAGAAATAATCACCAATGCTATATTGCCAACTAAAGATGTTGATGGCCTTAATCCCCTAAACTTAGGAAAACTATTTGCCAATCAACATGGTAATTATCCTGTGGCTTGTACACCTCGCGGAATTATGCGGATGTTGGCAGAATATAACATTGATTTACAAGGGAAAAATGCAGTTATCGTTGGTCGGAGCATTTTAGTTGGTAAGCCTCTTTTAGCTCTTTTAAATAATGCTAACGCAACCGTGACGATGGCTGGAAGAAATACAAGCGACCTTTCTGCTTTAACGAAAACAGCGGATATTTTAATTGTGGCTACTGGTGTACCTAACCTTATCAAGGCGACAGATGTAAAACCAGGAGCAGTAGTAATCGATGTGGGAATTAATCGTTTAAGCAATGGTAAATTGACGGGGGATGTTGATTTTGAAGCGGTAAAGACAAAAGCTCAGGCAATCACTCCTGTTCCAGGTGGTGTAGGACCAATGACAATTGCAACTTTGATGGAACAAACAGTTGATTTAGCGCAGTGGAGGCATCATGGATAGAAGCCAGTATTTAACAGTTAGTGAATTAACTAAGTATTTGAAAATGAAGTTTGACCGGGATCCATACCTACATACGGTTTATTTAACCGGTGAGCTTTCTAATTTTCGTTTACGGCAAAAGCATCAGTATTTTAGTTTAAAAGACGATAATGCTGTGATCGATGCTGTAATGTTTGAGCATCAATTCCGGAAAATTAAATTTACTCCTGAACAGGGGATGAAAGTTTGTGTAGTCGGTCATGTAAGCTTGTATGAAAAAAGTGGTCGCTACCAGATTTATATTGATCGGATGGAGCCAGATGGTCTGGGCTCTTTATACTTAGCGTTTGAACAACTAAAAAAGAAATTGAGCGCTGAAGGTCTATTTAATTTACCTAAAAAACAGATCCCAATGTTTCCAAAACGAATTGCAGTTGTTACTAGTATTGATGGGGCGGTTATCCGGGATATTAATACGACTGTTCGACGCCGTTATCCAATTGCTCAAGTTGTTCTATATCCCACTGTCGTCCAAGGGGATAAAGCAGCGGCGGATATTGCTAGACAAATTAACCGTGCCAATGACCGCGGCGACTTTGACACCCTTATTATCGGTCGTGGTGGGGGATCAATGGAAGACTTATGGCCTTTTAATGAAGAAGTAGTTGCTCGCGCTATTGCCAATAGCAAAATTCCGGTAATTTCATCAGTTGGTCACGAGACAGATACAACAATTGCCGACCTCGTAGCTGATCAACGCGCAGCAACCCCAACTGCTGCTGCTGAATTAGCAACGCCGGTAAAACTAAACGATGTATTAATGACACTTAAAGATGATCAGAATCGTTTATTAAATACGATGCGAACTAAAATTAATTTTGACCGCCAACAATTGAATAAACAGCTGCAAAGCTATATTTTTCAGCAACCGACAAGATTATATGAAAACTATGCACAAAAGGTTGACCAATTAACTCAACAGCTAGGTCAAGCAGCACAAAATAAAATGCAAGAGCTGCGGATGAACGTGGAAAGATTAAGTGGGCGTCTAACGGCTATTTCTCCACTGCATCGGGTTCAACAACAAGAACAGTTAGTTAATCAATTACAAAAACAATTGGTTACAGCCTCACTTGCCAACCAAAATGAAAAGAAACAACAAGTGACAACTCTTATTAAACAATTAGATTCACTGAGCCCCCTTAAAATTATGAGTCGGGGGTATACATATGTAACGAGTGATGAAAAGGTTGTTAATCATGCCAGTCAATTAACGGTTGGGCAAAATGTTCACCTGCATTTTGATGACGGGGAAGTTCAAGCAGAAATAAAAAAGGTAAAGGAGCACTAAGATGGCAACAGCAAAACCAACATTTGAAGAACAATTAGCACAATTACAACAGATCGTTAATCACCTTGAACAGGGGAATGTACCACTTGAAGAAGCCCTTCAACAGTTTCAAGAAGGAATCAAGCTTTCTAAGGAATTACAAACGAAGCTAACAAATGCTGAAAAAACGCTTGGGCACTTAATTGACGATAATGGTGATGAGCAAGTCTACGAAAAACAAACCGATGACCCAAGCAATAATGGCGGTGGTAACCGTGGATTTGGTAGCACTGATGAACAATAAGCAACGGAGCAAAAAAGATGAGTACACCATTGCCGATTTTAAAAGACCAGATTGAAGATTATCTAAGCAAGTCATTGGCCACAGACATTGATCAAGCAACGTTAGAAAGCTCAATGTCTTATTCCCTAATGGCTGGTGGCAAGCGGCTGCGTCCAGCATTGACGCTTGCAACGATTGAGATGTTGGGTGGCACGCTTAATGATGATTTGCTACGCGCAGCTTCTGCGTTGGAATTGCTTCATACATATTCATTAATCCACGATGACCTTCCAGCAATGGATAATGATGATCTACGCCGCGGAAAACCAACTAATCACTGTAAATTTGGGGCAGGAATGGCAACTTTAGCAGGAGATGGATTATTGACATTGGCCTTTCAGTGGGTTGCCGATAACCACCTTCCAGCTAATGTTCGGAGTCAGTTGACCCTTGAACTTGCAAAAGCCGCGGGACCATCTGGAATGGTTGCGGGCCAAGCACGGGATATTGAAGGCGAACACCAACATTTAAATCTAAACCAATTGAGATACTTACACCGTCAAAAAACGGGGGAATTGATTCGCTATGCTGTTTTGGCAGGTGGGATTATGATGGATCAATCTGCTGAAATCAAACAAGAGCTAGCAGCATTTGGTGAAAACTACGGGTTAGCATTTCAGATCTATGATGATTTAATGGATGTTCTCAGTACTACTGAAGAGATGGGAAAAGCTGTCCATAAAGATGCTGATGAGCAAAAAAATACTTATCCAGGATTACTTGGCATAGATGGTGCAAAGGAGCAGTTACAGATAGCTTTAACTGCTGCTAATCAAAATCAAAAAAATCTTGAAAAACTTACTGGTAAATCATTTGCTGGTTATGATGACTTTTTGGCATATTTTAAATAAGGAAAGGGATTATGAAAAAAGAACGTGTAGATGTATTGTTAGTCCAACAAGGGCTGTTTGACTCTCGCGAACAAGCAAAGCGGGCAGTAATGGCAGGAGAAATTCTTGGCAAAAACAATGAACGATTAGATAAACCAGGACAAAAAATTCCGATTACCACAACTCTTCACATGAAAGGTCATAAAATGCCATATGTTAGTCGGGGCGGCTTGAAATTAGCGAAGGCGTTAAAGGTTTTTGACATTTCGGTTAAGGACAAGACGGTTTTAGATATTGGTTCATCAACTGGTGGCTTTACTGATGTAATGTTACAAAATGGGGCGAAGTTAAGTTACGCTCTTGATGTTGGAACTAATCAGTTGGTTTGGCAATTGCGGGAAGATCCCCGGGTAGTTGTTATGGAGCAGACCAATTTTCGTTACAGTAAATTAGCAGATTTTACTAGTGGTCAACCAGAATTTGCTTCGATTGATGTTTCATTTATTTCTCTTCGCTTGATCTTGCCACCTTTGGCTCAGATACTGAAAATGGGTGGTGAAGTAGTAGCCCTAATTAAACCACAATTCGAAGCAGGAAAAGAGCATGTTGGCAAAAATGGGATCATTCATGATCATAAAGTTCATCGAGCAGTTTTGGAAGAAGTGCTGACCTTTGCCCGTGAAGATCATTTTGATATCCTTGGATTAGATTATTCACCAATCAAAGGGGGACAAGGAAATATGGAATTTTTAGTTCACCTCCGCCTAAGTGAAAATCCGGGGATTGTTGCCGAAGAAGTAAATATCGATAAGGTTATTGCAACCGCTGATGATGATTTAAATCATAAGGAATAAATAAAGGTGACTTAATCCATGAAAAAAGCAGAACGACAACAAAAAATTCGGGAAATCATTACTAATGAGAGCATTGAGCGGCAAGAAGATCTTGTTGAACGCCTGCGTGAAATGGGATTGACAGTGACTCAGGCAACTATTTCGCGCGACATTAAAGAAATGCAACTGATAAAGATTCCTGCTGATAATGGGGGTTATCGTTATGGGTTACCGGCATATCATCATCAAGGACATGAAAATCAGTTAGCTCAGACTCTTCAAGACAGTTTAGAACAATTAAAGCGCAATGACTGTTTCTTAGCGTTAACGGTTCATCCAGGGAATGGGCCGGTAGTAGCTACCTTAATTCGCAAGATGGATTTTCCAACGGTTTTCACAACAATTGGTGATGATGGGAATGTTCTTGTAGTTTGTATGTCTCCAGAAGCGGCAATTAAATTAGAAGAAAAGCTTAACGCAATGCTCGACTAGGCGAGGTGAAAATTTTTGTTACAAGAATTGACAATTGATAATTTAGCAATTATTAAGCACTTAACCTTAACTTTTGCTGACCAGATGACTGTTCTAACGGGGGAAACCGGTGCCGGAAAGTCAATTATTATTGATGCAGTTGGTTTGTTGGCCGGTGGTCGTGGATCGCAGGAATTTATTCGCCGTGGAGAAGAAAAATTAAGCCTTCAAGGACAATTTGCAATTCCTGATGATCCTGAATTTGATAAACTACTTGAATCACTAGGAATTGATCATGAAGATGGGATCTTAATTGTCTCCCGTGAAATTCATCGCAATGGTCGTAATATTATCCGGGTCAATGGTCAACTAATCAATACGGCAACTCTTCGTCAAATTGGTGCGGGATTAGTTGATATTCAAGGGCAAAATGAACATCAACAATTAATGCAACCTGAGACTCATTTAGGAATGCTCGACCAATTTGCGGCTAAAGAGGTTCAGCCCTTACTTCAAAAATATCAAGAAGAATATCAAGCTTATTCTAAACTCAAAGCTGCTGTAAATAAAAAACAAGCAAATGAACAACAATGGGCGCAGCGATTGGATATGCTTCGGTACCAAGTTAATGAAATTGCAGAAGCTAATCTAAAAGAAAATGAAGAAGATGAATTAATTAGTGAACGTGATCGATTGGAACACTTTCAACAAATTAATAATGCTCTTCAACTAGCTGTGACGACCTTTAATGAAGGTGAGCAAGCGCCTGTTTTAGATCAAGTTGCCACGGTGATGGACTCAATCAATGCAATTGCTGAATTTGATGATGCTTATGATAATCTTAGTAAGGCACTTAATGATGCTTATTACGCTCTTCAAGATGTAGCGAATGAAGCTAGTCAACAATTAGATATGCTTGAATTTGATGATGAACGGTTAGCTCAGATTGAACAACGGTTAACTACTATCGGTGATCTTGAACATAAGTATGGCGATACATTGGCAGATGTTTTGAAGTATTATGATAAGATCAAAAAAGAACTCGATTCGATGGAGGCCGCGGCTGATTCTAGCAGTGACCTAGAGCAACGGTTAGGAGAAGCCGAAAATAAGATTCGAGAGACCGGTCGTAAATTGAGTCAGGTAAGACAAAAAGCTGCTCATGAACTTGGCAAAAAGGTTCACCAGCAGCTTAAAGAGCTTTACATGGAAAAAGCAGAATTTGAAGTTCACTTTGCTAATCAAAGTCGGGAACAGTTTACACCGACGGGAATTGACCAGGTTGAATTTTATATCCGAACTAATCCGGGAGAATCGATGGGACCATTAGCTAAAATTGCTTCTGGTGGTGAATTGTCACGGGTAATGTTAGCTCTAAAGACAATTTTTGCGCAAAAGGAAGGCGTTACTAGTATCATTTTTGATGAAGTTGATACTGGGGTGAGCGGACGGGTTGCCCAAGCAATTGCTGATAAGATTCGCTTAATTGCTCAACATTCACAGGTTTTATGTATCACGCACCTGCCACAAGTAGCAGCCGTTGCGCAGCATCATTTCCTTATTAAGAAATCTGTCCATGATGACCGGACAACTACTCGAGTTACACCATTGAAAGAAAACGACCGGGTTGAAGAACTTGCACGAATGCTATCGGGTGAAAAGATTACCCAGTTGACAAAAGAGCATGCACAGGAATTACTTAATATGGCAAAATAAAGAAGAAGTCGCTTCCCACCCTCCGCGAGGATAGCTACGACGCGAAGCTATCCTCGCGGGGGGCCGGACCCGGACGTTGATTTATCAACGTTCGGAATCCAGCCAGCTACTGCGCTACTGTATAAATATCTTTAAAACAATAAAGAGACTGAGTTAATTCCCAGTCTCTCTTTAAATCTAATATTATAAATTCGCAATGTATCTAATTTGATCAAAGTTAACAACATAACTTACATTTTGATTCGTAATAAGGTATCGATTACTATTCGCTAATTGGGCGATGTTACCGGTAACGTTTACGGGATAGCCATCGTTGTTGATTGGCATTAGCTGAAACGTTGCTTTAATTTTATCTTTGATGGCTCGTTTTAAAAATAATTGTCGTTGTTTAGCGGGTTGGGGAGTAAGCAACCCTGCTTGCTGATCGTCAGCAGGTGCTTCTTCAAAAAGATGACGAAGCTTATCACTAATAATTTGTGGCGTAAATTTAAAAATAGACTTTTGTTCAATTTGCATAATCGCGCCTCCGAACATTCGTTTGATTATAGTATACGAACATACATTCAGAAATGCAAGCAAAAAGCTCAATAATTTTTTGTTATTCAGGTGCTTGATTTCAGTACTAATCTAGTGCATTATAGTATTAATACGATTAAATAAATAGGAGCGTTATAATGGCAAATCGTGGAATGTTAATTGTTCTTTCAGGTCCTTCCGGGGTTGGGAAGGGAACTGTTCGAAAAGCTATCTTTGATTCAAATGATAATGATTTTCAATATTCAATTTCGATGACAACTCGGAAACCACGTCCTGGAGAAGTTAATGGTGTTGATTATTTCTTTGTAAGCAAAGAAGAGTTTGAACACCAAATTCAAACTGGTGGGATGTTGGAATATGCTAAGTATGTTGACAACTATTACGGTACCCCATTAAAATATGTTAATGAGACCTTAGATTCAGGGAAAGATGTTTTCCTTGAGATTGAAGTTAACGGAGCAATGCAAGTACGGTCTAAGTGTCCAGATGGCGTGTTTATTTTCTTAACCCCTCCTGATTTGGATGAATTAAAACAACGATTGATTCACCGGGGAACTGATAGTATGGAAGTCATTAATAAACGAATTCATAAAGCATTTGGTGAAATTCAAATGATGCAAAACTATGATTATGCAGTAGTTAATGACGAAGTACCAAATGCAGTTGAAAAGATTAAAGACATTATTCGTACTGAACGGCTTCGTGTTACCCGTGTAATGCCACGTTATCTTGAAATGTTAGGAGATGCCGAAAAATGATCCTTTTTCCATCAGTTGATGAATTATTAAAACATATTGATTCTCGTTATTCATTAGTTATGCTTGCTAGTAAGCGTGCCAATGAATTAGATGCAGGAGCTGCCCCATTACTTGAACATTATGATTCAAGCAAGTCAGTTGGGAAGGCCCTTGAAGAGATTTTGGCTGGAAAAGTTACGATCGATCCTGATCATACTGAAGACTTACAGGATTAAAATAAGCTGGATAAACAAAAGTAAGGGACTAGGGCAGGATTGTCACTGGCCCCTTTTTTGCTTCTAAAAATGCTATAATCAATTAAGAAAAAATAAGTTGAGGTGACATAATGACACGAATTGCAGTGTATCTTACAGGCAGTATCGCTGCTTACAAGGGAATCGAAGTAGTGCGTGGGCTGCAAAAAATGGGACATGAGGTTCGCGTAGGAATGACTGACGCCGCTACTAAGTTAGTCACTCCTGCTACTCCTTTTGCCTTGACGAAAGCACCAGTTCTTACTGACCTATGGGATGAGCATTCAACGCCTATTCCTCATATTGAGCTAGCTGATTGGTCAGAACTAGCTGTGGTGGTACCAGCATCAGCAAATATCATCGCTAAAATGGCAACAGGACTGGCTGATGATGCTGTTTCTACCACCTTATTAGCAACTAGTGCTCCTAAAATTGTAGTTCCAGCAATGAATAGCCATATGTGGTTGGCTCCCGCAACTCAACGAAACATTACTCAACTTAAACAAGACGGGGTCAATATTATGCCGCCAGTTAGCGGAAGATTAGCTGAAGGATATGCTGGCCGCGGGCGTTTACCAGAACCGGCAGCAATCTGCCAATATATAGAGGACTTTTTAACAAGCAGTCAAGCTTTAAAAGGCAAGCACGTGATTGTTACTGCTGGCGGAACACGTGAAAATATTGATCCTGTTCGTTTTATTGGGAACCGGTCCTCTGGTAAAATGGGGATTGCACTTGCTAACGCCGCGGTCCAAGCAGGAGCTAAGGTAACATTGATTGCCGGTCAAGTTACCGTCCCCCTTCCACAATCACCAGCAATTGAAGTTGTCCGCGTAACCACAACTGAAGATTTATATACCAGTTTAAAAGAACGTTTTGTGCAGGCAGATATTTTAATTATGGCGGCCGCGGTTGCTGACTATCGCCCAGTTGAGATAGTTGATCATAAAATTAAGAAAAAAGATGGTGACCCGCATCTTACCATTGCACTTACTGAAACTATTGATATTTTAAAGAATATTGCGAAGATGAAGCAAACCGGTCAATATGTCGTTGGGTTTGCGGCAGAGACAAATGATCTCCTAGAAAATGCTAACCGTAAACTTGCTAGCAAAAATGCGGATATGATTATTGCAAACAGTGTGGCGGGAGATATGGGGGCATTTGGCAGTGACCAGAATCAAGTGACCATCTTACAAAAAGATCAAACGCCAATTAAATTAGCCCGCCAATCTAAAGCTAAAATTGCAAACGAGATTATTGAATTAATTAGTGCAAAATTAAAGTCAGGTGATTAAATGCCAGAGTTGGCACAGGTAATTGTTGATGTTCCAACAATGCAAACAAATCAACCATATACTTATCAGATTCCGCCAAAGCTTGAAAAACAAATTCAAGTTGGAGTAAGAGTGATTGTGCCTTTTGGAAAGGGAAAACGGACTGTTCAAGGATTTGTTGTTGCCCTTGACAATGCATCCCAATATGAGGGAGAACTCAAACCAATTCAGGCGATAATGGATCTTCAACCGGTAATTAATCCTGAATTAATGAATCTTAGCAAATGGTTAGCTGATACTACTTACTCTTTTTGGATTTCTTGCTTATATACGATGTTGCCTAACTTATTGAAGGCTAAGACTACCAGAATTATTCGAATTGTAGATGAAGTAGATGAGCATGTTGCCTTTGACATTTTTCATGGGCGAGATGAATTAGAAATGGCGGCGGTACAAGATAAACCTGCAATCTTAAGTGAATTGTTCAAACTACAAAAGGAAGGAAAGATAACAATTGAATACCAAGTGGAGGATCGGGCCAAAGCTAAAACGGTGACTGGTATTCGCTCTTTGCTTAATTTTGAACAACTAGAAGATGAGCGCGCATCCCTTCATGCCAATGCGCATGCTCAAAACCGTCTTCTTTCATATTTACAATCAATTGGCGGTCAAGTTGTTAAGCAAAAGGATGCTGAACATAAAACTGGTTTAAAAGCAGCCACCTTCAATCAGGGACAACAGAAGGGATGGCTAGAAAAAACACCAGTTGAAGTATATCGCCAACCCTTGGCTATGCAGGGCACTCCTGATGATGCTCATTTAGCAGCCCCCCTGCAGCTCAACGCCGATCAACAAAATGCTGTTAACCAGATTAATCAAGCAATCGACAATCATGACCCTAAAGTTTTCCTCTTACAAGGAGTTACGGGGAGTGGCAAGACAGAAGTATACTTGCAATCGATTGCTAATGCTCTTCAACAGGGAAAAACAGCATTAATGCTTGTGCCTGAGATTTCATTAACGCCCCAGATTGTTAACCGTGTGCGGCGACGATTTGGCTCTAAGGTTGCTGTTTTACATAGTAGTTTGTCGAATGGGGAACGGTATGATGAATGGCGGCGGATTGAGCGAGGAGAAGCGCAAGTAGTTGTAGGTGCCCGTTCAGCAGTCTTTGCTCCGTTGACTAATTTAGGGCTAATCATTCTTGATGAAGAGCATGAATCTAGTTATAAACAAGATGAATCACCCCGTTATCAAGCGCGTGAAGTAGCTAAATGGCGAGGAAAATATAATCAAGCGCCTGTAGTTCTTGGTTCTGCTACTCCTAGTTTGGAGAGTCGTGCGAGAGCAGTAAAAAACGTTTATCACTTGTTACGTCTTCCTCACCGGGTAAATAAACAGGAACTGCCACCAATCGAAGTGGTTGATATGCGGGATGAAATTAAAAAGTACGGGGAGAGTAACTTTTCGCAGAAACTATTAACCGACTTAAATGACCGCCTGCAAAAGAACGAACAAAGTATTTTAATGCTAAATCGACGGGGATTTTCGTCCTTTATGATGTGTCGTGATTGCGGAAATGTCTTAAAGTGTCCGAATTGTGATATTTCTTTGACGCTTCACATGGATACGCGGACAATGAAATGTCACTATTGTGGTCATGAAGAACCAATCCCCCGTGAATGCCCCAATTGCCATAGTCATCAGATTCGCTATTATGGGACCGGAACAGAAAAAGTTGAGCAAGAATTGCATCAATTATTACCCCAGGCCCGGATTATTCGCATGGATGTTGATACTACCCGGCGGAAGGGAATGCATGCAAAATTATTGCGACAGTTTGGTCAACACCAAGCGGATATCTTATTAGGAACCCAGATGATTGCAAAGGGGCTTGATTTCCCTAATGTTACCTTAGTAGGGGTTTTAAATGCTGATACTGGTCTAGGCTTACCGGATTTTCGTGCTAGTGAACGGACTTTTGATTTGCTAAGTCAAGTTAGCGGTCGGGCTGGTCGGGCAAATAAGCAGGGGAAAGTTATTATCCAGACATATAACCCTGATCATTACGCTATTCAAGATGCCAAAACGCACGATTACGAAAAATTTTTTAACCAGGAAATGATGCTACGAAGACAAGCCAGTTATCCGCCATACTATTACACCGTTCGTTTGATGGCTAGTCATCCTGAAGAAGCCAAAGCAGCTCGGGCAATGGCAGATATCTATGGTCGCTTAAAGCAGGGATTATTATCTTCGACGGTTATTCTTGGTCCCACCCCGCGAGCAATTGCCCGGATGAAGCGTCGTTACTATTACCAAATTGTAATCAAATATAAGAAGGACCCTTACTTACATCAGTTATTGTTTGATATTCTTCAGGATACGCAAAGTCGCGGTTTTAAGGATGTCCAAGTAAGTATCGATCCAGATCCACAGTATTTTATGTAAAAGAAAGGATGTTATTAATGTCAACATCAGTCGTTTTTATGGGAACACCGGAGTTTGCTGTTCCGATTTTACAAAGTTTAATTGATAATCCAGAATACGATGTTCAAGCAGTTCTTACTCAGCCAGATCACCATATCGGCCGAAAACGTACTCTTCATCAATCGCCGGTTAAAGAGTTAGCTGAACAATATAATATCGAAGTCTTACAGCCGGCTAAACTCAGCAAAAGTCCTGAAATGGAGAAAATTATTAGTTTGCAGCCTGACTTAATGATTACTGCTGCTTATGGGCAATTCCTTCCAACAAAGTTATTAGCGGCTGCTAAAATTGCGGCAATTAATGTTCACGGTTCATTATTGCCAAAATATCGTGGAGGAGCCCCAATTCAATATTCCATTATTAATGGTGATAAAGAAACCGGGGTCTCCATTATGTACATGGTTAAGAAAATGGACGCGGGAGATATTATTTCACAAAGGTCTATTCCGATTGAAGACACTGACGATAGTGGCACGATGTTTAAAAAGCTTAGTTTGCTAGGAAGAGACTTGCTGTTAGAAACGTTGCCTAAACTTATTAGCGGGGATGTTAATCCGGTCGCTCAAGATCCAGATAAAGTAGTCTTTTCTCCCAATATTACTAGTGAACAAGAACAGATTGATTTCCGACTTCCAGCGCGTTTAATTGATGCCAAGGTACGGGGATTACGGCCAGCTCCTCTTGGTAACATGGTTATTGATGGATTACGTACAAAAATTTACGATGTGACCCCACTAGAAGAAAAAACAGACCTTGAACCAGGAAAAGTAGTGCGGGTCACGAAACATCAATTAGTAATTGCCGCTGGAGATGGAACGACATACCAGATTAATAAGTTAAAGCCAGCAGGAAAAAGGGCGATGGATATTACTTCTTACCTTAATGGACATAAAGATATTACAGAGGGAGGCCAAGTTGTAAGTGAAGACTAAATTTCAACCACAAAATGCGCGTGAATTGGCTTTAGTGGCGCTTGAAGGGGTTGTCGAAAATGGTGCATACTCAAACTTGCAGGTTGACCAGTTATTAAAAAGGTACCCGTTGGCAGATAAAGATCGCCGGTTGGCAACTAATATTATTTATGGTGTTTTGCAGCATAAACTTACCCTCGAATATTGGCTAAATGGGTTTGTGCAGGGAAAACAGCTTGATCCTTGGGTAAAGACGCTTCTCTTGTCTGCACTTTACCAGTATCATTATTTAGAACGAGTTCCAAATTGGGCGGTAACTGACGAAAGTATTGAAATAGCTAAACGCCGAGGAAATCCGGGTATTCGAAAGTTTGTCACTGGCGTTTTACATGCCGTTTTGCGGAAAGGATTGCCTGACCTGCGACAAATTAATGAACGTGATTTGCGGTTAAGTATCGAAAATAGTGTCCCACGGTGGCTAGTCAACGAGCTGACTAGGGAATATGGCGAAGAAGATACTGAAAAAATACTTCAATCAATTAATGAGCCGGCTCATCAGGTAATTAGAGTTAACACCGTCAAAACTGACCTTCCGACCGTCAAACAAACTTTGGATGCTGCTGGAATTGAATATCAAGAAAGTCAAGTTGCGCAAAATGCCTTAGTAATTACTAAAGGTGAAATTATCAGTTCCGATCTCTTCAAAAATGGCGAAATTACTATTCAAGACGAAAGTGCCATGTTAGCCGTGGAAAGCATGCATGTTGAGCCGGGAGATAAAGTACTTGACGCTTGTGCAGCTCCGGGTGGGAAGACTGTTCAAATAGCAGAAGCCTTTCCTAATGAAGACGGCCACGTTGATGCACTTGATATTCACCAACACAAGGTTAAATTGATTGAAAAAAATGCCCGTCGACTAGGCGTTGAAAAGCGAGTTACTGCGCATGCCCTTGATGCACGGGAGGTTGATCAACTTTTTGACGATGAAAGCTTTGACAAGATCTTAGTTGACGCACCTTGTAGTGGGATCGGACTTTTACGCCGGAAGCCAGAAATTCGTTATACAAAGACGCTAAATGATAGCAAACAATTACATAAGATTCAGTTAGCAATTTTAAATGCGGTTGCCGCAAAAGTTAAAAAAGGCGGTATAATCACATACAGCACGTGCACAATTTTACAGCAAGAAAATGATGATACTGTTCAAGCGTTTCTAGCTGAACATCCGGAGTTTGAGTTAGTAAAAACAACAACTGCACGAAAAGTTAAGGATACTCGTCACTCATCAACCTTAACTATATTACCGAGTGACTTTGATTCTGATGGCTTCTTCATCAGTAGCCTTAAGAAGGGAATATAATAAGTTAATGAAAGCTGCTTATCAAACAGATATCGGTCATCAACGAAAGCAAAATCAAGACCGGGTTGCTGTGTTTACTAACAAGCTAGGCAATCAATTAATGGTTATTGCTGATGGAATTGGTGGCAATCGTAGCGGAGATATCGCTGCAGAGCAAACAGTTGCGACTTTGGGGAGTCAGTTTAAAAAAAGGCCTCCGCAGACTTCGATGGAAGGGATCCGCTGGTTTGCTCGTGAAACCCAATTAATCAATAATAAAATCTTAGCGCAATCCAAACGTAATCTTCGCTTGCAGGGGATGGGTACAACAATGGTCGCCGCTATTACATTTAATGATGCGGTTGTAGTTGCTAACATTGGGGATAGTCGAGGATACATCCTTCATCAAAACCTATTAACGCAGATTACAGTAGACCATTCATTGGTTAATGAATTGGTAAAAACAGGAGATATATCAGAAGATGAAGCCCTAAAGTTACCCCAGAGCAATATAATTACAAGGGCAATTGGAATCTCTCCTGATGCACAAGTTGATGTAAATCGCTTTGAATTAAACGAGGGTGATCAACTGTTAATGTGTTCTGATGGCTTGTTTAAGACTGTTTCTAAGGAGCGGATTATCAAGGTACTTGAATTGCCGATACCGCTTGAAGAGAAATGTGCGCAACTTATAAAAATGGCAAACGATGCCGGCGGACCAGATAATATTACCGTTTTAATTGGGATTAATAGTAACCAGGAGGGATAGGAAATGAATCCTGGATATGAAATTGGTCACCGATATCGGATAATTCGGTCACTGGGTGAAGGTGGAATGGCTAATGTCTACTTGGCACATGATATGGTTCTTGATCGGGACGTTTCTGTTAAACTATTGCGTCTTGACTTACGGGACGATCCAAGTACTAAACGGCGATTTCACCGGGAAGCAATGGCCGCGACGCAGTTAAATGATCCTCATATTGTTGGAATTTATGACGTTGGTGAGGATCATGGCTTGCAATACATGGTAATGCAATATGTAAAGGGGACAGACCTTAAAGCATATATAAAAAAGCACTATCCGATTCCACTTCCACAAGTTATTGATATTATGGAACAGGTGCTTTCAGCAGTTGCGACCGCCCATGCGCATGGGATTATCCACCGGGACTTAAAACCACAAAATATCTTAATTGATGAAAATAAAAACGTTAAAATTACTGATTTTGGAATTGCGGTTGCTGTATCGCAAGACTCATTAACGCAGACTAATACCTTGATGGGGTCAGTTCACTACCTATCCCCAGAACAAGCGCGAGGAAGCATTGCTACTAAACAATCAGATATCTATTCACTAGGAATTATCTTGTTTGAACTTCTAACAGGAAAGGTTCCATTTGAGGGAGAAACGGCTGTCTCAATTGCCTTGAAGCATTTCCGTGAAGAAATCCCTTCTGTCCGTGAACAGAATAAAGAAATTCCTCAAGCACTCGAAAACGTGATTATTAAAGCGACTGCAAAGGAACCTGCTGAGCGGTATAGTTCAGTTAATGAAATGGCAGCTGATTTGAAAACCGTCCTTGATCCACAAAGAGCTAATGAGCCGCGGTTAAAAATTCAACAAGATGATAATGGAGAAACTAAGGTGTTAGATATTAAACACCTAAAAGCTGATGATTATCAATCAAAGAAGTCAACTGATTCACCAACCGTTGATCCATCAACTAAACCGCAAAAGTGGAAAAAATATGGGATTGTTAGTGGGACGCTTGGTATGATTGTGCTGATTGCAGTCTGCAGTTGGTGGTTCTTAATCCGTCAAGTAATCATCCCCGATGTAGAAGGAATGACGGTACAAAAGGCAGAGCAACGATTGCACCAGCAAAACTTGCGGATTGGTAAGATTACTCGGGTAAATAGCCAGGCAGTGGATAAAAACCGAATTGTTTCAACCAATCCTGACGTCAGCCATAAGACCCGTGTCAGTACCCCGATTAATCTAACGGTTAGTACAGGAGTTAAGCAATTGCAAATGGCTGATTATGTTGGTGATGACTATTCTTCAGTGGCGGCTAACCTTCGTCGCAAGGGATTTCAAGTTCATCAAGAACCAGTGTATTCGGATGATATCGATAAGGGACAGATTATCAGACAAAACCACAAAAAAGGTACGATTGTTAAGCCTGCTGCTAACACAATTATTTTTCGGGTAAGTGCAGGTAAAGAACCGATCAAGATTCCGAACTTTAAGAATCAAGATATTAGTGCTGTGCAACAGTTTGCAAATAAAAATAATTTGCAATTGACAACTCAAGAGAAAAAATCAAAAACAATTGCGACTAACCATGTAATTAATCAGACACCACGAGCTGGGTCAACATTAAATCATGGTGATACGTTAACAGTTTCCATTGCTAATTCTGGTAACCAAACAAAAACGACGAATATTCAGATTAACATTCCATTCGATGGAAATGGTGGGCAGCGCGAAAACCGGGTGCAGGTATACATTAGAGATGCCAACCATAATTTAACGATGGAGTATCAAGATATTACAATTAATCAGGAAACAACAATTAATGTGCCATTTACCCTTAAACAAGGACAAACAGGTGCATACCGTGTTGTTCGCAATGGACGAACGATTATGAGTGCAACAAATATTACTGGATAATGGAGGTGCAGTTTGAAAACAGGAATAATCCAACAATCATTAAGTGGCTTTTATGATGTAATTGCAGATGAAAAGATCTACCGGACAAGGGCACGTGGAAATTTCCGTCAACGAAAGATTAAGCCGGTAGTTGGCGATCACGTTGAATTCAGTGCTGAAAATCAACAGGAAGGGTATTTATTAAAAATCCTGCCCCGCCGCAATCAGTTGGTTCGGCCACCTGTTGCTAATGTTGATATGGCAGTTGTTGTAACCTCAGCTAAAGAACCAGCATTTTCCGCTAACCTTTTAGACCGGCAATTGATTGCTTTAGAAGCACAAGATGTTACTCCTTTAATTTATTTTTCAAAGACTGACTTACTGACAGATGATGAATACCAACAACTTTTGCCAACGATTGAGGGCTATCGTAAAATCGGCTACCAGGTCTATGCGGCCCGTGAGCCTTTCGATTTCGATCAATTAGCAATTTTGATGGAAGAATTAAAGGGAAACATTGTAACGATGATGGGGCAGACAGGAGCAGGGAAGTCAACTTTGCTTAACCATTTGGCTCCCCAATTAAAATTAGCGACTGGCGAAATTTCCCAAGCACTTCAACGGGGACGGCATACAACACGAAAAGTAAGCTTACTAGATGTTAACGGGGCTCTGATAGCCGATACTCCTGGTTTTTCGTCGTATGAGACATTTGATATGACGGTAAATGATTTGCCGCATTTATTCCCTGAAATGGCTAAGATTTCAGCTGATTGTAAGTTTCGGGGATGCCTTCACATAAAAGAACCACAATGTGCTGTGAAGGAAGCGGTAAACAATGGTATAATCATGAAGAGTCGGTATGATGATTATCTTCAGTTCAATGAATTGATTGCTAATCAAAAACCAAATTATAAGAAATGAGGGAATCAGGATGATTAAAGTTGCACCATCAATTTTAAGTGCAGATTATGTAAATTTACAAAAGGACATTGAAAAGGTAGAAAAGGCCGGTGCACCATACTTACACATTGATGTTATGGATGGTACCTTTGTTCCAAGTATTTCTTACGGACCAGGCTTTGTTAAGGCCATTCGTCCAATTACAAACATGGTATTGGATGTGCACTTGATGGTTGAAAGTCCAGAACATATTTTGCCAATGTTCATTGATGCTGGCGCTGATATTATTGGTGTTCAAGTAGAAGCTACTCAACACATTCACCGTGCTCTTCAAATTATCAAAAACGGTGGAGTAAAAGCCGAAGTTGTTATTAACCCAGGTACACCAGTAGCAATGATCGAACCGGTATTACACATGGTTGATCAAGTCTTAGTAATGACGGTTAACCCTGGTTTTGGTGGTCAAAAGTTCTTGCCAGAAACAGTTGACAAGATTGCCCAATTAAACGCAATTAAGGAAGAAAAGGGCTACAATTTCGATATTGAAGTAGACGGTGGAGTTAACGACAAGACGGTTGTAGATTGCTACAAAGCTGGTGCTACGGTAGCAGTTGCTGGTTCATATGTCTTTAACGCTGAAGATCCTTCTGAACGAATCAAGGCTCTTGAAGATGCTACTAAGTAATTAGTCACATTAAAAAAATAAAATGGATCTTCTAGTTCGGGTTTATCTGAATATTGAAGATCTATTTTTTTAGGAGTGAAAAATGAGAGTAAATGTACTAGTTGGCGGTCCGCTTGAAATGGTTCCAACCGAGTTGATTTTGCAACGTAAAGATGAAAAATGGATTGGGGTTGACCGGGGCGCTTTAAGATTATTAAAGTGGGGAATTAAGCCGGTATTAGCAATTGGTGACTTTGATTCCGTTACCAGGGATGAATTGCAAGGTTTAGAAGGTAAAATTACTCGTATAAAAACTTATCCTCCTGAAAAAGATTATACCGATACGCAATTGGGCGTGAAATTTGCAATTCAGGAACAGGCTGATGAAATTGAAATTTTTGGTGCAACGGGAGGGCGCTTAGACCATTTATTAGCTAACCTCTTTCTTCCGCTGCAGAGTGAATTTAAACCATACTTAACCCGGACTAAGATTATTGACTGTCAAAATGTTGTCTCTTATTACTTGCCAGGGAATTACACTATTTCTCGCTTGCCGCATAAGAAGTATCTGGCCTTTGTCAATCTTACTCCTGTTCGAGGCCTTACATTGAAAGACGAAAAATATCCACTGCAAAACTGGAGTAGTCAAATTCCATTTTCGTGGACAAGCAATGAATTTACAGCTGAAGAAAATCATTTTTCATTTGAAAGTGGAATTGTTTCTGTAATTCAGTGTAGCGACCAATTAAAATAGGTTTTTGAGGGGAAAATACCCTGTCAAGGAAAATTACTTGAAAGAAAACTATTGCATTGTTGCGATGCCTATGGTAGATTAATTAGGTGAGTTACATCGCAGTTTTGCGTAAACGAAAAAATTATGAAGCAAAGAGGAGGGTATCACCAATGGCTAAAGATTTTATCAACGGTAAACGGACGCAATTTGGTAACAAGCGTTCTCACGCCCTTAACTCAAGTCGGCGTAGCTGGAAGCCTAACTTGCAAAAGGTAACCATTTTAGTTAATGGTAAGCCTAAGAAGGTATACGTTTCAGCACGTACACTGAAGTCAGGTAAAGTGACTCGGGTTTAATTAAAATGATGCCGTCCAGTTTGGGCGGCTTATTTTTTACACTAATTGATTAACCCCATTGATCGATTGCAAAAATATCCATCAGTTACTTTTTTAGTGAAATATGCTATGGTATGATGGTATTGATTTAATTGTGAATTTTAGTATCATAGGATTCTAAAATCAATTGGTAATTTTATAAGGAGGCCATGACGATGGCAGTAAAAATCAAAACTAAGTCAGGTACAATTGACATTGATAATGATGTGATTTCATCAGTTGTCGGTGGGGCTGCTACTGATAACTACGGTGTTGTTGGAATGGCAAGCCGAAACCCCCTCCGTGATGGGGTTAACCAAATTCTTCGTCGTGAAAATTTTGCGCGCGGCGTTGTTGTTCGGCAGCAAGATAATGGTGTAGCTGTTGACGTAAATATTATTGTAGGCTATGGCACAAAGATCTCAGAAGTATCAAAGAGTGTCCAAGCAAAGGTAAAGTATAATCTTGAAACAATGCTCGGTATTACGGCAAATTCAGTTAATGTATGTGTCCAAGGTGTACGGACACTAGAAGATTAAGCGAGCATTGGGGAGGAATTTCGAATTGGCTGTAACAAAAATTACAAACCTTGAATTCGGTAAAATGGTCCAGGCGGCCGCCGATAAACTTGGTAAGAACGCTGAATTTATTAATTCATTAAATGTTTTTCCAGTTCCAGATGGAGACACCGGGACAAACATGACTTCTTCAATGGCAAGTGGTGCCAAGTACGAACGCAACGAAACCAGTAAGAAGGTTGGCGACCTGAGTGCAGCGTTAGCAAAGGGCCTTTTAATGGGAGCACGCGGAAATTCTGGGGTTATTTTATCGCAGATTTTCCGTGGCTTTGCAAAGGCAACAGAAGGCATGGATGTTTTATCTACTGCTGACTTTGTTAATGCTTATGCTAATGGTGCAAAGACAGCTTATAAGGCTGTGATGAAGCCAACAGAAGGTACCATTTTAACTGTTGTTCGTGAATCAGCTCAAGCAGGCCTCAATAAGATTAAAGAGACTGATGATCTTGTTGAGATTATGCATACTATTTATGAAGCAGGTGAAGAAGCGCTTAAGAAGACGCCGGATTTATTGCCAGTCCTGAAAGAAGTTGGCGTGGTAGATTCTGGTGGGCAAGGACTCGTCTTTGTACTTCAAGCCTTTGACGAAGCCTTGAGTGGCCGCGTAGATAAAAGTGATGACTATAAACCTGACAATGCTGAAATTGATGAGATGGTTCACGCCATGGATCACCAAAGCGTTCAAGGAAAGCTTAATCCTGAAGATATCAAGTATACTTACTGTACTCAAATGTTGGTACGACTTGGTAAGGGTAAACAAGTGACTCAAAAGTTTGACTATGATACTTTCTATAACTACTTAGCTGACTTAGGCGATAGTTTACTTGTTCTAAACGATGATCAAGTTGTGCGGGTCCATGTTCATACCGAGCATCCCGGTAAAGTATTATCTTGGGGTCAACAATTCGGTGATTTACAGACAATTGAAATTCATAACATGGTTTGGCAACAAGAAGAAATCATGGAAAAAGATGAAGAAGACGCTGACAGTGAGTCGCCAATTGAGAAGGCAAAAGCAGCTGCAGAAGCTAAAAATGACCTTCAGACAGCTGTTATTGCTGTCGCATCAGGAGAAGGAATTGCGAAATTATTAAAGAGCTTGGGTGTTACCCATATCATTACAGGTGGTCAAACAATGAACCCAAGCACTCAAGATATTCTCGATGCCATTAATAATAGTGGTGCTAAGCAAGCTATTGTTCTGCCAAATAACGGCAACATCTTTATGACTGCTGATCAAGCTGCTGAAGTTGCTGATATTCCGACAAAGGTTGTTCACAGTAAAACAATTGCCCAAGCGATGAGTGCACTACTTGAGTACAACCCAGAAGCATCTTTGGACGAAAATCAAGCAAACATGGAAGCTAATACAGATACGGTTGCCAGTGGAGCAGTTACTAATGCTGTTCGTGATACAACAATTGACGGTCGTGAAATAAAGAAAGACGACTACATGGGAATTGTTGATGGTCAAATTGTTACTACTGATCCGGATCTGAAAGAAGCCGCTATTAAGATGGTTAAAGCCATGCTTGATGAAGATAGCGAAATTGTAACGATCTTATATGGAGCTGGTGGTGATCAAAAGACTGCCGAAGAGATTAAAGCAGCAGTTGAAGAAGTAGATGATGAATTAGATATTCAGATTTACGATGGTGGCCAGCCAGTTTATCCATACCTGATTTCGGTTGAATAGAGTTACACTAAATTAATTTCTATAGGGGTGGGTTAATAAAGGACTGCTTTTATTCCCACTCCTATTTTGGTTACTGGTTGTGTTAAAAAGAGGTGAAAGATGTGCGGAGTTTAACGGATTCAGTTGCCAATTTAAAAGGGGTCGGTCCCAAGCGGGTAGCAGATTTAGCCACGCTTGGAATAGATACTATTGAAGATTTATTGACATATTATCCTACTCGTTATAATGATTTCACGCCTACAGATATTGAAAGCGCCAAAGATAAACAAAAAATTACTCTTCAAGGAATAGTGGTGTCAGAACCGCTTTTGGTCCGCTATGGTTATCGGCGCAACCGGCTTACCTTTCGAATGCAGGTTGGTAAAGAAGTAGTGATCGCAACCTTTTTTAATCAGCCCTATATTAAAAAGCAAATCGAACTAAATCAGCAAGTAACTGTGATGGGAAAGTGGGATGCACCTCGCCGTCAAGTAACGGGGAACAAGCTTCTTAAGGAAAAAGCTGATGATCGAAATGAGTTTGGTGCAGTTTATGCAGTGAATAAACATATCCGGCAAAATGTCCTCCAAAGTTTTATCCGTCAAGCTTACGAGGAATATGCCAATATTATTCCAACATATTTGCCAGAAACGATTCGTCAACGATACCGGTTAATGGATCGTCGGCAAATGATTAGGGAAATTCACTTTCCGCAAACTCAAGCAACCGCAAAAGCCGCTCGCCGAACAGCAGCTTATGAAGAGTTTTTTTTGTTTCAGTTACGACTGCAAGCGATTCGCCGTGCCCACCGTCAAGAAGATGGTGACCAGATTTTATATCATAATGATGAATTAAAAGAATTTATTGGCGGACTCCCATTTGAACTAACTGATGCTCAAAAACGGGTTGTCAATGAAATTTGCCGTGATATGCGTCAACCATATCAAATGAATCGCTTGTTGCAGGGAGACGTTGGATCTGGAAAGACAATTGTTGCTGCTATTGCTATTTATGCAGCGATTACCGCCGGCTATCAAGCAGCTTTAATGGCACCGACAGAAATTCTGGCAGGCCAGCATGCTGAGAAATTAGCGAAAATTTTTGAAGGAACCCATGTCCAAGTTGCTCTTCTTACTGGTTCATTAACAGCTAAGCAACATCGGGAACTGCTGACGGCGATGAAGCGGGGGGATGTCAACCTTATTGTCGGAACCCATGCACTAATTCAAGATGGAGTCGAATATGCTAATCTTGGTCTGGTAATTACCGATGAACAGCACCGTTTTGGGGTCAATCAGCGTCAGCAACTTCGTGAAAAAGGTGAACATCCTGATGTATTAGCCATGACAGCAACCCCCATCCCACGGACACTAGCAATTACTAATTATGGTGAAATGGATGTTTCGATAATTGACCAATTACCGGCTGGTCGAAAACCAATTCAAACAAAGTGGTTGCAGTCTAATCAACATGCCGCAGCAATCCATTTTTTGCGTGAACAATTAAAGCAGGGAGCACAGGCGTATGTTGTTAGTCCTTTGATTGAGGAATCAGCGGCCCTAGATGTACAAAACGCGACTGATCTTTATAATCAACTGTCAGCTGATCTTGAACCAGCTTATAAAGTAGGATTGCTTCATGGACGAATGGGGACGGAAGAAAAAGATGAGGCAATGCGCCGATTTAAATCTGGTGAGCTTCAAGTTTTAGTCGCAACCACGGTTATTGAAGTTGGCGTTGATAACCCCAATGCAACGGTAATGGTTATATATGATGCTGATCGTTTTGGCCTTGCACAGCTTCACCAATTACGTGGGCGTGTTGGTCGAGGCAGTCGACAAAGCTATTGTTTGTTGATTGCTGATCCGAAAACTGATGAAGGAAAAGCTCGGATGAAAACGATGGTAGCTACTGACGATGGATTTAAAATAGCTGAGCAAGACTTGAAACTACGAGGATCTGGAGATGTTTTAGGAAAAAAGCAATCGGGGATGCCAGAATTTAAAGTGGGTGATCCAGTTGCTGATTTAAAGATGCTGCAAATTGCTCGTGCAGATGCTGGGAACCTATTAGGCATGCCCAATTGGGATCAGGTCGATGAAAATCAGCCACTTGTTTTATATTTAAAGCGTCATGAACTGGAGACGCACTTTGACTAATATGAGGAGGAGATTTTATGAAAATTGCTGTTGATGCAATGGGTGGAGATAATGCTCCCCAAGTAATCATTGAAGGGGTAGAAGAGGCCCGAGACCTTTACCCCGACTTAGAATTTGACCTTTATGGAAATCCAGACAAGGTTAAACCCTTAATAAAAAATAATGAGCGGCTTAATATTGTTGCTACCAGTGAAGAAATTTCAATGGGTGAAGAACCAGTCCGAGCGATTCGGCGAAAAAAAGATTCGTCAATTGTTCGCGCGGCAACAGCAGTTAAAGAAGGCAAAGCTGATGCCTTCTTTTCTGCGGGAAACACTGGGGCAATTTTGGCGGCCGGCCTCTTCATTGTTGGCCGTATTAAAGGAATTGACCGTCCGGGACTCACTAGTATTTTGCCAATTGCCAAGCCGGGTGCTAGTCGACACAATTTTGTCTACCTCGATACTGGTGCAAATGCTGAAAGCAAAGAGAAAAATTTGGAACAATATGCTTACCTTGGTAAATTCTATGCCGAAAATGTATTGGGAGTTGCGAACCCTCGGATTGCGCTATTAAACAATGGGGCAGAAGAAGATAAGGGTGACAAATTACATAAAGAAGTATGGCAAATCCTCAATAGCAAAGACGATTTGAATTTTGTCGGCAATATTGAATCTGGCGACCTCCTGTTTGGCAAGGCAGATGTTGTCGTAAGTGATGGGTGGACAGCAAATGCGGCCTTGAAAGCGACTGAAGGAACCGCTAAGATGATGATGACGTTAATTAAAGATGGAATCTTACATGGTGGTCTCCGTGCTAAGTTAGGTTATCTTATGCTAAAGCCCGTTTTCCATCAAATCGGGCAAAAAATGAGTGCTTCAACTTATGGTGGGGCGGTCTTATTAGGACTTAAGGCCCCCGTTGTTAAGACTCATGGATCTGCTGATGCTTTAGCAGTGAAAAATACAATTAGTCAAATCAGAACGATGATCAAAACGGGTGTGATTGAAAAAACAGTTGAATTTTTTGATAACACCGAAAATCTAGACAATTCTAAGAAAAACGAATAGAATAAGTAGCGAACTAGTAAAGAGAGGTTAATAATAATGGCTGATAATAAGAAAACAGAAATCTTTAATAAGGTTTCAGAGATTGTTGCTGACCATTTTGATGTTGATCGGGCTAAGATTACTGATGATTTGAACTTAAAGACAGATTTGGATGCTGATTCAATTGATTTTGTTGAATTTGTTCTCGAATTGGAGGATACGTTTGGCGAAGAAATTAATGATGAAGATGCTGAAAAGTTAAGTACAATCGGTGAAGTTGTTGATTACATTGCAGAACATACTGCCAACTAATCAAACCGTTTAATTATTAAGGTAGAAAAGTAAGGGCTGAGAAAAGGCGAAAGTTTTTTCACAGCCTTTAATTTTTTCGAATATTATTAAAATTACCTGCGGAATAGCGGGTTGTTTAGTATAATAGGCCTTAGACATTTTTTATAATTTTAAGTCAAAAACGAAAGGAATTTTTTATGATCGAAGAATTACAAGACTACCTGGCCAAGGAATTTAATATTCATTTTGATAATCCTGCTTTATTAGCAGAAGCTTTTACTCAAGCTTCGTATGTAAATGAACATCCTAACCAAGGATTAAAATATTACGAACGGATTGAATTTCTTGGCGATGCTGTGTTGGAACTGATCGTTTCAGAATATATTTATAAACGTTTCCCTGAATTGCCGCAGGGAAAACTTACTCGCTTAAGAGCGGCAATGGTATGTGAAGATAGTTTTTCTAAATTTGCCAAGGAATGTCACTTTGATCAATACATTCGCTTGGGTCATGGTGAGGAAATGGCCGGCGCAAGAGAACGGCCAGGCTTGCTATGTGATATTTTTGAATCATTTATTGGTGCCCTCTATTTAGATCAAGGCCGACCAGCAGTCGAAAAATTTGTCCAACGGGTTATCTTTCCTAAACTTGATATGGGCTGGTTTGATCATGCTGTTGATGCCAAGACTAGTCTTCAGGAATTTCTCCAACGTGACGGTGACATTGCCATTGAATATCATTTGGTGGAGGAAAGTGGAACAGAAAATGACCCTGAATTTAAAGTAAATGTTACTGCTAACGGTGACGTTATCGGTGAAGGAAAGGGCTCATCAAAGAAGCATGCGGAAATGCAAGCAGCACAACAGGCACTTGATAATATGAGAAATAAAAATAAATAGTAAGTAGGAATAACTGATGCAATTATTGTCTTTAACTTTGGACGGCTTTAAGTCCTTTGCCCAAAAAACAACAATTAAATTTGAGCCCGGAATGACAGGGATTGTTGGTCCGAATGGTAGTGGAAAGAGTAATATTATCGAAGCTATTCAATGGGTAATGGGCGAACAGTCGGCTCATCATTTACGGGGAGATCGGATGGCTGATGTTATCTTTAATGGGTCATCAGATCGTAAACCTTTAAACCGGGCCCTAGTTTCGATTACGCTAGATAATAGTGATCATTACTTAGCTAGTGAATTTACTGAGCTTACCATTACTCGTAAAATATACCGCAATGGTGATAGTGAGTACTTAATCAATGACCAAAACGTCCGCTTAAAGGACATTACAGACTTATTCATTGATTCTGGTTTAGGTCGAGAATCCTTTTCCATTATTTCCCAAGGACGGATTGAAGAAATTTTTAACGGTAAACCAATTGATCGGCGGGGAATCATTGAAACCGTTGCGGGAGTTGCCAAGTATAAGAAGAATAAAGAAACAGCTGAAAAGCGACTTACTACGACGATGGAAAACCTTAACCGGGTAAATGACATTATTAGTGAGTTAGAAAAGCAGATTGAACCTTTAGAAGAGCAAAGTGCGATTGCCCAAGATTACTTGGAACAAAAGAAACAATTTGATGTGCTTGATCGGACACAAACAGTTCGTCATTATGATGAGTACTATGAAAAGTTAACCAAATTAGGTGCCAAGCTCGATCAAGCAGAAGCGATGGTAAAGGACTATCAAGGACAAGCAGGTCGTGATCAGCAACAGCTTGATAATTTGAAGCAAAAGCGCCAACAACTAAACGCAACTAAAGATCGTCTCCAAGCGATTATCTTAAATCAGACGGAGGCAATTGCTAAGTATGAGAATCAGCAATCTGTTTCTAGTGTTCGTCGTGAACAACGTGAAAATGAGCAACGGCGGTTAACTACCCAACAGGCTGAACTCAATGCACGTTTAAAAGAGGTTAAGGCAAACCAACAGGCAAATGACGAGCAATTGGCTGAACAAAAAGCGTTGATTAATGGTCAGCAAGCTGAGTTTGAAACAGCCAGAAAGATGAGTAGCAGTGAGCGGATCGCGACCCTAAAACAGCAAGTGGAGGATTTGCGTAACCAACAAGTTAGCTTGATGCAGGAAAGAACAACGATTCATAATCAGCAATCTTTCTTGTCACGTAATCATGAACAGGCGATGAGTCTTCAACGTCAGAATGTCGAGGAACTTGACGCTACTAAGAACCAGCTTGCAGAAATTAATCAAGAATATGACCGCTACCAACAAGAAGCAGCCACTACTAAGGGAAGCCTACAGACTGTCAGTGAAAAACTAAAAGCAGCTCAAGATCACCGTGAAAAACTTAATTACGAGTATCAAACCAACCAACGTGATTGGTATGAAGCATTGGGAGATGTGCGGTCACTTAAGTCGCGAATTAATGCTTACCAGTCAATGGCCGATGAATATAGTGGCTATTACCGGGGAGTTCAAGAAGTCCTTCGGCAACGGCAGCAATTTCCTGGGTTAGCTGGAGCAGTCAGCGAATTATTTGATGTTCCTGCCAAGTACACGCAAGCGGTTGAAACAGTATTAGGAAGTCAGCTTCAGCAATTAGTTGTTGATCGGCAAGCTACTGCCAAAGCAATTATTAACTTCTTGATTAAGACGCGCGCTGGCCGGGTAACTATTTTGCCGCTTGATACGCTTAGCCACCGGCGACCATTAAACATTTGGCCACAACTAACTGGCCTCCCTGGCTTTTTGGGTCGAGCAACAGAGCTTATTAGGTTTGATCAAAAGTTTCAGATTATTACTGACCACTTACTAGGAACAACGGTTATTGCTGACAACCTTGATCATGCGACTGAGATTGCTCGTGCAGGTCGTCATATGGTACGGGTGGTAACTCTTGACGGTCAGTTGATCAATGCTAGTGGAGCGATGACTGGGGGAGCCACTCGTAGTCAACGAACAGGACTTTTAAGTCAAAAGCAAATGGCTAAGCAACTAAAAGAAGAGCTAAAAAAACAGGAACAGCTTGCAGCAAACTTAGAGCAAGAAATTGCTAAACTACAACAAGCGCAAAAGGCGAACGAACAAGTAGTGGCTGATTATCAGCAACAAGTTCAGACTTTACAAGATAAGTTTCATGAGCAAGAAAGTAATTGCCAGTTGATCTCAAGTAAGCATGAGACGCTTACTAATCGGGTACAGATTTTAGAAACCCAAAATAAACAGCAAGACACTCAACATCAGGATTACGAATCACAAGTTCAACAAAATAATGAACAAGCTGATAAAGTAAATCGGGAATTGACGCAAGTTGTTGCAAAGATTAAGCAAATTCTTACCCAGATCGATGAATTACAGAATGATGAGTCGACTCAGGCACGACAATTAGCACAAATGCAACAAAAAATTGCAGTGGCCGAAGAACGACTTCAACAATATCAACGCCAAAGTCAAGAGTATAACCGGCAACGGCGAGAAGTTGAAGAGAGTTTAGAAAAGGTCACGATTGCAATCGCTGAGTTAACGACTCAATCAGCTAGTCAATCAACAAGTGAAAAATCGACACAGACAGCCTTAAAAGATGCTAAAGAAGAGCAGGCAAAAGCTAAGGTGCAACTGGAAGATAATTCAGTTGCTCTTGAAGAACTTGAGCAAAAGCTGTCACAAGCCGAAGCACATTATAATCGTCTGCAAGAACTTCAGCGGGCAGCCCTGGATGATCGTAATAACTTAAATGAAGAGCGCGTGAAGTTTGAATCAATGGTTGATCAAGCTCTTAATCGATTATCTGAGCAATATTCCATGACCATTGATGAAGCTCGCCAACAGATGAGTGACTTGGACGAAGAGACCTTAGCGACCCGGTTGAAGCTATTAAAACGGGGATTGGATGATCTTGGTCAAGTTAATGTTGGAGCGATTGAAGAATATGAGCGTGTTCGTGAACGGTACGATTTCTTAAAGGGTCAACAAGACGACTTGCTCGCCTCTCGAGCTCAGCTTAATCAGACGATGGGTGAGATGGATGCTCAGGTAAAGAAACGTTTTATTACGACTTTTAATCAGGTTTCACAAAAGTTTGATGAGACGTTCCAACAAATTTTCTCTGGTGGTCATGCTAAACTCGTCTTAACCGATCCCCATGACTTATTAACAACCGGGGTCGATATTATGGCCCAACCACCAGGAAAGAAAAATCAACATCTTTCATTGTTATCAGGTGGGGAGCGAGCATTAACGGCGATTACCTTACTATTCGCTATTTTAAAAGTCCGCCCAGTCCCATTTGCAATTCTTGATGAACCAGAGGCCGCCTTGGATGAGGTCAATGTACAACGTTTTGCGCACTACCTCAGCAAATTTGGTACTGAAGGTCCACAATTTATCGTCATTACCCACCGCAAGGGAACGATGATGGACGCCGATGTATTGTACGGGGTTACAATGCAAGAATCAGGAGTTTCAAAGATGGTATCAGTGGATGTTGTTGATACTTTACAAGAGAGTGACAATTAACTAATTTAGGAGGCTTCAAGTATGGGATTATTTGATATTTTCCGCCGTCATAAGAAAAAAGAAGAGGAAAAAACGCCTGATAGTTCAAGCGCAGTTGTTCAATCTGAAACCGCGCATGAAGATGAATCAGCAGATGCGACGAGTGCAGCGCCAGCTTCTGCACAAATTCATCCGGAACCGATAAATATTCCTCCTGCCGATAGCTATGAGGAAAAGATTAACCCGGATGGAACTCACGAAACACTTCATAACGGGGTTAAAGAAGAAAAAGAAGAGGATACTAGCGAGGAAAGTCACTCAGAAGAGGTAGCAGACTCAAGTGTTTCTGAAGAAGAAGTACCGTCGTCTAGTGCTCCAGAAGAAACTATTTCTGCAGAAGAACCATCTTCTTCTAATTCTGCTGAAACTGAAACAGCCGTTGAACCGACTGAAGAACCGACCGAATCTGTTGCAGAAGAAGAAAAAACAGTTGAAGAACCAGTAATGCCAACTAAAGAAGAAGTGGCAGAAGATTCCTCAACTGCTGAAGAATCAAATGAGACTGATGATTCTGAAGAAAATGATGATGAGGAGGAGCAGGAGCAACAACCTTCTCCTGAACCAGAAGAGGATCAAGAAACTGAAACGGTTAAGAAATACGATCGTGGGCTTGAGAAGTCCCGGACAGGCTTCGGGGCACGGTTAAATAAGTTCTTGGCTAATTTCCGGCATGTTGATGAAGACTTCTTTGATGATCTTGAAGATATGTTAATTGAATCTGATGTCGGCTATGATATGGCGATGAAGCTCAGTGATGAATTGCGAGAAGAAGTAAAACTGCAAAATGCTAAGAGCAAGCAGGATGTTTCCAACGTCATTATTGAAAAAATGGTCGAACTTTACGATGAAGCTGGTCAAGACGAAAATCCTGACTTAACCATGGCAAAAGAAGGACCAACTGTTATTATGTTTGTCGGTGTTAATGGGGCCGGAAAGACAACAACAATTGGTAAGATGGCCGCCCTCTTTAAGAAGCAAGGTAAGAAAGTTCTTTTAGCGGCCGCCGATACGTTCCGGGCGGGGGCCACTGAGCAATTAGATGTGTGGGCAAAACGCGACGGTGTTGACATTGTTACCGGACCAGAAAATGGTGATCCAGCGGCTGTCGTCTTTGATGCAGTAAAACGGGCAAAAGATGAAAACTATGATATCTTGTTCGTTGATACTGCTGGTCGTCTCCAAAACAAGGTTAACTTGATGAATGAGTTAGCTAAGATGAAGCGCATCCTTACTCGTGAAATTCCAGATGCTCCTCATGAAGTACTGTTAGTCTTGGATGCAACAACTGGTCAAAACGCTCTTAATCAGGCTAAACTATTTAAGGAAAGTACCGATGTAACAGGGATTGTTTTAACAAAACTAGACGGAACTGCTCGTGGGGGAATTGTCCTTGCTATCCGTAATGAACTCCACTTACCGGTTAAGTATGTGGGGCTCGGTGAAAAGGTAGATGACCTCCAGAAGTTTGATGCTGGCGACTTTGTTTATGGCCTGTTCAAGGGATTAGTCGAAGTTGACTAGGCAGGTATGACGATATGGAAATTGAAAAGAATTATCGGATAAATTCATTATTTGAGTTTTACCAACCCTTATTAACCAAAAAACAAAATGATTATTTAGAGCTTTATTACGGGGATGACTACTCATTGGGCGAAATTGCCGAGAATTTCCATGTTAGTCGTCAAGCCGTATATGATAATATAAAGCGCACAGAAAGCATATTAGAAGATTACGAGGCCAAATTGCATTTGTATGCTGAATTTCAAGTTCGTAATCAACAGGCGGATCGAATTCAACGATACGTCCGAGAAAACTATCCAGATGATGCAACGCTCAATCACTTAGTAAATCATCTGGAAAGCTTGGAGGAAGAATAAAATGGCATTTGAAGGTTTAACAGATCGTCTGCAAAAGGCGATGGAAAAATTACGACGCAAGCCCAAAGTTACGGAAGCTGATCTTCGGGAAACAATGCGTGAGATTCGGCTCGCCCTTTTAGAGGCCGATGTTAACTTTAAAGTTGTAAAAGACTTTGTAAAGACCGTTCGGGAAAAAGCAGCCGGAGCAGAAGTACTGAAAGGGTTAAATCCAGCCCAACAAATCGTTAAAATTGTTAATGATGAATTGACAAAACTGATGGGGGAAGAAGCGGTTCCACTTAACAAAGCACCGCACATTCCAACTGTTATCATGATGGTTGGTCTTCAAGGGGCAGGTAAGACGACCACTGCCGGTAAATTGGCTTTACGATTAAAGAATGAAAATCACGCGCGGCCAATGTTTATTGCGGCCGACGTTTACCGTCCCGCCGCTATTACTCAGTTACAACAAGTTGCTGATCAGATTGATGTTCCTGTTTTTGAAAAGGGGACAGATGTTGACCTAGTAGAAATTGTTCGCGAAGGGATGGAAGTAGCCAAGAAAAATCATAATGATTATGTCATTATTGATACTGCTGGTCGGCTTCAGATTGATGAACAATTAATGGATGAGCTTGCAAACATTAAAGAACTAGTAAATCCAAATGAAATTTTGCTTGTTATTGATTCGATGACTGGTCAAAATGCAGTTAATACGGCTCAAGGTTTCGATGATAAGCTTGACATTACTGGGGTTGTCTTAACCAAGTTAGATGGTGATACCCGTGGTGGGGCCGCCATGTCAATCCGGGCAGTGACAGGTAAGCCGATTAAATTTGTCGGTGAAGGTGAAAAGATGGAGGATCTTGATGTCTTCCACCCTGACCGAATGGCTTCACGGATTCTGGGTATGGGGGACATGATGACCCTGATTGAAAAAGCCCAGAAGAATTTTGATGAAGAACAAGCCCAAGAAACAATGGATAAAATGCGTGAAAACACATTTGACTATAATGATTTCTTGGCACAGATGGATCAGGTTACCAAGATGGGACCATTGGAAAATATTATTAAGATGATGCCCGGGATGGCTAATAACCCTGCCTTGAAGAATCTTAATTTGGATCCTAAGCAATTTGCTCATATTCGGGCCATTGTTCTTTCAATGACGCCAGAAGAACGTGAAAACCCTGATCTAATGAATCCTAGTCGTCGTCGGCGTTTAGCAGCTGGTGCGGGACGGCCAATTGTTGAAGTTAACCGGATGATTAAGCAATTTAATCAAATGCGTAAGATGATGAAGCAGGTTACAAATGGTAACTTCAATGGAATGCAAAATATGTTTGGCGGACAAATGCCAGGTGGTAAGATGGGACAAATGGCAATGAACCGTATGGCGCGAAAAATGAAAAAAGACAAGCAAAAACGTATTAAAAAGCTTCGTAAATTACGAAAGAAAAAATAATTTCAAAAAATTTAAGCCTGTCAAGAAAAAATACTTTACATTCTATTTGAACACTGGTATATTATTATCTGTTAAAAGAAATCAGGGAGGTGCAAAGAATGTCTGTTAAAATTCGTTTAAAGCGCATGGGTTCAAAGAAGCGTCCATTCTACCGGATCGTTGTAGCTGACTCACGTGCCCCACGTGATGGTCGTTTTATTACTTCAGTAGGTACTTACAACCCATTGACTACTCCTAAGGAAGTCAAGTTTGATGAAGACGCTGTTATGGAATGGTTACAAAAGGGTGCTCAACCTTCAGATACTGTTCGTAACATGCTTCAAGCAGCTGGCGTTATGAAGAAGTACCACGAAGCAAAGTACGCTAAGAAGTAGTGATAATCAGTCATGGCTGAGACAGATATCGAGTCGTTAATTCGTAGTTTAGTTATTCCACTATTGAAGCAGCCACAGGCATTGTCAATTACCCAAAAAGATGATGGACGTTACCATCGTTATATAATTGATGTTGCTCCCAATGATGTTGGCCGTCTAATTGGTCGACAGGGACACGTTGTCGCAGCATTGCGAACAATAGTCGAGGGTACTCAATCTCGACGGGCTAACTCTAAGCGAGTCCGGTTATTAATTAATGACCATCGTCACTAAATTTAAAACTCCCACACTAATCTGTGGGAGTTTTTGTCTTTTCAGGAGGAATTTATGGAATATTATAATGTTGGTAAAATTGTAAATACTCATGGTGTTCGCGGAGAAGTGCGCGTATTAGCAACTACTGATTTTATTGATGAACGATTTGCCAAGGGAAATACCTTGTACCTACAACAATCAGGCGAGCCTTTACCATTGACGATTGAAAGCACGCGGCAACATAAGGGTTTTGTTCTTGTTAAGTTTGTCGGTTACGATAATATTAATGATGTTGAACAATTCCGTGACCATGAATTAATGGTCAGTGCTGATGATCAACAGCCATTAGACGATGGTCAATATTACTACCACCAGATTATTGGATTAGACGTTGAAACAACAGATGGTCGTCATTTGGGGAAAATTAAGGAAATTTTATCTCCTGGTGCGAATGATGTGTGGGTTGTTGAACGTCCAGAAAAAAGAGATTTATTATTACCAGTGATTGATGATGTTGTTAAAAATGTTGATCTTGATAAAAATCTTGTAACAGTCGAATTAATGGAAGGACTTGAATAATGAGGATTGATATTTTAAGCTTATTCCCCAATATGTTTCAAGCAACAATGGGGGAATCCATTATCGGTAAGGCGCAAGATAATGGATTTATCGATATTAATGTGACCGATTTTCGTCAATATACTACCGATAAGCATAACCATGTTGACGATGCGCCATTTGGTGGGGGAGCGGGGATGCTCCTTCAAGCACAACCGATTTTTGACGCAATGGATGCAATTCATGAACAAACGAAAGATCAGTATTCAAAGGGACGGGTTATTTTAATGGATCCCGCTGGTCGAAAGTTTGATCAAGCCTATGCTAAAGAGTTAGCCCAAGAAGACCACTTAACATTTATCTGCGGTCATTATGAGGGATATGATGAACGAATCCGTAATTTAGTTACCGATGAAGCGTCTCTTGGTGACTATGTGTTAACAGGCGGGGAATTAGCAGCGATGGTGATGATTGATGCGACCGTCCGCTTTGTTCCTGGTGTCCTCGGCAACATGTCTTCACCAATGGGAGATTCATTTAGTAACGGTTTGCTAGAATATCCTCAATATACACGTCCGGCAGATTTTCGGGGGATGAAAGTACCGGAAGTTCTTACGAGTGGTAATCATCAGAAAATTAAAGAATGGCGGATGCGTGAATCGCTACGACGGACTCTTCACCGCCGACCAGATCTTTTAAAAACTGCTAAGCTAAGTCGGGAACAGCAATTAATGTTAGAAGATATTAAGCTGGATGAAGATCCAACTGTTCCAGACTAAGGTGATGTGAATGAAAAAATTAATTAAACGACTATTTCTTAAGCAGAACCCACACGTTTATGAAGAAAAGGATGCACAATTAACTCCTAGTTTGCGAACAAGAGACTTAATTGGATTAGGAACTGGGATGGTAGTGGGAACGGCTATCTTTACTTTGCCAGGGATTGTGGCAGCCGAGCATACTGGTCCTGCCGTTCCATTAGCCTTCATTGTAGCCGCAATTGGCGCGGGATTATCAGCATTAGCTTATGCGGAAACGTCCTCAGTATTGCCTTTTGCTGGTTCTGCTTTTTCCTGGATCAATGTTTTGTTTGGTGAATTCTTTGGCTGGATTGCTGGCTGGGCGCTTTTAGCTGAATATTTTATTTCAGTGGCTTTTGTTGCGTCTGGGTGGTCAGCCTATATGCAAGGATTCCTTGGGAGTTTTGGAATTAAATTACCGCATGCCTTAACTGGTGGGTTTGATCCACATACAGGGTCTTATATTGATATTCTGGCCGCCTTTGCAATTCTAATTGTTGGAGTTTTAATTTCCCGGGGTGTTCATCAGGTTAGCCGGATTGAAAATATTATTGTTAGTGTAAAACTACTAGTAATTTTAATGTTTATCGTTGTGGGGGCAACTGCAATCCATCCGCAAAACTATGTCCCATTTCTCCCCGCTCATCAACCAGGCACCACTTTTGGGGGTTGGCAAGGAATATTAGCTGGGACTGCGCAAATCTTTATTGCCTATGTTGGCTTTGATGCGATTGCGGCTAATACAGCTGAAACGATTAACCCGCAAAAGACAATGCCACGAGGATTGATCGGGACACTATTACTAGGAACAGGCTTTTTTATTGCGGTTTCGCTTGTATTAGTGGGGATGTTTAAATATAGCCGTTATGCAAATAATGCAGAACCAGCAGCCTGGGCTTTAAGACAGTCTGGACACTATATTACGGCGAACTTGCTTTCCGTTGTAGCGATTGTTGGTATTTTCTCTGCGTTAATCGCAATCCTTTTAGCTTCCTCTCGACTAATCTATGCTTTTGGACGGGATGGGTTACTACCAAAATCACTCGGCCAAATCGATGATAAGCACGTCCCTAATCACGCATTATGGATGATTACTTTCTTGGCTATGATCTTGGGTTCTGTTTTCCCATTTACGTTCTTAGCAACCCTTGTTTCTGCGGGAACCCTGGTCGCATTTATCTTTGTTTCTCTGGGGATTTATGCCTTGCGTCCGCGAGAAGGGGTAGATTTGCCTGAAGCCCAGTTTAAGATGCCATTGTATCCAGTACTCCCAGCTGTATCAGCAATCTTTTCGGCCGTGATCTTCTGGGGCCTAAATACTGATGCAAAAATTTTAATGGTTGGTTGGTTTGTGATCGGTTTGTTAATTTACTTTATCTATGGGATTCGTCATTCAATCATTAATAAAGAAACCCACTAATTTACCCTTGAAAGACAGCTGAAAACAATGTATAGTAGTTATTGGCTGTTTAGCTGTGAATAACGGTATTCCGCTGCCCGTCATACAGGACATGAATGTCGGCGAAAGGAAAGAAATATATTATGCGTCAAAACAAGTTAATCGAAAAGATTACTGCTAGTCAATTACGGGATGATATTCCAGAATTCCGTGCCGGTGATACTGTTCGTGTTCACGCTCGGATCGTTGAAGGTTCACGTGAACGTATCCAAATGTTCGAAGGTGTTGTTATCAAGCGCCACGGTGCTGGTATCAGTGCTACTTACACTGTACGTAAGATCAGTAACGGTGTAGGTGTTGAACGTACTTTCCCAGTTCACTCACCACGTGTTGACAAGATTGATGTTCTTCGTTACGGTCGTGTACGTCGTGCTAAGCTTTACTACTTACGTGAACGTACTGGTAAGGCTACTCGTATCGCTGAACGTCGTCGCGACAACTAGTAGTGCAGAACCCTTGTGTATCAAGGGTTCTTTTTTTGTTTTAAAATTATTTTTAAGAAAAAAGAAAGAGTAAAAATAATTTTTCAAAGCAAATGGTAGGTTTTTGGTAGGTTTTTATAGTTCATCAAGTTTTGACGCTTCCTTTTCAATTGCTTTTTGTGTCACATGAAGATATATCTGGGAGGTAATCTTACTACTGGAGTGACCAACTCTTTGCTGGATTACATATAGCGGAATTCCTAACTCAGCCATTTTTGAAATATGAGTATGTCTAAATACATGAGTACTTAATGGCTTATTAAGTTTAAGTTTCTTTTTTGCTGATCTTAAAACAGTATTTACTGATGCCGTTTGAATCGGTGTACCATTTTCAGTTGCGAAGATAAAACCTTTGCCATTAGATTTTTTCTTCAAATCAAGATAAATTTGAACGGCTTTCTTTGGTAGTACAACGCTACGGACTGAGGATGAGGTTTTAGGTGCGTCACTCTTTTTTTGTTCTTTGATTTTAATTCGTTTATACTCTAATGTACCAGTTATATCTACAAACCAATGGTTGTCCTTTTGGTAAACATCATCAAAACTTAAAGCGGCTGCTTCACCAAATCTTAGGCCAGTAAGATATAACCATTCGCACAGTTCTCCATATATACGAGTATTCTTATATAGGTATTCGAGTACAGCTTTTAACTCATCATCTTCTAGAAATTTATCTTTTATTTGTTGTCCGCTTATAGACGACTTATAGTCAATTTTGACTTTATCAACAGGATTCTCTTTTATGTATGAATGTTTGACGGCATAATCAATCACTTTATGTAGATAATACTTATACCGGGATACATAGCCACTTGATAGATCTCTGTCGCCATACATAAGCTTTTCGAGAGTATCTGTAATAATGAGGGGAGTGAAGTTCTCAATGAGTGCATCTTTACCAAAAATATCTAGTAAGGTGTTAACCATTGTTTGATGATTATAGTATGTTGATCTTTTAATTCTTGGTTCTTCATAGTCGGTATACTCATCAAGTAATTGTTTAAGGGTAATTCCATGAATTATTTTGCCTTGCGTAACTTCACTAATTTGCTTATTGATTTTATTAATATCTTTAGACCTGGTTGAGTGCGCGAGCAGAGCGAGTGCACGAAACAAAAAACCACCTGCTATGTGGGTAGGCGATAAAAATTATATAAAAAAGGCCTCTTTTGCCTTAAGATGTAGGTGTTCAAGCCAAAGTCAATAAGGGAAAAGAGGTTATATAAATATGGCTAATAAATTAAATAGCTTAGCCC
>NZ_JAJGUI010000019.1:0-531 GCF_020784875.1 Limosilactobacillus reuteri subsp. simiae | reverse complement strand
CACCAGGAGTAGAAACATCAGGTTCTTGCTTCCAAGTGTAAGTTGTTCCATCCGGCATCTGATCCTTGTTCTTAATTGCATCTGCAGGGTTAGGGAGTTTACCTTGATCAGTTGTGATATTTTGGCCTTCAGGTGCAGGAACATTCACAGTTACAGTAACTGTATCTTTTGAACCGTCTGGATAAGTTACTGTAATTGTTTCGGTGTGAGAACCTGGCGTCTTAACATCTTGTGCTACTTGGTCTGGGTTTATCCAAGTGTACTTGGTGCCATCGGGGAGATCAGCCTTGTTCTTAATCCCGTCGGCTGGATCTGGAACCTTACCTTCGGGAGTAGTAATTGGTTGCGTTTCTGGCGTGTACTTGTCCGCATCCGTTGCTGGGTTGATTACGTGAATGGTTACTGGAACTTCATCCTTTGAACCGTCTGGGTAAGTTACCACAATCGTGGCTGGCTTGTCACCAGCTGTCGTTACATCTGGCGTGTCTTTCCAAGTATACTTCGTACCGTCTGGCAACTCGCCCTTGTTCT
>NZ_JAJGUI010000018.1:0-270 GCF_020784875.1 Limosilactobacillus reuteri subsp. simiae | reverse complement strand
TGCTCTCACTCATTGAAACGGAGTTAGATAAGCTTTCACTCATCGAGACGGAGTTGCTTAAGCTTTCGCTCATCGATACCGAGTTACTTAAGCTTTCGCTCATGCTTACGGAGTTGCTTAAACTTTCACTCATCGATACCGAGTTAGATATGCTTTCACTCATCGATACCGAGTTAGATATGCTTTCACTCATCGAGACTGAGTTACTTAAACTCTCACTCATTGAAACGGAGTTGCTCAAACTTTCGCTCATTGATACCGAGTTACTCA
>NZ_JAJGUI010000017.1:0-240 GCF_020784875.1 Limosilactobacillus reuteri subsp. simiae | reverse complement strand
TATCGATGAGTGAAAGTTTAAGCAACTCCGTAAGCATGAGCGAAAGCCTCAGCAACTCCGTAAGCATGAGCGAAAGCTTAAGTAACTCGGTATCGATGAGCGAAAGCTTAAGCAACTCAGTATCGATGAGTGAAAGCTTATCTAACTCCGTTTCAATGAGTGAGAGCATGAGTAACTCGGTATCAATGAGCGAAAGCATGAGTAACTCAGTCTCAATGAGCGAAAGTATGAGTAACTCCG
>NZ_JAJGUI010000016.1:0-339 GCF_020784875.1 Limosilactobacillus reuteri subsp. simiae | reverse complement strand
CCGAGTTGCTTAAGCTTTCGCTCATCGATACCGAGTTACTCATGCTCTCACTCATTGAAACGGAGTTAGATAAGCTTTCACTCATCGAGACGGAGTTGCTCAAGCTTTCGCTCATTGATACCGAGTTACTCATGCTCTCACTCATTGAAACGGAGTTAGATAAGCTTTCACTCATCGAGACGGAGTTGCTTAAGCTTTCGCTCATCGATACGGAGTTACTTAAGCTTTCGCTCATTGAGACTGAGTTGCTGAGGCTTTCGCTCATAGAAACGGAGTTACTCATACTTTCGCTCATTGAGACTGAGTTACTCATGCTTTCGCTCATTGATACCGAGTTAC
>NZ_JAJGUI010000015.1:0-303 GCF_020784875.1 Limosilactobacillus reuteri subsp. simiae | reverse complement strand
TATCAATGAGCGAAAGTTTGAGCAACTCCGTTTCAATGAGTGAGAGTTTAAGTAACTCAGTCTCGATGAGTGAAAGCATATCTAACTCGGTATCGATGAGTGAAAGTTTAAGCAACTCGGTATCGATGAGTGAGAGCATGAGTAACTCGGTCTCAATGAGTGAAAGTTTAAGCAACTCAGTCTCAATGAGCGAAAGCCTCAGCAACTCCGTAAGCATGAGCGAAAGCTTAAGTAACTCGGTATCGATGAGCGAAAGCTTAAGCAACTCCGTCTCGATGAGTGAAAGCTTATCTAACTCCGTTT
>NZ_JAJGUI010000014.1:0-492 GCF_020784875.1 Limosilactobacillus reuteri subsp. simiae | reverse complement strand
TCGTACCGTCTGGCAACTCGCCCTTGTTCTTAATCCCGTCGGCTGGGTCTGGGATGACGCCGGTCTTCGTGTTTACATCTTGACCCTCTGGTGTGTACTTGTCAGCGTCAGTCGGCGTCGTCGGGTTCGTTACGTGTACTGTTACGGGAACTTCGTCCTTTGAACCGTCTGGGTAAGTTACTACAACCGTGGCTGGCTTGTCACCAGCTGTCGTTACATCTGGCGTGTCTTTCCAGGTGTACTTCGTACCATCTGGTAAGTCGCCTTTGTTTTTGATGCCTTCAGCTGGGTCTGGGACAACTCCAGTCTTCGTGTTTACATCTTGACCCTCTGGTGTGTACTTGTCAGCGTCAGTCGGCGTTGTTGGGTTCGTTACGTGTACTGTTACGGGAACTTCGTCCTTTGAACCGTCTGGGTAAGTTACCACAATCGTGGCTGGCTTGTCACCAGCTGTCGTTACATCTGGCGTGTCTTTCCAAGTATACTTCGTAC
>NZ_JAJGUI010000013.1:0-519 GCF_020784875.1 Limosilactobacillus reuteri subsp. simiae | reverse complement strand
TTCATCTGATTATTCAAACTACTATGACCTCGGCTGACTTCTGGCTTACTCAACACTGCATCACTGCACCGCTTGTTTCTGTGGAAATTAAACTTATTCCTCTTGTCGGAAACGTGTAAGCCAGATCTCCCCGGGTAAGAATATTAGCTTTCGTACCATGTCATCGTTAGCTTTACTGAGACCAACTTCGAGTAGTATTGGACTTCAACTTGTTTAGCAGCCTTATCCAGTTAATTTCAGCCTTATAGCTACTTCTTGTTCATCGATGCAGTACTTTGCCTTAGACTTCCTTCAGATTCCACCTCACGGTGGACACCCTTGTCCTCAGCTCATGGTTCCGACTACTACGGCCCATAGCGGACTTTCACCACCTAGCTAATACCCATGCCGGGCGCACTAAAGAGAGGCTGGGAAAAAACTCCTAGTCCAAAATAAAAACCGGATGATGAATTGTTTGAACAATTCATCATCCGGTTTTTATATACACAGGAAATCGTTCCTGATATGATGTAATTACCC
>NZ_JAJGUI010000012.1:0-408 GCF_020784875.1 Limosilactobacillus reuteri subsp. simiae | reverse complement strand
TAACCCGGAGGTCGTTGGTTCAAATCCAGCCCCCGCAATTTTGGTCCGTTGGTCTAGTTGGTTTAGGACGCATCCCTGTCACGGATGAGATCACGAGTTCGAGTCTCGTACGGACCGTATAATTAATGATAAATAAAAACTTCCTACGGATAGGTGGGAAGTTTTTTGTTAGTAAAAGGTAAACAGTTAATAAAATAGGCTCTACGTTAAGTAGTGTTGATACGCAAATATGAATCACTGCTAGCTAAATTGGTCTAGTTAGAATCGTCATTCGTGGCGGTTCTTTTTAGTGGCTCTTTGTCAAGAAGTACTGATGAGAAAATAAAATAATTTTACTAAGCAGCTTGTGCCTGGACTTTGGCATGAGCTGTTTGTTTATTTCGCCAATTTATTGCGATATAGGTATTT
>NZ_JAJGUI010000117.1:24787-38628 GCF_020784875.1 Limosilactobacillus reuteri subsp. simiae | reverse complement strand
GAAACTAACTAACTTTATTCAACGCCTCGACAAGTGGTTGAGGGTCCGAATAAGGCAGTATATCTGGAAGCAATGGAAAAAGTTTAAAACTAAGGTAACTAACTTACAGAAGTTGGGGCTGTCCCAGCGTGATGCATATGTCTTCGCTAGTACCCGCAAGGGCTACTGGCGAACTGCACATAGTAAGACCTTGAGCTATTCTCTAACTAATAGAAAACTGGAACAACTTAGACTTATGAATATGTCCAAGACGCTCCAGTCAATTCAATGTGATTAAGTTGTCGAACCGCCGTATACGGAACCGTACGTACGGTGGTGTGAGAGGTCGATAATTGAATTAATCAATTATCTCCTACTCGATTCCTTTAAAATATAGTTATACTGAAAAACAAAAAAAGACATCGACTGACGGTGATTTTTTGTTGAGTACATTTGCTTTCGCTCATGTACTCAACTAGGTCTAAAAAGACATTAACAGGAAAATTGGCGCTTTGTTATGAGCTGTCAGACGTGCTGAAATGGACAATCACCCGCATTTTAAAATCTCAGGCAGTCTGAGAGTCAAAACAATAACTACCTAAAAGATAGGTTAAGCTAGTCTATGAAGTGCAAGACAAAAGTTAGACAAAATTAAAATATTAAGCTGCTAAGGCATGGTTTCGGTATTCGACTGGAGTCATGCCTTTTGTTTTTAAGGTTGTTCTGACATGGTTAAAGTATTGAACGTAGTCGTGAGAAAGTTCGGTTAATTCTGCGATATCCTTGCATGGCAGAAACCCTGCTAGTAACTCGGTCTTAAATAAGTGAAAGAAACTTTCGACTGGAGCGTTATCCAGGCAATTTCCTTTCCGCGACATGCTTTGAATAAACTGGTGATCCGCCAATTTTTGGGTATAGTAATCTAACTGGTAATGCCAGCCCTGATCCGAATGAATAATTGGGTGAGCATTATCAGGTAGATTGGTAATTAATTCTTCTATGGTTTTTATAACCAGTTCTTTATTCGGACTGATACTTATTTGGAAAGTTAGAATCTCTTGACTCGCTTCATCAATCATCGCTGAGATGTAAGCCCACTGATGATTAGCTAAACGGACTTGTGTTACATCAGTATGGATAACATGATAGGGTCGTTTTTCATTGAATCTTTGTTTTAACCGATTGTCCGCAATCTTACCAACCGTACCATGGTAAGATGAATACTTACCATTACGATGGCGATTATACAAATTTACTTGAACATTTAATTCCCGCATTAACTTGCGAATAGTATCCCCAGCCAAATGTAATCCTATTTGGTCTAACTCCATTTGAATACGACGATAACCTGCGGTCCAACGTCCACGAAGTCTAAACCGTTGGGCAATCTTTAGAATTTGAGCTTTAGCTTCTTCGTATTTGTCGTGAGAGCGGGCAATTCGTTTACGTTCATCGTGATAGGTTGCCTTGGCAAGCCCAATGGTTTTGAGAAGATCGCCGATCTTATAGCGCAGTTTCTTTGGTCGCTGTGATTGATCGTCCCTGATCTGATCCACTATTTGGGTTTTCTTCCTGGCTTTGAGGGTCCGAACAGGGACAGCGATTTTTTTAAGATATCACGCTCCATCTTAGTTTCATAAAGTTCTTGGTTCTTCTTCGCCAATTCTTCTTTTAATAGTTCCAGCTCACTCTTATTAGCGAGCTGACGAGCCTGTTTTTTAGTATGTTTCACTTTAGACGGCCTGCCTTTCGGGTGAGGCTTCAAAGCTGCAATACCGTCCCGTTCAAATTGCGAACGCCATCTTGAAACTTGCGCTGTTAAAATATTAAAGCGAGCGGCTACTTCAGCCATCGAATCCTCATGAGTTTGGTAGTAGTCTATCACATTTAGTTTAAAATCGGCGGTAAATATTCGTTTATGACGCCGTTTTTCAAGTGCGTTGATCCCCCTCAATTGGTATCCCTGAACCCATTCAGCAATACGTCGCCCATTAATTTGATATTTCTTACTTAAATTATTAGTACTTTGCGAAGTCGAAAGGTATTCGTGAACAATTTGGGCTTTCAGTTCTGATTTATATTTGGTCATACAAAAAAGTGCCTCACAATCATTAGATTTCTTGTCTAACAATTGTAGGGCACTTCACAAACTAGCTTAGCTTTTTTATTTATTGGGCCACATAATACCAAGTCATCCCCGTTAAAGCCCGATATATAAGGATTTATATTTTTTATTACATATTTGTCCGAATGTGCAGAAAAATATCAGTATAAATTACGCAACAGGGGCAGTAACCCAAGTAAACACGAATTAGTTAAAAATAAATAAGCCGATGTGACTAAAATAACCCCTCAATACTTTATTTAATTAAAGTACTGAAGGGTTATTATCGTATGCATATAAAAACAGTGATAGAAGCTTCCACAGCGACAAAATATTTCGATGGTCACTTGCAAAATTGGTTTAAATAAACGAAAATAAAAAGAGTTAATATTGTTTAGAAAAGGACTACGCCAATGACAGATTCAGATCTAAAAAAGATTCATATTGTTTTTAATGGTCAAGATACTCCACCATTAAAGATTAGCCAGCTTTTTGATGCTAATAAGTTCAATCGTTTAACAGCAGTTACTGGTAACGTGACTGCCGACTTTATTAATCAGTATTTAAGTCGATTCATTAAAGTCGAAGTTGCACTGAGCAGCCCTGAAAATTATGAAGCGAAAACTGGTGATGAAGTGATCACTAAGGTTGCTTTAACCAATGCATTGTTATCTGCTGCTAATAAAAAGCCTGCTAAAGTCTTTGAAGCATTAACTAGTGACAATCAAGCAAATGTGTTGAACAATCTTTTTCAAGTTGCAATTGCACCAACCCAGGCTATCCATTCACGTTTTTACCTCCTAAGTAATTCCGAGACTCATGATACTCGTGTGATTTTGGGAAGTCTTAACTTGGACAGTGCTTCATTTGATAAAGAGCGTAACCAATATGAAGAAATATTAGTCTTTGATGATGACATTCGGCTATTTCAAAATCTTGATAACCACTATAAGAATGACATCAAGCCAGTTTTACGACCATTTTTTACTGAAAATCTTTTAAATGCAGCGCAAAATCAAATTGATGAGAGCTTGAAAGATACTAAAGGAACTAAGAATGCGGTTGTAATTCTTGATAATGAAGTTACCGATCAAATCGCAGCGGCAGATATGACCGACTTGATTAGTCATGACGTTCAAAAACAAATTGATGAAAATAAAATTCCCGCAATGATTACTAAGTCGATGCGAGATATTACGACTAACCGCTCTCAAGATAAAGAAGAAGCAGAACGACAAATTCAACAACACGATACAATTTACACTTTGCAAAAAACAGCTGTATCGCCCCGAGCAGCTAAGCCAAAATTGAAATCGCGCGAAAAGATTTTTAAACAAGTTCAGGATGCATTGATTAGTGGTATGACACCACAACAACGGTCAGCAGAGAAGAAGTATACAACGTTCTTATATGATCGTCCGATGGAAAGAAATCTGGTTAACAATAATAGTGGCCTATATGTACCGAATGATACTGGCACGCACCCAATTCAATTTGGGAAGATTGCGACTATTAGTCAAATTCGTGATGGCTTAAAGAGTATTGATGCGGTATTAAAAGGGTATCAGCAATACGTTGTTGACTACAATGATGATTATGGTAAGCGATTCTATGAAGCTATTTTATATAGTTTTACGGCACCATTTTTATGGGAAATTCGTGCGAAAGCTAGTTTGAATCCTGAAGATGGGAATGATATTCCTAACTTCTTGATTCTAGGAGCAACTGCTGGTTCTGGAAAGTCAACCCTATTACGGATTATTAATCAATTGACATGGAATACTGATCGGTCATTAATTGATTTTGGGACTATCTATCCTACAGATACACCGCAGAAAAAAGCAAAAACTGTTGATGCAATTGAGCACTACATGAAGCTTGGAAGTTCATACCCCGTTTTAATGGATGAGATTGAACCATACTTCTTCCAACAGGATCAATATAGTCGGCACTTAGTTGTTGATACGATGAATGAATTGGTTAACAATCCACATGCAATTGCGCCATTAATCGGAACAACTAACTATGATTCTGGTTTTACTATGCTACGTGAAACTGCACGGCGAACTTATTATCTCCAAATTGATAAGGTTATCGATGACCAGCAAAAAGGTGAAGCCAATAAATATATCTATAATGTACGACAAACCTTAAATAATACGCTGTTTAAGGACTTTGTAATGCGGATGGCAAGCTTACTAGAGGACGATGAAACGCCATGGCGCGCATTCGATGAAAAGACTGGTAAACTTGACTTCTTAGCAAATACCCGTAAGATTTTCCGCGATTACTATCAAATGGCGGATATGGAAGTACCTCCTTACTTTGCGGATGAAATCTGTGATGACTTTAAGGAAAGTTCGCGTAACCGGTGGGCTAAACTTTACCTAACACAGGAAGAAGACTTTAAATACCGGCAACAAGATCATAGTTTGTTATTTGATATCTCGAAGCTTAATACTTTCAATGGTTTTACTGCCGATAGTATTGAAAAGTACCGAAATGCATTACCAATTGAACTTTGTGTAGATGGTATCAATGGTAAACGTGGTAAGTTTGTAGAGATAAAAGCTGATGAATTCTTTAAATGGATTGGTGAACGCAACCCATATACTGAAGAAATTGAGGAAAACGAAGCAAGTAATGATGAAACGTTAACTACGAATACAGCTGAAAAAGTTACGGAATCGCCTATTAAAGAACAAAAGAAGGGATTCTGGGCACGATTATTTGGCTAATATAAAAAGGTCTGGGACGCAAATAGCATTCAAGACCTTTTTATTTATTATTAATTTTTTGTGCCTTTTGTTTCTGATGGTGTTTCAGATTTTCAAGCCGATTTACCAAGGGTTTTGCATATTTTATGTAGAGCGGATTACGAAGGAGCCAGTTGTGAAAACGGGGTGAAATTTTAGTGATACACCATATTGTGAGGAGGAAGAATGGAACCTGGGGAATAACAGGGAGAAGCATCCCGATTATCCCACCGACGAATGAAATACTCCCTAACAAGATCCATCCAAGTTTTAATACTAATTTTAAGATCATTAAGAATTCCTCCTTTCTTTCATAGTATCGTTACCGTTATTTTATCATGAGCGTACGAAAAAAGGGTGGGGAGCTGCTTAAGTTTTTATTACATTTAAGTTAAGGAGAGAAATAAATTGACATTTTATACAATCAGCTATTTATCAAATCATCAACACATGAATCAATTGTTCAATTATGTTGCTATTATCATTTTTGCACTCTTGATTGCAGTAATGACGCTTTTATATTTACGACATCGTCTTATTACCCGGTATCGTGATTTAGGAATAATTTTCTTTTTACTATTGTTGCTTTTTATTGGCTTTCAAGTTACCGATATGGAAAAAAGTACCACACAGCAATCCCAGACAACGCAGATGATTCCCTTTATTAAGGCAGTCGCTCGGGACCATAATGTTTCTCCACAAAAAGTAGTTGTTAACTCCACAACTTTAACGGATGGGATTCTTGTCCGAATTGAAGATCGTGATTACCGTGTCAATTTAAGTCAAACAGGGGATAATTATACCCTTACACGAGCACATGTTGTTAATCATCAGGTTAATTTAATGAAGTAGGAGAGAAGAATGGATACTTATTCGTTAATCATTATAAAGTTTGTTCTTGGGATGTTATGTTTGATTCTTCAGATTAATTTATTGGGGAAAGGGAATCTTGCGCCAACTTCTGCCATTGACCAAGTCCAAAATTATGTTTTAGGTGGAATTATTGGCGGAATTATCTACAATAGTGACATTTCTGTCCTTGAGTTTATAATGGTACTCTTGATTTGGACATTAATTGTATTTATTGTAAAGTTTGCAAAGGATCATAATATTTGGGTAAGAAGAATCATTGATGGCCGGCCACAAATATTAATTCAGAATGGCAAAGTATTAGTAGAGAATTGTATGCGTGCAGGAATTAGTGCTAATGACCTTATGTTTCGTCTTCGTGGTCATGGGATTTATGAAGTTGCTAAAGTCAAGAGTGGAATTTTAGAACAAAATGGTCAACTTGTGATCATCGAAAATGATGAAGCTAATGTTCGCTTCCCACTAATTAATGATGGACAGATCAATATTGACGTAATGGAATTGATTCATCATGATGAACAGTGGGTATTTGAACAAATCCATAAAGCAGGATATGGCAGTGTTGATGATATCTATCTTGGCGAATATATTAATGGTAAATTAACTTTAATACCATATCCAAAAGCTTAAAAGACCATCCTCTTTATAATTTTCAAGCGTATAATAAGAGTAAAATACAAAATGAAATGATAAGAAGATGATTTGATGAAAAAATCGTTAAAAATTGCCGGAATTAGTATTGGTAGCCTAATTCTTCTTGCTTTTGGTATTCAGGGTTTTTTATTACGAGGAACACCTGGACAACCCTTATCACCACAAAATTACCAAGATAAAATAGAGTATTCTTCTGTTCCTACGTTACTTATTCCTGGTTGGGGCGGAAGTACGGTTACTTATAATAAGATGATTAAGTACTATCAGCAGAAAAACATTGCACAAAAAGTTTTAACGATCTGGGTTGCCCCTAACGGACGTATCTGGACTGAAGGAAACTTTCATGGGCAAAAGAATGCTTTAATTCAAGTCTTATTTGCTTGGAACTATAATGGTACCTACCATCCACAGATCAAGCAACTGACGACTGTTTTGAACTATTTGCAGAAACACTATCATATGCAGAAAATTAATGTTGTTGCCCACTCATATGGAGGCACAGAATTCATTCATGCTTATATGGGTTCAAAATATCTTCAAGATCATATGCGGTTAAATAAAGTAGTCTTTTTAGGGGTACCCGTTGAAGAAAGCCTTAGCGATCAATTAAAATATCGCTATCACTTAGTTAATAAATCGACAGACAAGAATTTTCATCAATTATTTTTAGAGATGAAAAATTGGCAATTAAATTATCCAGTTGAAATTTATAATTTAATGGGTAGTGAAGAAGGCAGTAAGACAACTGATGGAGCTGTTCCTCATATCCAATCGGAAATGTTAAAATCATTAATTAAAGCTCATCCATCAATTAGGTATCATCAAAAAGTATATCCAAAAACTACTCATTTTCAATTACATCACCGCACAAAAATTTTAAACAATATCGCTAACATTTTATGGGGAAGGAATTAAAATGAATAAAGAACATGGTCAAGTAACAGGAATTATATGGCGCGGACCTGATGACTTAGCTATATACCAACAATTAAAAGAATATGCAGATAAAAAAGATATTTCAGTTTCAAAGGCAGCCAAGCAATTAATTAACACAGCTCTCAGAAAAGATTAAAAAATCCTAATTGGTTAAGTTTATTATTCCATGATAGAATCTTAAATGTACAAAAATTAAAGGGGAGTTCACTTAATGACAAATCAAAAAAGTAAGACAGTATATTTCTGTGCAGGGTGGTTTACTGACAAGCAAAATAAAGCTTATGAGGACGCAATGAACGCAATTAAGGCTAACCCTACAGTAGATGTAGAGAATTCTTATGTGCCATTACAACACCAGTATAAAGGATTACGGGTTGATGAACATCCAGAGCTTTTGCAAGATCGCGAATGGAGTACAGCAACTTACAATGGTGATCGAGTAGGTGTTTCAACTTCTGATATGCTTTTAGCAGTCTACATTCCTGAAGAAGAAGATGTAGGAATGGGTGTTGAATTAGGAATGGCACGCGCACTAGGTAAATATATTATGGTAGTGATTCCTGATGAGGACTTTGGTAAACCAATTAATTTAATGAGTTGGGGAATTGCAGATAATTTCATTAAAATGTCAGAACTTCCTAATTACGATTTTAATAAACCATCTTACAATTTCTACGATGGTGGAGTATATTAAGAAAAAAAGATGTGCGATTTCAACTCGCACATCTTTTTTACAAAATGCTAGTTTACATAATATCTCTAACGGTTAATAAATTGATGCTCAATCTCTGACAATAGACCAGCATGATTGTTATCGTATTTTGTAACTTTATCAGCAACTTTCAGCAGGTCAGCAGTAGCGTTTTTCATTGCGTATCCATAACCAACTTCTGATAGCATCTCAATATCGTTTGAAGTATCTCCAAAGGCAACTACTTGATCTAGAGTTCCGTTTAAGTAATTTTCGACTAGTCTTTTTAATCCTAAGGCTTTATTTACGCCTGCTGGTAGGATATCAATGCCATAAGCTCCACTATAAGTTGCTTGAATTAAGTTTTGAAACTGCTCATTTAATTGATTTACATATCCTTGAATAATAGTTTGGGATAATTTGCGTTTAGCCCAACCAATGTTTAAATTATAAATTGGCTCAGTAATTTTTTGAAGGTCAGAAAAATATGTGTGATGGGGATAAAAAGGGACTGGAACATCGCGATACTGCTCGGCAAGGATTGTTTGTGTTTCGCCAGATAAAGATAGGATGTCAGGGCTAGGGAACGTATGCTTAATAAAAGCATAAAGTTGTTGCAACGTCGCAATTGAATGAGTCTTGCCGTATACAGATTTGCCGTTTATTATCAGTCGTCCACCATTTTCTGCTACAAATTCTGTTACAAGTGGGCAAGGTTGAAAGATCGTTGACAATGCATCGTAACTATTCCCACTTGCAATAATAAAGTGGTAGTTTTGTCGTTGTAATAATTCAATATCTTTATTTAAACGGTTAACGTCGAATTTATCATTATCATCTAGTAAGGTGCCATCAACGTCGATCGCAATAAAACGGTATTTTCCCATTTGATTTCCTCTCTGAAATACTAATTTGTAGAAGAATCTTGTGACTTTTCTACAGTAGTTTTACTTTTAAGTTGTTGCTTTAACTGTGTATTTTCTTTTTGCAGTTGATCAATCTTTTTTTGATACTTTTTTAATTCGTCCTTACTAACACGCGATGATTGTAATTCTTTTAATTGCTTGTTAGTTTTGAGGTGATTAGAAAATGATAGCAAGTAAATCATAATAGCCCCAATAAGTAAACAGATAAAGATTAGCAGCACTAGTGGCATTTTTACTTGTGCTCCAAAAAGATTGACTACTACAGTTGCTGTATTTAATAGTGCAAAGATAGCGATTATGATCAGAATAACGATTGAAGCAATGGTTGTAGATTGCTTTTTCATAGAAAATTCCCCCTCATGTTTTTTGTAACATATCTATTATATTAACTTAAGAAGTGCTGGTAAAGGAGAAGGAGGAATAAATAAGCGTCATCTGTATTTGTACTTTTAAATAAAATTGACAAATTCTCTTTATTTTTTTAATAAATGCGCTAAAATAGAAATATAAGGCGTCCTTAGTGTAATGGATAGCACATGAGATTTCGGTCCTCATGATCCGAGTTCGACTCTCGGGGGACGCATTTTTGATAAAATATGATGAAACATAAAAATCCTACAATCGTTGTTATATCAATAATTGTAGGATTTTTTAGTATTTTAGAAAAGTATGGAAAAATATAAAAAAGTACAAAGTCGGTACACCTTTGGTACACTAGTGTACCAAACTAAAGTTGGTTCAAAGCATTGACAATCTTGTCATCAGTTTTTCCTTTGTATTCATCTATTAAATAAGCGTAAGTATTCATTGTTGTACGAATGTCACTATGACCAAGACGTTTGCTGATTGGATATATATCCACACCTTTAGCAAGAAGTAGGGCAACATGACTATGCCTTAAAGAGTGGAAGTGAAAATTCTTCCGCTTGATTTTTAGATCAGATAATATATTTCGTAAGACTTTATTGACAGCATTACTAGTAGGGATGGTACCAAACTGAGTCATGAAAACCATATTACTAATATGCTTTTCCTTCAATTGAGAAAGCAATTGTAGAAGAGGTTGATTTACTTTGATAGTCCGATTAGACGATTATGGATTGCTTACTACAAGTATTCTCAACCACTTAACTGGGATTATCAGGGAGCCGGATTCAATATTCCACCCTGGGATGTCTTTACCGTGCATCAGTTTACTGGTTCAGACATGGACCGAAATATGGTTAATACAACTAAAGAAGGTTGGCTAAAGATGGCTAACCCTAATGATGTAGCTGTTAACTTACGCTATAGTGCTCGAACAAAATCTAATATTATTGCTACTTTACCAGCTGGTTCTACTATTAAATATGATGCCTTTAGTCGTCACGCTGGCTATGTTTGGATTCGTCAACCACGAGAAAACGGTTATGGTTACATGGCTGTTCGTGATACTAAGACTAACCAACCTTTTGGGAAATTTGAATAAGTAGAAAATTAGCCCTAGCGGTAGTTGCAAATTTTAGAATGCAATTACTACTAGGGCTTTCTTTTTGTTGTATAATAAAACAGCGATAGTAAACGAATTACCACCGCTGAAATAACTATTTTAGACACGCAACCATGCAAATAGTTGCTTAATAGTCTTTTTGATTATCTTTTTTATGTGCTTATTAGGCACAATCAATATTACTATGCACCAATGATGCAATTGGGACACCTCCCAACTTGCACATATTTGTGGAGTGATTAGTTCCAACAGTGTGCTCAACTATTGTATCATAAGTTGGTTGTGTTATAATATATGTATCAATATTACTATGCCGGTGTGCAAAATGGTTTCAGTTGATTACTTAAACCGTACCGGTAGTTGGGCGCCTAATAAGCGCTCTTTTTTATTTAGTTCGTACACGTTTGGCACACTAATCCCCTTGAAACGTTGATATAACAACGCTTTTAAACTCTCGGGGGGGAGTAAGATTGTATAAAAAAGCTCCGATAAAACGCTGATATAACGGCAGTTTATCGGAGCTTTTGTTTAGAATAAAGAATGATTAATATTGTAAAATATAATTTGATAACTAAAGTAATTGGAGGCTAAATAAATGCAATTAAATGAGTTAGTCACACGAAGCCAACTTATTCGTCAAGCTTACCATACTCTTGAGAAAGAGCATCATGGATCTGAATGGACTATTAATGAGGATCTATTGGCTCTTTCAAATGATATTGGTAATCTAGATCGTTTAGTAATGACCAAAGAGGGCCGCTATTATGATGAAACTCCTTATCAACTATCAGAAAAATTAGCTGAAAATATTTGGTGGTTGATCGAATTATCTCAACGCCTAAATATTGATATCGAAACAGAGTTAGAGAAATTTCTAGCTAAAAAGGAACAACAACTATCCATTGATTTAGAGAAAAATAATGATAAGAAGTGATTTGTTAGCGGTTCAAATACTTGTCTAAAAAGTCCATTACAATTTTAAATACCTGTGGTTGAAGAAATTTCACATCCATATGACTTGCGTCTTCAATTTCGTATAATTCAGCAGGAACATTATTTGCAACTAATGCATCATAAAGCTTTTCACTATCTTTAATTGGAACAACAACATCCTCTGTCCCATGAAAAATAAGGAAAGGCGTAGAATTAGAATTTACATAGGTGAGGGGATTCGCAGCAGAATCAAGCTCAGGAGCATTTTCAGGCTCAGCGCCAAGTAAATTACGATAAACAAAATCAAAATCATTTGATGCACTTCCTTTTTTTGCTGTTAACGGATCAACAACCCCATAAAAAGGAACCGCTACTTGAACATCACTGGAGTAATCTAAGTTGGTACCTTTGTCGAATTGACTAAGACCGTTAGTAACACCGAGCATACTTGTCATATGCCCACCAGCCGATTCTCCCATAGCAATAAACTGATTAGGGTTAGCTTGAAAGCGCTTGGCATTAGCTCTCATATAACGAATGGCAGCCTTAGCGTCTTCTAATTGTCCAGGGAACTGAACTTTATTGCTATCACGATATTCGACGCCAACAACAATGTAACCATGCCGAGCAAAATCAACCAAGTTTGGCAAATGAACATTGTAATCTGTATCCATCCAGCCACCACCAGCAAACCAAAAAATTACCGGATAACGGGTATCATCATTGGTTTGAAAATGTCGAATAACTGAGAGCTTCAAATCACGCGTTGTATTACCAAGCCATCCAGGAACTTGCGTATATGTAATGTCTGAATCTAGCCATAAACCGTCACGTACTTGATCAACTTTAAGCGTATGTTTCACGATAAAAACTCCTTTTAAAATACTTTTGACATAGACTTCAGCAATAGTATTACATAAAACTTTTAAAACATAAATCAAAAGTATTAGTTTTGTTTAGAAAGTTTTATTAAAGTTGAAAATAAGCATTAAATAAATTCTTTTGAGAAAGCTAAAAATTGATATTCTGGGGGAATTTTAAATTCATTCGCATTAAAACTATAATTTTAATGACAGGTTAATTTTAAAATAAATCGTTCCCTCTTTACGTATTTACTAGCAACTTCGCTTATTTTATGGTTAGATTAAATTAATATATATTTATAAGGAGCGATCATCTATGGAAATTCAATACTGGGCTGATATTGCGTGCCCATATTGCTATATGGGAATTACACAATTACAACGGGCGCTTAAAGAATTAAAGATTGCCGATCAGACACCATTAAAATTTATGTCATTTCAACTAGATCCAACGTTGCCAACAACAACTGATTTATCAATGACAGAATATTATGCAAAAACTCATCAACTAACTAAGCAAGAAGCTGCTACACAAATACAAAAAATTGATCAACTTGCTGCAGATATTGATTTACCAATTAAGATGGAAAATGTGATTCCTGTTAATACATTAGCTGCTCATCGCTTAATAAAATACATTGAAAGTTTAAATGACCAAGCATTACTTAATAAAGCTGTTAAACGACTTTATCAACTTTATTTTAATGATAATGAATCAATCGCGGACTATGAAGCTCTAACTGTTGCAATGAATGAAATCGGACTACCTGTTGGTGATGTTAAAAAAGTTCTTGAATCTAATCAGTATGAAGATGAAGTTCGAAAAAACGAACGGCGCGCATTTATGATTGGAATGCCAAGTGCACCGTTATTTGTGATTAATAATAAGTATTCAATCACTGGTGCGCAACCTTACGAAGTATTTTTAGAAGCCTTGAAAAAAGTAAAAAATACAACTAAATAGGATTCAAGCAAATCAGAAGATAATTTCTGGTTTGCTTTTTTGTCCCCCCTGCTCTATTTGTAAATAGAAAAACTGTAATTCTTTATAAATTCTAATCATCCGGGTAGAATAAGACTTGAGGAGGTCTTTAGAATGAAGGTAACAAAACTTGTTGTAGGAATTATTATGATTGTGTTAGCCATTATTATATTTGTTCAATCGATTGTAAGAGGTTTTGGGAATCCTAATCCTGCAATCCATATTTATGCTGGAACAGCCGAATTAATTGTTTCACTATTATATCTGGCATCAGGAATCGTCTATATCGCTACTTGTGGTATTGATGGTTTAGGTGGCGATATTGCTGGATTATCGATGATGCTAATCAGTTGGGTTTTAGGTTTGTTAACGTGTACTATCTATCTTCCATTGCAACTATGGGCATGGTTGGCTTTAATTATTGGAGTCGGCTTCTTTGTCTGGCATATTATGTTACGACGTGAATAAATTATGCTAATTATTGGGCAATCCAATGATGTTCGCTTTTAGCCTACGTTATTAGATTGCCTATTTTTTCTAATAACCACCCGTCAAACGGGTGGTTTGCACATCGGCTATAAGCCGATAATAAAAGCCGGCGTCTCAAGGCGCTGGCTTTCGCTTTGCTCAAGCCAAAATGCTCTGACTACTTTGCCAC
>NZ_JAJGUI010000117.1:0-24737 GCF_020784875.1 Limosilactobacillus reuteri subsp. simiae | reverse complement strand
GTCCAAGACGCTCCAGTCAATTCAATGTGATTAAGTTGTCGAACCGCCGTATACGGAACCGTACGTACGGTGGTGTGAGAGGTCGATAATTGAATTAATCAATTATCTCCTACTCGATGGAAATATAAAGATTGGTTAACTTGCCTTACTTGTAAACCCTTTAAAATAAGAATAGACTTTAAATGAAGGTAATATTATTTTTGTTATAAAGGATAGAAGGTGGAGCTTATCAATACGGAAAAGAAAAATCCTAAAAAGTTATCGTTTATTTCAATTTACTTTTTAGGTATTAATGGTGTTATTGGTTCAGGTGCTTTTTTGCTACCACAAGTTATTTATAAAGATATGAATTTAGCAAGTGTCCTTGTCTTACTTTGTGCAGCGATTACGGTTAGTATGGTTGCATTATGTTATGCAGACCTTTCTAGTCGGTTTACCGGATCGGGTGCGGCATGGCTTTATTCCTATAATGCATTTGGCCGGTTTACTGGCTATGAGCTCGGCATCTTTACATGGTTTCTGGGATGCTGTACTTTATCTGCCGAAGTGGTAGCTTTGTTGACAACTCTCCGAAGTTTTTTACCGATTTTTAATACTCATTGGGTATACTATGTTTCTGTTTTTGGCTTAATTTTATTGTTCTCAATTATTAATTTCTTCGGTCGGACGCTTGTTAAGTTGGTCGATAACCTCTCTTCAGCTGCAAAAATGATTACGATTCTTGCTTTTATTGTTATTGGTGTTTTTTGTATTCATTTTGCTAATTTTTCACCGGTAATTCCTCATGTAGCAACCACCGGGGCAATGCCGCTTGCCAAACATTTTGGAGCAGCTTTTAGTGTTGTTTTCTATATGTTTACCGGCTTTTCCTTTATTCCAATTGCCGCAAAGCAAATGACTGATCCGGAGAAAAATATTCCGCGCGTGTTAATCGCCGTAATGGTTAGTGTAACGATTATGTATTCGCTAATGATGCTGGTAGCAATCGGTATTTTGGGAACTAGGATGTCAAAATATAGTACGCCAATTGCAAATGCCTTTGGAACTGGTGTCGGTAAATGGGGATACATTTTAGTAATTGTGGGAATGTTAATCAGTATTTTCGGGGTGGCATTTGCGGCCTCCTTTAACACTCCGTCATTAATTTCCTCACTAGCGAATGAACACGCGATGTTGCCAAAGTGGGTTGGTAAAAAGAACCGCCATGATGCACCCTGGGTAGCAATCATCCTGACAGCCGTTGTTTCAATGTTATTAGTTACTCAATCTTACCTCTTTCTTGTTTCTTGTATTGTGCTTGCTTCGTTTGTTCAATATGTTCCATCAATTTTAGCAGTAATTAAGTTTAAACATACTAATGAATTCCCTAATCACGGGTTTAAGCTTCCCGGAAAATATATCATTCCAGTGTTAGCACTCTTAATCTCGTGCTACATGGTAACCAATTTCACAATTAAAACGATCACAGTTGGGGTTGTAGTCGCCATCCTAGCCGCGGTTTCTTACTTCTTTGTTAAGGTGGATGAGAAACACGAGGCTCACCACCGTGCAATGTTGGAGAAATTAAAACACTAAGTCAAACAGTGTATAATAGGCGAGAGGTGGTTTGATGGAAATAACAATCAAACGAGATGGTCTAAAACTATATGGCCTTCTTGAAGGAACAACGACGATTAAAAACGATACGGTTGCAATTCTGATGCATGGCTTTAAGGGCAATCTGGGATATGATGATTCTAAAATTCTGTATGCTCTTTCGCACTATTTAAACCAACAAGGAATTCCAACGTTACGCTTTGACTTTGATGGGACTGGCCATAGTGATGGTGAATTCAAGGATATGACAGTTTTCAGTGAAATCCTGGATGGAATGAAAATCATTGACTATGCTCACACAACTATGCAAGCAAAGAAGATTTACCTAATTGGTCATTCGCAAGGTGGGGTAGTTGCTTCGATGCTGGCGGCTTATTATCGCGATATTATTACAAAACTAGTACTGCTGGCACCTGCTGCAACCTTGAAAGATGATGCACTAAAAGGAGTTTGTCAGGGAAGCCAATATGACCCTAACCATATACCAGAAACGGTTGATGTGCATGGCTTTGCCGTTGGCGGCGACTACTTCCGAACGGCGCAGCTTTTACCAATTTACGAAACAGCGCAACATTATAGTGGCCCCACACTGCTAATTCATGGGTTAGCTGATAATGTGGTTTCCCCTGAAGCATCAAAGAAATATAATGTAATCATGCCTAACAGTGAATTACATTTAATCCCTGGAGAAGGGCATATGTTTAATGGCTCACGACGCCAAGAAATTTTGGAACTAGTAGCTAACTTCTTAAAAAATTAGTTTTAAAGGATCGTTAACATTTGAGAGGATGTAACGGTCCTTTTTGATTAAAATGTACTTCTGTTCCAGCGACTATTTCATGGTATAATTTAGCGTCAGATTAAATTGAGAGAAAAGGAGCGAGTGATTAACTATGAACTCAATTAAAGCAGCGTGTAAAACCTACTTGGTAATTGGGTCGCTAATTTTTGGGATGTTATTTGGGGCAGGAAATTTAATTTTTCCTGTACATTTAGGACAATTAGCCGGTAACCAGTGGATAGCAGCAACGGGCGGATTCTTGCTTTCTGGTGTTCTTTTACCGCTATTTGCATTACTAGCGATTAGTATTACACATGCAAATGGATTATATGAACTAGCTTTACCGAATGGGAAAAGGTTTGCCCTTATTTTCCTTGTCCTGGTTCAAATAATTATTGGACCTTTATGTGCAACCCCGCGTACGGCAACTGTTCCTTATACGATTGGAGTTGCGCCATATTTAAGTAAAGGGATGCAAGGTTGGGGATTATTAGCCTATACCGGAGCATTTTTTCTAATTGTTTACTTTTTTGCAACGCGTGAAGGAAAAATCACCGAAATAATTGGTAAGGTTTTAAATCCGATTTTCCTTATTATGTTATTTTTGATCTTTCTTCTTGCCTTTATTCATCCAATGGGAAGTACAACTACTCCCCAACCAACTCCAGAATATGTTAATCATGCCTTTAGTAATGGTTTTATTCAGGGATATAATACTGTTGATGCATTAGCAGCATTGGTTTTTGGCGTTACGATTATTACCGCAATCCGCCAACTTGGTTTTAAATCTCAACAATCAGTTTCACTCGCTACTACCAAGGGTGGAATGATTGGAATTTTGGGAATTGGGATTTTGTATATCGGACTAATTTATTTAGGAACAACGAGTCGGCACCAATTCACAATCGCAGCTAATGGGGGAACAACATTAAATCAAATTGCTCATTATTATATGGGAGATTTTGGAAATGTATTATTGTTAACCCTTGCGACAATCACGTGTATGACAACGGCGATGGGGTTAGTAGTCGCTTTTGCCCAGGACTTCCACTATCGTTTCCCCCAGATCTCTTATAAAGCCTTTTTACGGGGAAATTGCTTGTTGTCATTTCTAGTTGCTAACATGGGATTGGACCGGATCGTTTCATGGTCGATACCAGTTTTAATGTTCCTTTACCCGTTAGCCATTGTGTTGATCCTACTAGGTATTTTTTCGCCCCTATTCAAGGGAGCTTCGTTAATTTACCGAATCACGACAGGTATAACAATGATTCCTGCGTTTTTTGATATGGTAAATGCTTTCCCACCGGTTTTACGGGATACCACATTTAGCATGTCATTAATTCATTTTGCAGAAAAATACTTTCCCTTGTACCAACTTGGCTTTAGCTGGTTGCCTTTTACCCTTGTTGGCCTATTCATCAGTATTTGTATTTGGTACCCTCAACAGTAGAGTCGTGTATAATATAAGAGAAATGAGGTGAGGAGTTATGCAACGACAGTATTTAAGTATTGATATTGGTGGGACAGAGATAAAGAGTGCTTTAATTGATCACTCTGGTAATATTTTTGAGAGAAACCATGTCCCAACTCCTCATCAAAAAGAAGCGTTTCTGGCTGCAATCTTTGCTGTGGTTGAGCCAGTTTTAGACAAGGTTACTGCGATTTGTGTTAGTCTTCCAGGAGTCGTTAATCCGACGACTGGAGAGGTAAAGTTTACTGGTGCCCTTGGCTTTATGGGGACCTTTAACTTTGCGGCCTATCTGGAATCACGAGCTCATTGCCCAGTATATGTTGGTAATGATGCTAATTGTGCGACATTAGCAGAAATGTGGCTTGGTAATCTCAACGGTATCAGTAATGGCGCTGTAATTACATTAGGAACTTCAGTTGGCGGCGGGATTGTTATTAATAATCAGCTCTTGCATGGACCGCATTTTCAGGCCGGTGAATTAAGTGCCATGATCATTGATAATGATGCGCCTGAACTTCACTATTCGACAATGGGGGCTACTACTTCAGCAGTTAAGATGATTGAAACCATGGCTGATATTTGTGATATTAAGGATAAAACTGATGGCCGGCGAGTATTTAAAGAAATTAATCGTCATAATCCAGTTATTTGGTCCTTATTTGAAGGATTTTGTCGGCGAGTAGCTGTTTTGATTTTAAATATCCAGACAGTTGTTGACCTTGAACGTGTGCTCATTGGTGGTGGCATTAGTGCGCAAAAAATCTTAATTGATGAAATAAAGAAGCAATTTATGATTCTGCAAAAGAGTGATTACCGTCTTCATGATGATGTCACGATGCCAGAAATAATGACCGCAAAGTTTGGCAATGAAGCTAATTTATTAGGTGCATTGTATGGATTGCTATTGACAATTGAATGAAAAAAGAGAGTGAGTGGGAATTAACCTTCTCGACAAGGCGGTGGGCTAAGGATAGAACGGTGATTAGCACGGCACGGGCTGATTAGCGTTCGAACTTAGCCTCGAGCCTTGTGGTTAATTTCCACGATATCTTAAATAATGTTCGTATAAATAAAGAGGCTGTTGAAAAAACGAAGTTTTTTCACAGCCTCTCTCTTTATCAACAACCTATTTTCTATATGGATAATGCGCCATTGTTGGGACTTCATTCCATGGAACGGGGAAACCAGCACCATGCGCACAGAAGACGGAATCAGGAGTGTTCTCTAGGTCAGCAACCGGATCATAATTAACATCTTTAATAACATCTTCAGCATTATGACATGGATAATAGCCAGCAACAACAAGCTCGAGTTGACCCTGGCCGTGAGTATAGGCGCGAACATTTTGGGCGTAGTCGCGCATGCCCACAACAGGAGCGGTTCCCGTAATCAGGGTTAGTTCTTGGCTATTAGCCTCATCAAGCGCGAACGTACCATGCATTTGTTGAATATCGTTAATTGCGCGTCCTACTTGGTCATTCGGGACTTTAAGATGGAAAGCATACCAAGGTTCTAATAATTGACATTTGTTTTGTTCCTTCAGCTCCATCAATCCTTGACGAACCGCTCGCCAACTAGCCTGACGAAAATCTCCACCAACTGTATGTTTAATATGGCCGCGACCACCAACGAGGGTGATTTTAACATCGGTAAGGGGAGCACCTGTAAGAACCCCTAAATGTTCTTTGGCTTGTAAACTAGTTAAGATCTGATGTTGCCAATTGCGATCAAGAATATCAAGACTGCAGTCACTGCTAATTGTAATTCCAGAGCCTTGTTTTCCCGGTTCTAAAAGAAGGTGGGCTTCGGCATAGTGACGTAATGGTTCAAAGTGACCGACCCCTTCGACTTTGTTAGTAATCGTTTCTTGATAGAGAACGTTTCCCTCATCAAATGTAACTTCTAATTGGTAACGTTCTTGAAGCAATTGTTGCAGGATTTGAAGTTGAACTTCTCCCATAATTTGAACGTGGATCTCTTGGATGTGAGGATGCCAAGAGATCTGTAGTTGTGGATCTTCATCTTCAAGCTCTTTTAAGGCATTGAGACAAGCATGAAGGTCCTCTTTATTAACTTTAACAGCATAATTTAAGACCGGTTTTATGACTGGCGCCGGGAGTGGCTTTGTTTTACCAAGACCAAGTTCAGGGGATGTGGAAGTTAATCCAGTAAGAGCACCGACTTGACCTGCGTTTAAAGCCTGAGTTGGGGTAAATTTAGCCCCGTTATATATTCGGATTTGATTCACTTTTTCTTCGTTTAGTAAAACTGATTTAGCTGGAATTTTGCCACCGAATACACGAACCCAACTAAGTCTGTTGCCCTTGTCATCATGGGAAATCTTGAATACCCGCGCCGCAAACTCATCAGAAAACTCAGGCGAAACTGTCCATTTCTCAAGTCCCTTTAAGAAATTAGTGATTCCAGTTAACTTTAGGGCTGCTCCACTATAACAAGGGAACACTTTACGTTGTTTAATCAATTGCTGAATTGTTTGATCGCTAAGGCTGCCAGTACTGAGGTAGTTTTCTAAAACTGTATCATCCTGCATGGCAATTGTTTCACGAACTTCATCAGTTAATGGATCAGCAAAATCAAGGCAAGCTGGCGAAAATTCTTTTTGCAGTTGCTCGGTAACACTGCTAGGATCAGCACCAATCACGTCTTCTTTGTTAATGAAAATGAAGGTCGGGATATCATAACGCGCAAGAAGATCCCATAATGTGCGCGTGTATCCCTGAATACCATCGGTGGCTGAAACGACAAGAATTGCATAATCAAGGACTGGTAAGACTTGTTCTGTTTGACTAGCAAAATCGACGTGTCCCGGAGTATCGAGAAGGGTAAGCGCAAGGGTATTGTAGCTTAGTTCAGCTTGATGGGTAAAAAGAGTGATTCCGCGCTGTTTTTCGAGCGTATCAGGATCTAAAAAAGCATCCCCATTATCCACGCGGCCTAGCTTTCGAATAGCGCCGGTTTCATACATGAGGGCTTCGGTTAAAGTCGTTTTTCCAGCATCGACATGAGCAACGATGCCAGTAACAATTTGTTTCACCGTTTTTTCACCTAGTTAACATGGTCGTTTTTGCGGACAACAAGAACATCACATTTTGCCATCCGACTAACATAGTGGGTAACAGAGCCAAGAACAAAGCGTTCAAGACCAGATACACCAGTCGCACCGAGAACAATCAAGTCAGTATCGTGATCTGACGGAAATTCATGGGCAATAACACGTTTTGGATTTCCAAACCGGATATGAACGTTAACGTCTTCAACCCCCGCATCGACCGCACGCTTTTTCAAGTCATCGAGTCGTTCCTTGGTGGTTTTAACAATGTTATATGTTTCTTCGTTGCTAAGGGCCGCATTGCTATAGCCATCTGTTAGTTGCGTTACTTGAACAATCCGTAAGATATCAAGGCTAGCATGATTCCGTAGTGCAGAATCAATGGCACTTTCTAAGACGTTACTAGTAATTTTTGAGCCATCGACAGCAACTAGAATGTGTTTGTATGGATAAATTTCTGTCATAATAGACACCTCCGAAAGTTTATACCTTTATTATAAAATGTTTTCGCCCTAAAAAGATGTAAAAAAGAAAGTATTTTTTACTTTGTCGATAATATATTGCAAACGCTTACTAAAAGACGTACACTACAATTGGATGACTAAATGACAAAAGTAAAGTTTTAGTCTATTTATGTTGATGTTTTTATAAGAGGGTGCTAGTTATGCGTTATGTTTCAATGACTTCTCATAATATTGGAATGAATTTAGCTACAGAACAATATTTAATGAATAATAAGGACTTTGGGAAAGAGCCTTTAGTACTATTTTATTATGAAGAACCATGTATTATTGTTGGCCGAAACCAAAATACGCTTGAAGAGATTAATCATGATTATGTAAAGGAACACAATATCCGGGTAACCCGTCGTTTATCAGGCGGAGGTGCTGTTTATCAAGACTTAGGGAACCTCTGTTTTAGTTTTGTGGTCCCAAGCGATAGTGAAGAATTCGGTGACTTTAAATCGTTTACCCAGCCAATTGTTAATGTTCTTCATCAAATGGGTGCTACTAGTGCAGAAGTCAGCGGTCGTAATGATATTTTAGTTGATGGTAAGAAATTCTCGGGGAATGCGATGTATTCACGTAATGGAAAGACGTTTTCCCATGGAACGTTAATGCTTGACGTTGACTTAAGTGTCGTCGCGGATGCTCTTCATGTGGCAAAAGATAAGATTGCTTCAAAGGGAATCAAATCCGTTCGATCACGGGTTACGAACCTCCGCCCATACTTGGATGAAAAGTACCAAGATATTGATGTGCCAACATTTAGGGATGAATTGCTAAAGGGTCTCTTCCATGTTGACGACCTTGAAGAGATTAAGGATAAGCAATACGTTGTTACCCCCGAGGATCAAAAAGAAATTGATAAGATCTATGAGCAGTACTATAACAACTGGGATTGGGTCTATGGTAAGTCGCCAGAATTTACGGTTAAGCGGCGAAAACATTTTGATATGGGGACAATTGATGCCCGCTTTGATGTTAAAGATGGCGTAATCAAAAACGTGAAATTCTATGGTGATTTCTTTGGTCCGCAGGATATTAACCAATTAGCAGAAAAGCTCCAAGGAGTTAAGTATGATCATGATGAGATTGCTAAAGTCCTTGAAGAGGAAGGAACCCAGCAATATATTACGGGAATTCCAACCGCTGAAGTAGCTGATTTACTCGCATAATTGAGCTTTTTAACTTAATTTAGTAAAATGAGGAGTGTAATTAATCGTTACATTCCTTTTTCGTTAATTAAGGGATGTAAAAATATTGATCATCCGCGGGGATAGCAAAAAAGAAAGTTGGCAAAATAAATGAAAAATAATGAAAAAGTTGTTATTGTAACATCAGTAGCAGCAGTAATTGCATTAGTCCTTGATGCTTTTATGTTTGTTCAGCATGGTCACTCGCTGACATCATCATCTGTATGGCCGCGGCTGCTCCTCTTTATCGTTTTAGCAATCATTGTTAACGGATTATCGTTTTTAAAGATGCGTTTTTGTGGATATGCAACGATTTTAGTAAACCTTTATTTTGCAATCGCTAGTTTAGCCGCATTTCAAATGGTAAGTCCACGAGAAAGTGCATACGGATTATTTATTCAAGCACTAAGTATTGTTGGAATTTTAGTAGGAGCTGCTGGTGTTTATTATGGTGCAAAACAGCGTGCAGACTATACAAAAGCTAAAATTGAAAAAATGAAGGAGCAAATGAAAAAATGAAGATGTCAGTAGCTGATTATTTGTCACAGTTGACGAGCGATCAGGTTGTGACAGAAGAAGTTGAAAAAACTGCTGCCCAATCACAGCAAAAAACAGTATTAACAACTGCAATTAACTTTATGATTGAACAGCTTGATACGGGACACCTTGGTCAATATAAGATGAATATTAAAATGAAAAAAGGTGATCCAGTTAGCTTTCGCTTAGAAACCAACCTAATCAACATACCGATGGATGAGGCAGAGCGATTAGATGTTAAATTATTGGATAAAGAGATCGAGTACCCTGTTAATCTTTATTTAGTAATGGAGAGTGAAGATATTAATAAAACGGGATTGCGGATCGATGAATTAGCAAATGAAACCGATCAAAGCGGAAAGACAACTGATTTGGTTACCAAAGCTCAAGAATGGGTAGCCGAACACCTTGCAGATATAATGGAAGCAAGAGCATAAGAGTTGCATCAATGGGTCAAATATGCTAAATTATAGTTTGCGATGAGTCGAGAGGTCTGGTAGCGACCCTAAGAGCTACCATTGACATTTTGACAAGTGGGACACATTAACTCACCGGATTGTGAGGTGTCCAGTTAATCGGCCATGTGGACAGTGCTGATTGACTTGAGATAGTATCAATACACGAAAAACCGGAATACTTAGTATGTTTAGTACTAGGTATTCCGGTTTTTAATTGATTAATTTTCGGTAGATAAAGCCAAGCCAAGGTAACAGCGTAATAATCGCAGTTACAAATAGTAACCCAAGATGACCAACCGATAGATGATCAAGGTCGGCATAAAGATAATAAGTTGGAAATAGCTTTTGAACATTAGCAAAAAAATCAATAAAAGAATTAGCTGGTAAGAGGTGTTTCCAAGGAGTAATAAAAGTTGCGATTATAAATAGGATTGGGGTTCCGGCGGCATCGACAGTTGGTGCGTCAAAGGAAAGGCCAATTGCAAACCCGATCACGCTTAGATATATTCCGATGATATTGGTTAACAAAATACTAGTGATAGTAATAAAGTTGAACTCGATAGTATGAAGAAAAATAGCAAGAATCATAATTACGATGGTGATGAACAAATTGATGATGACTTGGGTAATTAATTGCGAAAATAAATAGTTCCACAGAGAGTAGTGACTAATGTGCGATTGAAGAATGTAGAAGTCTTTATTACTGCAAATCCGTTTGCTGAAAGTAACGATTGAATTACCGAGTATTCCCATTAGGAGAGCAAGCAAGAGTAAAGCGAGCCGGAAGTTGCCAGTGGCAGGGAGAGATGTACTAGCAACTTGAATCATAAATACATACCAAATACCTGGCAGGAGAATAGTAAAAAGAAAGAAACGACGATTGCGTAAAACTTGTTTTAGTTGAATTGCTATGATATTCATAAGAAAGCTCCTAACGATTATGTTGACGATACCATTGTTCGATTGTTTGATTATGTTGGTGGATTTCCTTAACAGGGATGTCGTGAGAGATTTGGCCATCTTTAAGAAGCAGAACACGGGAAAAGAATTTATCAATTTGATTGAAATCATGAGTAATAACTAAAATACTTCCCGAAACCTTTTCAATAAAATGCCAAAAATAGTCAATTGATTCTAAATCCATCCCAACAGTCGGCTCGTCTAGGATCAGAAGTTTGGACTGACGGAGGACGCTAAGTAAGAGCGAAAGGCGACGTTTTTGTCCACCTGACAATTTCGCAATAATTGTATTTTGCTGGGATGATAATTTAAATTGATCAAGAAGATAATTGATTCGTTGTTTTGAATCAACCTTAGTTATGGCGGCTGTCAAACTGATTTGCTCTTTAACTTTTAGGGTCGGAATTAAAACATTTTCTTGGGACATGATATTTAAAGAATCATTTTTATTAAAATACCATTTAACAGTACCTTCGTTGGGTTTCAAAGCACCTTCAATTATCTTTACTAAAGTTGTTTTACCAGCGCCATTACTACCAAGGAGGGCAATGCGTTCATTATTCTGAATAGTTAAATCAAGGTTGTTGAGAACTGGTGTGTTAAAAGTTTTAACAATATTATTAAGTTTTACCAGTGGTTGATTAAAGTCGTTTGTTCCCAGAATGAGGCGGTCTAATGAAACATTAAAAACTTTGGCAAGCAAAATTAGCTTGTCGATACTTGGTTCAGCATCCCCGTTTTCCCATTTGGAGACGGCCTGGCGGGAAACAAATAGGCGCGTAGCTAGTTCAGCTTGTGATAATTGTTTTTCAGTCCGCAATTTGAGCAGTTGATGCGGGAAAGAGTATGACATAGCAAAAAGCTCCTTTTCAAAATCTATATTTAGAATTTAATTGGATCTGCTTAAAAGGTCAATAGAATCCTTAGATAACAACAATTGCTCACCTCGCTACTATTAGTTGCATATAAATTTCCCGGGAAATAAAAAAGCACAGATAGAAAAATCAATCTGTACTCAAAGTTAAGATTAATAATTGCGCATCCCCGTATATTTTTTGCTCAGGACGATGACTAGTATTGTTGCAATAAGCCCATAGACTGCGCCAACGTAACCGAGGTTTTTCATGGCAGTGAAGGTAACAGCCTGAGAGGCAGTAAAAGAGCCTAGTGAAATACCAATATTAGCAAAAATTGAGTTTAAGGATGAAGCTAAGTCAAGTGATTGAGGATATTGTTTTTCGGCAATATCAAGGAACATTAATTGGGTGGAAGAACCATAGCATGAAAAGGCAATACATAAGACAGCCACAATAATAATGGCACCCCACTTGAATGGTAAGACGGGACCAAAGATGAGAAATAAGACTGTCATTGCCGCGTAAATTCCACTGAGACGATGAATTCCGCCACGGTCAGCTAGATAGCCACCAAATTTATTACCAATAATAAAGAAGATTCCCATTCCGAATAAGAGCCAGTTCAACCAGGTATTATCAAAGCCCATTTCGTTAGTGATTAAAGGACGAATATAGGTATAAATTGTGTAGTCAGCCGCACAAATAGCAACAATGAAACTAACACCGAGAATGATTCGTGAATCCTTAAATAACACAAACTGCTTACTAAGGGTACTCTTAAATTGAGGCGTATCACGTGGGACGAGCCAAATCAAGGCGACAAAAACAATGATCGTAATTCCAGAAATCATCCAAAAACTGTCATGCCAAGTAAGGGTAGTGCTGATAACGGTCCCGATTGGAATGCCGATAACTGACGCGATACTAAACCCAGCAAAAACCCATGAAACCAGGCTTGCTCTTTTTTCACGCGGCGCAACATAGCTCGCCATTACGAGGACCATCGAGATAATCGCACCGGCAACACTAGCAGTTAGAATCCGCGAAAGCAACATTGAAATAAAGTTTGGCGCCATCGCTGTCCACGTATTGCCGATAAAGAAGATGACCATGAGAACTAGTAAAACATGATGTCGTCGCCACCGATTTGCCATTGAAGTAATAATCGGAGTGAAAATAGCATAAACCAAGGCAAATACAGTTACAAGTAGGCCTAACTTACCAAGCGAATCATGATATTCATGGGCAATATCAGGTAAAACGCCGACAATCATATATTCGTTACACCCAAGCATAAAGGCAACGAAGACAAAAATAATAGCTTGTAAACGATATTTCATAAAATGTACCCTCCCTAATAAATTAAACTCATCATACTGTAGCAAATTTCTGAATGGATTTCTACAGCAAACGCAGATAAACCTTTTGTCTTGCTAAAAAGACTGGTCTTAGGGAAAATATAGGTAACAGTTTATTCGATGGAGGGGGTAAAACATGCTTCAAGAAGTTAATGCTATTTTTCAAACTTTTGGCGCGAGTGTAGTTGTCCCAATAATAATTTTTATCATTGCTTTATTACTACGAGTGCAGCCTAAGACAGCAATGATGAGTGCCTTCTATGCTGGTGTCGGTTTAACTGGTTTTACCTGGATTATCACAGAATTTACGCCAGTGGTGACTAAGATTGTCCGCCAAATGGTTGATAATACGGGGATTAAACTGCCAGTGGTTGATATTGGCTGGCAAGCAGGATCATTAGCAGCATTTGGCTCAACGGTTGGTTTATCGTTTTTTGTTTTTGGATTACTAGCTGAATTAATTTTATTTGCGCTTGGCGTTACCAAAGTATTTCTGCCTTCTAATATTTGGAATAATTTTGGATATATGATTTGGGGCACGCTAGCTTTTTATGTAACTCATAATTATTGGCTCTCATTAGGGTTGGAATTTTTTATGCTCCTGTACTCACTAGTCTTAGCGGAGATTCAAGCAGATAGATGGGCCGACTATTATGGAATCGAAAATACCACCGTCGACTCCTTACATAATATCGAGCAAGTGGTTCCAGCAATTATTTTAGATCCATTATGGAATTTACTGGGATTTAACAAAGTGAAGATGACCCCTAAAGATTTTCAGAAAAAACTAGGTGTCTTTGGGGAACCAATTACAATGGGAATTATCCTGGGATTAATAATTGGGATCTTGGGTAATTTATCTTCACTGGGGAAAATAAGCGCGTGGGGACAGATTACTAAATTTGCGATTCAACTAGCTGCCGTTATGGCAATCTTCCCCCTTGTTACAAACGTATTCGCAAAGGCATTTATTCCCATCGCGACTGAAATTGATGAGCAGCAGAAGAAACGACATGGCGAAAACAAAAATAGCCGTTATGATAAAAAGCGGTGGTTCCTAGCTGTTGATGATGGCGTTGGCTATGGAGAATCAGCCACTTTAATTTCAGGAATCATTTTAATCCCGATTATGGTTTTAATTGCTTTTATCCTTCCTGGCAATAAGACCCTTCCGGTAGTTGATTTAATTGCAATTCCGTACATGATTGAATCAATTGTCGCGGTGACTCGTGGAAATATCTTAAAAGTAATTGCGACGGGAATTGTGTGGTTTAGTTTAGGCTTATATGCAGCTAGTTGGCTCAGTCCGGTCTATACCGCAGCAGTGGCCCACTATGGCGTTGCAATTCCAACCGGGGTAGTCCTGGTAACAAGCTTTAACTTAGTAGCACGACCATTGAATGCATTGGTTTTTGCTGCCTTTATATCAGAAAGTCCCGTTTGGATTTCACTAGCAGTTATCATTTACCTTGTGATGTTGTTCGGATTACGGAAATATCGTTCGCAAATTTGGCACTACCTTAATAAGATGGCCATGAAGAATGCTTAGGCAAAGTGCTATAATAATTGTCATAAAATTAAGGAGAGCGAAAAAATGAAAGCCTTAGTAGTCGAAAAAGCAGCAGATCGTTCATTGCAAGATTTGAATTTTGCGGAAGTCCCAGTTCCTACGCCAGCTGAACATGAAGTCTTAATCAAGGTGCATGCTGCTGGGCTTAATCCAGTCGACTATAAAATTGTTGAAGACGGCGTTAGTGCTTGGCAGTATCCACATATCCTTGGATTGGATGTTGCTGGGGAGATTGTTAGTGTCGGTCAGGGAGTTACAAATTGGCATGTTGGTGACCGGGTATCTGGACATGGTGATTTAACGCAAAATGGTTGTTTCGCCGAATATGTGACTGCCCCGATTTATGAATTAGCTAAGATCCCGGATTCTGTTTCCGATGAAGTTGCTGCTAGTGCTTTATGTGGGGCTTTGACAGCTTATGAAGCAATAGAACGCAAAGCTAATTTTTCCAATGTTAATACCGTGTTAGTTCATGCTGGTGCGGGTGGTGTTGGCAGTATCGCTATTCAACTTGCTAAACTTCATGGCTGCAAGATATTTACGACTGTTTCATCGAGTAAATATGACTATGTAAAGCGGCTTGCTCCAGATGCAATCATCAACTATCAAACTGAAGATGTGGATAAAAAGTTGGCCGATCTCACCGATGGGCTTGGCGTTGATTTGATCATTGATACGGTAGGTAAAAAAGAAGCAGAACTTGATTTGCGACGGTTAGCCTATAATGGACGCTTAGTAACGATTGTTGACGTTCCTTCACTTGATAATGTTCCAATGTTTGATCGCGGTCTAGGGATGGATGTCGTTAATCTTGGTGGGGCGCATCTCAGTGGTAACCCATCTCAGCAGGCTGATTTAGGCCGAATGAATGCGGAAATATTAAAATTAATAGCTAATGGGAATGTAAAGTCTTTGATTGAGAAAGTAATTCCGTTTGATCAAATTATTGATGGCTTAACAGCGATTAAAAATCATGAAGTAGTCGGAAAATTAGTGGTTAAAATTGATTAAATAAAAAGTTGAGGTTAAGAGAAAATTTTTGTTCTCTTTTAACCTCAACTTTTTTTATTTTGCTAGATAAATCTGTTCATCAATCAAATCAAACGAGTGCAAGTTAGCATTAACTTTCTGTAACTCATCGTCTTGACTTAATTGTGCCTCTTGCCAGAATTTCTTAGAGTTAGTTGCGCCATCTTTTTCGCCAATAACTAATAATTTGACTTCGGGATATGTTGAACGAAGAAGTTCCAGGACATCCCAGTCAATTTCACCTTTGTCGGGAGCCCATGACATAATGATATATTCGACCTCGTCACCATACTTTTTGATTGCTTCTAGAGCGTCCAACTTCTCAATCTTAGTGACAGGGTGTTTGCCCGTTTCGTTTTCTTTTACCCATGCCTGACTATCGGTAGTATAAATCTTTTGAGTCGCATTGTTATTGCGTAATCCCTTAGAAATATACCCATTACCGGCCATAATCTCTAGTGTCGGTGCCCCACCTAAATAATCAGAAAGTGCTTTGGCAAAAGGTGCATTGACGTATGACCACATTCCGTATGTTTCTTCGAGATAATCACGATAGTTGCGCAACGCCTTATCTAATTTTGGCAACGCCTCACTATATTTGTTCCAAAGTTTATCACCGCGTGGATCACCTTGTGGGAACTGTTCATTAACCTTTTTGAAAATGGTATCTTGAATGTTATCCGGCAATAATAATTTTGGTAGAGGTTGTGGCAATAAGCCGTTTTTGAGTAGTCGATCACTTTCTAAAACATTATTAATGAGGTATTTTACAGGAGGAAAGTCATCGAATAGGTCACGGTAGGTATTTAGTTCTTGAATATATGAAGGCTCATTAACAATTTGATGAGCTTTTTTTACCCGCTTTTTTAGCTGTTTTAATTTTTTAGGATTCATCAGAAACTCCTTATTTAAGTTTTAAATCTAATTGTTCTTGCTTACCATAGAAGGTGTCTGTATCCCGGCGATTATGCCGTCCCTTTAAGTAACCATCGATTAGTTGAAAAATTTCATATCGATCATCACTTGAAAGTACAGTTTGATTAAACGACAGGTTCTTACTAGAGAAAAATAATTTTGCTAAATCAAAATCATCACGATCAGTTTTTCCGGTAAGGTAGTCCAGACTGACATCAAAAAATTCGGCTAGTTTTCGTGCTTCAACGTATGACGGGGTCCGAATACCGCGTTCCCAGTTACCGATTTGCGAAGCAGTGTTTGGCTTTTCATTGGGGCCAAGGTTTTCATTGAGATGGGTAGCAAGCTCCTTTAAGGTTATCTTTTGTCCTTTGCGAAGTGCTCGTAGGCGTTCTGGAAACATTATTTCACTCCCTTAATATATCATTATCTATTTTAACATTAGCATCACGATTTTGAATGAAAAGAATATGCAAAATAACAGAAAGTGTGCTAAACTAAGCGCATTGATTAAATGATGCGACATGGGGTTAATTATTTTGAAAACAAAGACAAAAAAGAAACAGTGGCATCCTTGGCGATGGCTCATTGGAATTGTAATTGTAATCGCAGTGGCAATCTTTGCCGCTAGTAGCTATTTTTTCTCGGTGGCAATGGTACCGGGGCATAAGGATTTTATTAATAATTCAACTAAAATTTCACGAAATGATCCATTGTATGAGCAGAAAATGTGGTTTAAGCATGCCAAAAAAGAAAAATGGACAATGAAATCGGCAAGTGGAAATTATAAACTAGTTGCTGATTACATTCCGGCTGCTAAATCGACAACTAAAAATGTGGTAATTGCCCATGGATTTATGGGTAACAAAGAGAAGATGGGCGAATATGCCGCGCTTTTCCATCAGATGGGGTATAATGTTCTAATGCCAGATGCGCGTGCTCATGGTCAAAGCCAAGGGAAATACATTGGTTATGGATGGCCAGAGCGTTATGATATTAGCAAATGGATTAATAAGCTTATTCGGCATAATGGAGAAGACAGTCAGGTAGTCTTGTTTGGTGTTAGCATGGGTGGTGCGACAACAATGATGACTAGTGGCATTAACCTTCCGCCACAAGTAAAAGCATTTGTCGAAGATTGTGGATATACGAGTCTTAATGATGAATTGAATTATGAAGCTGGTAATTTATATGGGATTCCGAAGTTTTTACGGGTGCCATTAATAAGTACGATGAGTTTAATTAATCGGGTGAAGAATGGTTTTTACATTCATGAAGCTAGCTCCTTAAATATGTTGCATCATAATCATCGCCCAATGCTATTTATCCATGGAGCAAAAGATAATTTTGTTCCAACTGAAATGGTTTATCGCAATTACCGTGCAACAGAGGGAAGCAAAGAATTGTGGGTAGTACCAGGAGCAGCGCATGCGAAGTCATATGCGACCCATCCTAGCGAATATCGGCGCCATTTGACAAAATTTTTAAATCACTATATTAAATAGTTGGAGGAAAAAGATGCTTGCAATTATTGTTACGATGTTTGTTGCAATCGAACATTTAGGTATTATGGCCTTAGAAATCTTTGGTAACCCGGCACAGCAAGCCAAGGCGTTTGACTTACCGCTTAAGTTTACGCAACAGCATGAAGCACAGGTTTCATTCGCTAACCAGGGGATTTATAACGGGGCCTTAGGAGCAGCCATCATCGCCAGTTACTGGTTATTTAGTGGAGCAACCTTAGTATTGGTATGGCAAATGCTCTTGGTTTTTGTGATGGTTGTTGCATTATTTGGTGCGCTTACTGCAACCAAAAAAATTATTCTAATTCAATTTTTACCAGCGTTGATTGCGTTTTTACTTACATTTCTTTAAACATAAAAAGGAAATTGCTTTGCAAGATTTTGCAGCAATTTCCTTTTTTAGTCTAATGATTGAGTGTAAACCAATTCATCAGTCGAGATCTGTTCGTTTAATGCGTTTGCTAATTCTTGTGAAAATTGGTCATCAGCAAGTTGCATTTGAACATAACTATGCTCAAGCTGAAATGCCTCAATAAATAAAGAAGTAATGAGGTCGGTATCCATCGAAATATCGTGCAGGAAGAATCGTTTTCGTTGGAAGTACGTCCGTCGTACCATGGCAACTTCATTCGCGTTTTGTGGAGTTTCAATCGAATGAAGGTATTTATCGATTTCACGATTAATTATTTCTAGGATCTCAGCTGTTTCAGCGCGCTGTTCCTTGGTTAATTGATATTTTGGCCCCACATTATAGCGGGAGCCTTTTTTGAGATGGCGGTAGCGAATAAAACGCCATTTTAACCGGTGCCATAAGATGACCCATAATTCAAGAAAGCTGTGTTTATTTACGCGGAAAATCGACCGCGTAACAAAATTAACGAGGAATTTGGCCTCCTTGTCAGAGATTCGGCCTTCTTCGTTAAGTCGGTCTAAGGTAGCTAATTCAATTTGATGAGCTTTACCCATTAATTGACTATAAATATTACGATTAAATTCGTGGTATTGCGTCATTTGACTACTCAATTGGTCAATAACAACGGCTTTTTCTGGTGAATATTTTTCTGAAGTCCGTAGCTCATTAATAGCATATTGAACTGTTTTAATAAGTTCTTTTTGAAATTCACTCTTCGAATAACTCTTAGATTTAGGCGGTAAAATAATTGGATACCCAATTGCGCCGACAGCAATACTAATCAAAATAACAATTGCGGCAATCAGGATCATTGAATTACGAAAGGCAAATTGATGGTTATTAATCAGTACTGGCAACGAGAATGCTAATGCCAGAGTGATCGTTCCGTGAATTCCTCCTAACGCCATTAAGAGACTATCACGGTTAAGGTTAGTCGATTGAATGTTGACGAACTTAAACCGGACCCATAAAAATCTTAAGAGGGTTGTAATAATATAGATAGCAAAGGCTAAGGCAACGATTGCACCCAGATTTTGCCAAGAAGTCCTTCCAAGTACCTGCGGAAGCATCACCCCTAAAAGGACAAATACTAACCCGTTTAACGCATCGCTAATGATGTTCCAAATAGTGGTAGTAGACATTTGCACTTTAGTAGATGTAAGCCGCATTCGATCATAGAGGATACTATGAACAACTCCCGCTGCAACGACGGCTAGGATTCCTGAAAGGTGTAGTTCTTCAGCCAACCAGTAAACAACGATGGGAGTCATTACGTTGATCGGAATAACGATGGAGCCAATATCAACGTGCTTCCGCATCAAACTAGTACGGAGACTAATTAATAGGCTCCCTAGTACTGCTCCGAAGATAATTCCGCCGAAGAAAACATAAACAAAGATCCAGATTCCATGACCAAGCGAAAATTGTCCAGAACGGTAGGTTTCCAGCGCCAAATCTAAAAGCACAATTCCCGATGCATCATTAAAGAGGGATTCATATTCCAGAGCACCGTTAACGTTTTTAGGGACCTTCATATTAGTAGTAATCGACTTTACAGCGACCGCATCAGTCGGCGTAACAATCGCAGCCAGCATAAAGGCAAGTGCTAAGGAGAACGTTGCTGGTTGAAGCCAATGTAAAAAGCTACCAGTAATCAAGACCGTTACAAGTGCTAATCCAACAGTCATTGATAGGATCGATTTGATATTGCTTGAAAGATAACGGAATGATTGGTTCTGCCCGTCATTAAACATTAAAGGAGCAATGATCACCATCATGAATAATTCTGGATGCATGGTAAAGTTAGTGGCCTCAGTAGGCAGGGATGCTAAAAGAATTCCTGCAATAATTTGATAGATGGATAGTGGAATCTTAGGGTAAACAAGATGAACAACATTAGCTGCAACAACAGCAGTCAATAGAAGAACAATGCCTAAAATCATTTCCATCGATTAATCACCTCACTTGATATTTTGAATAAAAAACGAGAGACCGGGAAAATGCTAGCATTTCCTGGTCTCTACTCTCTTAGCTTACTCACGGCCAATCAGCATTTTTACGGCCATGGCAATATTATAAATAAATAACAAAAGGGCTAATAAAAGAGCAAATGTTAGGAGAATTCCAAACAATGCGCCCCCGTGGAAGTTAGCGGGGTTTAATGAAAAGACACTAAAGACTAAAATTGCGCCTATTACATATAACAATGGGAAAATTTGACTCCAAAATGCATAGCGAGCGTTCTTAGCAATAGTTGGTCGATCACTGCTTTTGGCAATTATCCACACGATTAGTGGAAAGATAACTGGTAAAAATAAGATGCTTAAATAGGATAAAGCATTAACGATCCGGTCCGTTAAATTATTATCGTTCACTATATCAGTCCCTTCTTTTTATATTATTATCGCATGAAAACTCAAGGGAGCGCAATTACAATTATCTGTACAAGGCAAATAATACTTAAAAAAGAAAGCCAATCGTGGCTGGTAATCGGGATATCCACGGTAGCTGTTCGTGCTTGCCCTTCCACGAAACCGTGTGATTCCATGGCCTGCGCTAATTGATCTGACCATTGAATCGCAACCAGAATCGCTTTGAAGTAGAGCGTTGGTGACCACCAATGTAAATTAACGCCCCGCATTTGTCCTGCCGTATAAATAGTTGTAACGGCTTGTTTCATTTTCGGAATCAGATTAAGGGCGGCAAGCACCCCATAAGCATATTTGCTGGGAAGGTGACAATTTTGTTCTAATGAGCGAGCAAGCGTTAAGGTATCGGTTGTAAACGTAAAGACTGTCCCAAGGCAGACATAAACGTAGAGTCGACTGAAAAGAACGGTTCCATCGAAGAGACTGTGACTAGGACTGAAGAAGACAATTGTAATAAAAATAGCTAGTGCCGGAAAAAGGGGGACAAAAGCCAACCAGCAAAATTGTCGCCAGTGAAATCGCTGATGAATAAGGATTAGCAAACACACTACAATGACAATCAGGTTAATCCACAGCTTAGTCACAAAAGTCAGCTCAAGTGAAAGCAAAATAACAAGTAATAATTTTAAACTAGGATTCATAACTCCCTCCAACATAATTAAGACGTTGATGATTCATTGTAAGATGATAATCAATGAAACCATCAAGTCCGCTTAATTGATGACTAACAATCAGCAAAGTTTGGGGTTTTTCTTTTTGGGATGCTTTGATTAGGTGCAGGACAGTCTTTAAAGATGCTGGATCTAACCCAGTAAATGGTTCGTCAAGCAATAAGGTTTCTTGTCCGCGCATTAACATCAGCAGGATTTGCAGCTTTTTCTTTTGACCACCACTCAAAGAATAAACAACTTGTTCTTCTCGTCCGTTCAGACCAAGAGCCGTTAATACCTTGTTGACTCGTTGCTGGCTAAAATAGGGATTCTGACAAGTTTTAAAGCCCAATGCCAGTTCTTCGCCAACGGTTACATTTAGGAATTGATCGTTTGCATGTTGAAAAATTAATCCTAGATGCTTGTAATATTTCCCAGGTGATATTTTTTGAATGTTTTCTCCCTCATAGTCAATTTTTCCTTCATATTTCAAAAGCCGGGCAATTGCCTTTAGGAGGGTAGATTTACCAATCCCATTTGGTCCAGTTAGTAAAGTTATTTTATTTTTAACAATGCCTAAATTGGTTGGTAAAAGTAAAGAACGATTATCTCGTTTTATTGCTAATTCATTAAATTTGATAATCGCGGGCAATGTTGACGGGGGAAGGGCAGTGGTAATTTGGGGAGTAGCGCTCGCTGTCAAAAGTTGGCTACTATTTTTACTGGAAAGCTGGGCAAGGCGTCCCTTAGTTAATTGCCAAACCAGTGGATGTAGTCGCTCGTAACCATGCAAATCGTGGTCAGTAATGATAATTGTTGTGTGATAGTCACTGTTGAGGCGGACTAATTGTTTAAGGATAAGTTGCCGGTTTTCTTCATCAATATTGGCAAAGGGCTCGTCTAATAAAAGCACGTTCGGTTGCATTGCCGTAGCAGCTGCTAAAGCCACGCGCTGTTGTTGCCCACCAGAGAGTGTGGTGATTAAACGGTTAGCAAGATCGTCAACTTTACCAAATTGTAAAGCTTCTTTAACGCGCTCTGGAATTTTGTCAGTGGGTACCTGGCAATTTTCTAGGGTGAATTCTAATTCGTGGCGTGGCGTATCAAGGGCAAATTGCATTAACGGATCTTGAAATACCATCCCAATTTGAGCATCTGTTGGTACATCGACTGCTCCAGCAACTATTTCACCACCATATTTAGGCAGGAGACCAGCAATTAACTTGAGAATGGTGGATTTACCGCTCCCAGAGACCCCAGTAAGTAAGTGAATCTTTCCGGCCGTAAATTCGGCGGTGATATTTTTAAGGATTGGTTGCTGATCAAAATTAAATGAAAGATCATTAAATCGTATATTTTTCATAGTCTTAGTGCTTGATTAAGTGGGCTCGTTGGAGAAGGTTAGTAATCAATTTAACCAGAATTCCAGAGAAGACAAACATTGAAATGAAGCGCGCAATAAGCATAATAATTAGCATTTGCCCGCTGAAGTGGTTATAGCCATTGCGGAACCAATCCCAGCCAAAGGTAACAAATGTAAGGGTGAGGGATGAGATGAGCAAGGTCAACCAGTTATACATTTTATAAAGCGTAAAAGTAAAACCTAACTCAGACCCGATACCTTGAACTGCCCCAGAAATTAGGTTGGCTGCTCCCCACTGGTCGCCGAGAAGCATTTCAACGGCTGCTCCCAAAAACTCACCAAGGAAAGCCGCTCCCGGTGTCCGAAGCAAAAAGCCGGCAAGTGGTCCAGCCATACACCAGATTCCCATTGTTAAATCATTAGCCATTGGACCATAACCGATTGGTGTCAGTAGAACAGTTAAGCCGTTATAGACAAAACCGGCCGCAAAATAAATTACACCAAAAATAATTCCAATTAGGGCAAGCAAAATAATATCGCGCAAATGTAGTGAACGTTTAGTCATAATAAAACTCCTTAAAATATAAGGGTAAAAAAACTCCATGACAAAAAATCATGGAGTTAATCATTAAGTTAATATCACTGAATCTCCCTTCGCTGGTATTAACCAGAGCAGGTTCAATGGGTATTATCTCAGCCGTTTGGCACCCCAGATTTGTTTTCCATTATCATAGCTAATATTATAACGGAATGCAAATCGTTAATTAGGTTACTTATCTTAGAAAAGTGGTTTACAATTAGTACTAGTATTTAAAGGGATGGTTTAAAAAATGAGTGGAGTAGTTTTTGTTTTATTATTGCTAGGGATTGGGATTCTTTCAGGGATTATTAGTGCAGCCGCTGGTTTAGCATCACTAGTCTCGTACCCATCACTGCTTGCACTAGGATTACCACCAGTGATGGCAAACGTAACGAGTACTTTTTCGACGGTCACTGGTAACTATAGTTCGGTCTTTTCATCGTTTAAGGAGTTAGAGCATAATCGCCGGCAATTATGGATTATTTTGCCATTGGTATTTGCTGGTTCCATTATTGGGGCTTTTTTGCTATTTGCTGTCCCCAGTAAGTGGTTTGCGGAACTGGTGCCATTATGCATTGCGTTAGCTGGAATTATCTTGTTATTTCCCCATCATCCAAAGCAAAGTACGGGGACGATGGCAGGAAATAGTAAATTATTTGGTAAATCACGGATCGGTCAATTTTTATCAATCATTGGTATTTTTATTGTTGGGATTTATTCGGGTTTCTTTAATGCGGGAGCCGGAGTGTTAATGCTAACCTTGCTGACAGTGATCAATCGGCAAAAGAGCTTTGCCGTTAATAATGCGCTAAAAAATGTTGCGATGACTGTTACAAATACAACATCCTGGATAGTGTTCGCCCTTGAGACGACAATTTATTGGAATTATGTTATTCCGTTGATGATTGGAAATATAATCGGGGGCTACTTAGGACCAATTATTGTTCGCCACCTGCCTGGCCGTCTGATGCAAATAATTGTCGGGATTGGCTCATTGATTTTGGCAGTTTCATTGGTAATTCGGAATTTAATGTGAAGCAAAAGGATCATTGTCATCTAGTTTGGCAATGATCCTTTTGTTTGTGCGCCCGGCATGGGTATTAACTAGGCGGTGAAAGTCCGCTATGGGCCGTAGTAGTCGGAACCATGAGCTGAGGACAAGGGTGTCCGTCGTGAGACGGAATCTGAAGGAAGTCTAAGGCAAAATACTGCACCGATGAACAAGAAGTAGCTATAAGGCTGAGGGTAACTGGATAAGGTTGCAAACCAAACTGAAGTCCAATACTACTCGAAGTTACTCTTAGTAAAGCTAACGGTGACATGGTATGAAAGTTAATATCCTTACCCGGGGAGATCTGGCCTACACGTTTCCGACAAGAGGAATAAGTTTAATTTCCACAGAAACAAGCGGTGCAGTGATGCAGTGTTGAGTAAGCCAGAAGTCAGCCGAGGTCATAGTAGTTTGAATAATCAGATGAA
>NZ_JAJGUI010000116.1:8197-10383 GCF_020784875.1 Limosilactobacillus reuteri subsp. simiae | reverse complement strand
ATGGGGTAATGTATCAAAATCGTTACTACAAGAACTGGGGCAATACTTATTACTTTGGTGCAGATGGTGCCCGCTACACTAACCAATTTTTGACTAAAGATGGCAAGGTATATTACTTCGATAACGATGGGGTAATGTATCAAAATCGTTACTACAAGAACTGGGGCAATACTTATTACTTTGGTGCAGATGGTGCCCGCTACACTAACCAATTTTTGACTAAAGATGGCAAGGTATATTACTTTGATAACGATGGGGTAATGTATCAAAATCGTTACTACAAGAACTGGGGCAATACTTATTACTTTGGTGCAGATGGTGCCCGCTACACCAACCAATTCTTAGATAAAGATGATTCTAATACTCATATTCATTATTTTGATAGTGAAGGTCGGATGTTAGTCAATCAATGGCTTATGTATGAAGGAAGTACAATTTATTTTGATGAAAATGGATATCCCGTAACTGGTAAACAAGATATTAATGGACAAATTTATCTTTTTAATGAAGATGGAGCATTAATTCCAAATGGTATTAATAGAGTAAATTATACTCAATATCTTGGAACACTAGTCGGTCTATATCAGAATGCTGATTGGTTCAAGGATTGTTTGAGTAACCATACGATGTATTATGGAAAAGTTACATCGGGCGTAAATGATGGCTACAGTTTCATTACTGCTAAGGGTGACCCAACAAGTTGGTTCTACTTTAAGGAAATTCAAGACGGGCAGGTGCTTATTAAATATGTAGATCCAACTACAGCTACTGATGTTGCTCATTCGAAATTTGTTGAGAAAGCTATTCCACTGAAGGAACTTACCGCTATTTACAATAATGAACAAAACGAAACTTTGATCAATGATTATGCTAATAAGTTAGTTGCTTATAAATAAAATAATTGTTAATAATAAAGTGGTATTATACATAATTTGAAAATGTATAGTACCGCTTTTTTATTAAGTATCTGATTGAAATGATTTAAAAGATGATTTATATTATTTAGGTAAAACGTTATTGAAAGGGAAAAGTCATGGAAATAAAAAAGCATTTTAAATTATATAAAGATGGTAAAAAATGGTGTTGTGCAGCAATCGCAACTACTGCTTTAGGGATAGGACTTACTATTGGTTCGCCTAGTGTTTTAGCTGATGCAGATACTATTACATCTACTTCTGATGCTAATAATTCTTTAGTAAAAAACGATAATACTAGTGATACTAATTCTAATTCGGAGTCAACTTTTACTGACACAAACAAGAATAGTACTAATGAAAAAGCGGTAAATGAGAATAAAAATATAGATTCAAATCAACAGATTAATCAAGAACAAACTGAATCTAATAATAGTGAAGAACAAACAACTCCAGTTAACGTTAAAGCTGAAAATACAGATATTAAAGATAGTATTCCAGAGAAATCAACGCCAAATACTTTTAAAGAGATTAATGGTAGTACCTATTATTATGGTGAAAATGGTAATTTATACCGTAATCAGTTCTATAATAATTGGGGCCATACGTATTACTTTCAAGCCAATGGTGCTAGGTTAGATAATGGATTCTATAATAATTGGAGCCGTACGTATTATTTCGGTTCCGATGGTGCTCGTTGGGATAATCGTTTCTATAATAATTGGGGCCGTACTTACTACTTCCAAAATGATGGTAGTCGATTAGATAATGGATTCTATAATAATTGGGGCCATACTTATTACTTTGGTAATGATGGTGCTCGCTGGGACAACCGTTACATGGTTAAATGGGGTAATGCTTACTATTTTGGTAATGATGGGGCGCTTCTTCAAAACCAGCTTAAAAGCATAAATGGGATTAACTATTGGATTAATAATGAAGGGGTTATTCCATTAAAGAATCAATTCTTAACAGCAAATGAGAACCAATTATTCTACTTTGATGGAAATGGATCATTAGTTGTTAATAAGTTTTATCATAACTGGGGTCACACCTACTACTTTGGTTCCGATGGCGCTCGTTACACCGATCAATTCTTAAATAGAGATGGTAAGGTATACTACTTTGATAATCAAGGAATTATGTACCAAGATCAATATTACAAGAATTGGGGTCACACCTACTACTTTGGTTCCGATGGTGCTCGTTACACCGATCAATTCTTAAATAGAGATGGTAAGGTATACTACTTTGATAATCAAGGAATTATGT
>NZ_JAJGUI010000116.1:0-8147 GCF_020784875.1 Limosilactobacillus reuteri subsp. simiae | reverse complement strand
ACAAGAATTGGGGTCACACCTACTACTTTGGTTCCGATGGTGCTCGTTACACCGATCAATTCTTAAATAGAGATGGTAAGGTATACTACTTTGATAATCAAGGAATTATGTACCAAGATCAATATTACAAGAATTGGGGCCACACCTACTACTTTGGTTCCGATGGTGCTCGTTATACAAACCAATTCTTAACAAAAGATGGTCATCAATACTACTTTGATAATGATGGTATTATGGTTACTAATCAGGTAAGAGTCATTGATGGTAAAGGATACGAATTTAATGATAATGGTGAAGCGACCGAGACTTCCGATATGGGTCAAACTAGAGATACAGTAGCTAAGGAAGTTGCTCAGGCTTTGACTAACCAAGGTATTAAAGGTGTTAAATATGATTGGCGAAACACCAATAACGATTATCAAGAATTAGCGCTTCATGATATTGCACAAGAAGTAGCTCAAGGTGATACTAATCCTGATAAAAATGTAATTGAAAAGAAATTACAAGCTAATAACTTACTGAGTGGTAAGGTTTTAGTAGTATATTCTACTGATTTTACAAATGATGATCCTCAAAAGATTACTAATACCTTTATGAATAGTTATGACTTTACAAATGCAGACAACTCGGTGCTTGGTGTTGGAGCAGACCTAAATAAAAATAAGTTAGTAATTATTTTATTTAAACCAGGAGAAAAAGCTGAACAACCACAAGCTACTTCCACGATTAGTGCTTCTATTTCAGATATCTTTAAGAAGGCCGGCGTAAATGCTGACGTAGATAATGGCTTAACTAAAGGAAGTGTAGTTAATAGTGCAGATCTCGGAAGTGCTTTGACTAATGGAACTGCTGAACTTCTAAAAGGAGATAAAGGTACAATTATTAGTCAGGAGGTTCTTAAAGCAATTTTTGCTGCTTTTGCAGGTAATACTTCTGCAGTAGAAGGCACTAAGAATTACTATAATGGTAATGATGCTTATCATTATGAATTCTGGCTAGAAGGTCAATCAGCTGATGATAAATTAAATAACTTCCTTGCACTTAACAAGGATGCTAAATACGGAGATCAGTTAAAGGTAAATTACACTGCAACACTTGTATTCGGTCAAGAAACTGGTACTAACGCTAATGAAAGTAAGGTCCCTGCAAGCGAAAGAACAGATGAACAGTTAGACCTAGCTTATAAGACTGGGACTAATACAGGCCTTCGTTATGATAGTGTAAAAGTTGAAAAAATCCCTGGAATGACTGATGATATGATTCGTGGGGTTGATGTTTCGAGTTACCAAGCGCTGATAAATGCTGGTGTTAAGTTTTATGACTTTGATGGAAAAGAAGCTAATTTATTTAAAGTTCTAAAAGATGCTGGTGTTAACTGGGTTCGTTTACGGTTATGGAATGACCCATATAATGCTGAAGGACTGGGATACAGTGGCGGTACTAATGATGAATCTTCACTAGTTAAGATGGCTACAGATGCAACTAAATATGGAATGAAAGTACTTATTGACTTCCACTACTCTGACTTTTGGGCAGATCCTGCTAAGCAACCACTTCCTAAGGCATGGAAGAATTTATCAACAGATGACTTAAGCAATGAAATTGGCCTCTACACAAGCAAAGTACTTTCTGATCTTAAGAAGGCCGGAGCTAATGTCCAAATGGTTCAAGTTGGTAATGAGGTTACAAATGGTGCATTTGGTATTTGGACTGACCGCGACCATGGTGGTAATTGGGCTACAACTTGGGAAACTGCTGATGGGGCAAAAGTAGCTAAATATCTAGGTGTTGGAGCTAAAGCAGTTCGTCAAACATTGCCAAATGCTAAAATTGCTATTCAATTAGAAACACCTAATATTGATAAGTACCGTGGCATTATGACAGTCTTAAGAGACAATAATGTTGACTATGACTACTTAGGGACATCTTATTACCCATTCTGGTCAACTCATGATGGTAATGGTTGGTATGATAATGTTGATCTGGGATACGGAGCAAGTACACCAACTAATTTAGAAGCTATCGAAAAGATGGCTGAAAAAGAATTTGGCAAAAAGACGGTAGTTCTTGAAACAGGCTGGATTAATAATGTTAATGATGCCGATGGAACTGGAAACTCAATTAGTGCAAGTGGTGAAATTCAAGCATATAGTCACGATCCGCAAGGCCAAGTAGATGCACTTTCAGATATGTATAAAGCATTAGTCAATCAGAATGGTGTAGGTGCATTTTATTGGGAGCCAGCATGGATTCCGGTAAAAGCAGGCTATGATAATTGGGATTATAATAAAAAAGTATCAGATGTTTATGGCACTGGATGGGCTTCTAAATATGCAGTAGGCTATGCACCTGATTCAGTAATGTACTGGAATAACCAACCTACTTGGGGTGGCACGACTTGGGATAATGTAACGTTATTTGATGATCAAGGATACCCTCTTCAATCATTAAATGTTTATAAAGGTATGTTAGAAGGTTATGAAAGTCCTGTTATGAAGAGTTCAGTAGTAATACCAACAATTACAAAACTATGGAATACTACTGATGTAACTCCTAATGATGGATTAACTGAAGGAACAAAGTTATCGACAGACCTTTTCGGAACTACTCAATTAAGTGGAAATGATGGTCAATTGATTAGTAATGCTGAATTAACTAAGCTAGCTGGACAGCTTAAAGATGGAATATCTTCAAAAGTATACACAGCAGCAAATGGTGCACGGTATCACTATATTTACTGGCTTGAAGGCGGAAATAATAAGGTAAATACGTTTGTTTCTGCAAATAAAGATGCCAAGTATGGACAACCATTAATTGCAAATTATTCGGCAACTGTAGTCGTTGATTCTGAACCAGGTACTCAAGTAGCAACTTCTCCATTACAAATTAAAATATCTCAGGTTTGGAATACTGTTAACAATGAGGAAATTAAAATCGATAATCCTCTAAAGCAGGGAGATTTAATAACTGATAAAAGTGATAATGCTTTTTCTGGTATCTTGAATTCAAAAGATATCAAAGAAGCTTTAACTGGAGAAAAAGGTAAAGAGGTTAGCGAAAGTACTGTTAATGATGTAAAGAGTCTTTTGCCTAAAGAAGTAAAAGGAAGCAAAACGTATACAACTGCAGATGGAAATCAATATTATTATGATTTTTGGCTTGCATCCGTAGAAACTAGTAATGTAAATTATGGAGAACCTATTATTGTAAACTATACCGCATCATTAAAATGGCTTGGTTAAGTAAAAGTTTAATAAATTTACCAAAGAGAAGTTTCTTATTAAATAGCAACTTCTCTTTTCTGTAAGAGATAATTTTTTCCTGAAAAAAGGTTTTCAAATTAAAAAAATATATTATTATAATAATGTTTAATTAAAATTAACAGTTGGGATGGATTATTTTGGAAATAAGAAAACATTTTAAGCTATACAAAAGTGGAAAGAAATGGTGTTATGCTGCAATTGCTCTAGGTCTATTAATAGTAACACCTACTTTCGCAAAAGCTGATAGTACAACAGAAAATCAAAGTTTAAATAATGTTGAAATAACGCAGAATATATCTTCAGATAGTAATCAAACTCTTACGGATCAAAATACTAGTGACAAAGAAAAAATTCAAGTTCCAGTAATACCACAATCTCAAAGTAATAATGTAGATGGGATATCTGAGACTGGAAAACCAAATACATTCAATACTATCAACAATAAAACATATTATTATGACGATAACGGGGCCCTTTCTAAGAACCAGTGGTATACAAATTGGGGTCATAGTTATTACTTTGGAGCGGATGGCGCACGTTATACTAATCAATTAGCTCAAATTAATAATGATGTGTATTCATTTGACGCACAAGGAATAATGCAAACAGATTACTTCCAACAAAGAAATGGTAAGACATATTATTTTGGTGCTGATGGAAAGGAATATAAAGATCAGTTTTACAACAATTGGGGTCATACTTATTGCTTCCAAGCAGATGGAAGTCGTTTAGATAATGGCTTTTACAACAACTGGGGACATACTTATTACTTCGGTGATGATGGCGCTCGCTGGGATAACCGCTTTTACAATAATTGGGGTCATACTTATTATTTCCAAGCAGATGGAAGTCGTTTAGATAATGGCTTTTACAATAACTGGGGACATACCTATTACTTTCAAGCAGATGGAAGTCGTTTAGATAATGGTTTTTATAATAACTGGGGACATACTTATTACTTCGGTGATGATGGCGCTCGCTGGGATAACCGCTTTTACAATAATTGGGGACATACCTATTACTTTGGGGGTGACGGTGCCCTACAAAAGCAGGATTTTATTCTTGGACATCAGAATTATTACGTTGATCCAAATAGTGGAATAATTAATGGTACTTTATTAAATGCGCCTTACATTAATCAATATCAAGTTGGTGATATGGCGTGTGAAGCGACAGCCTTGTTAGAAGCGCTTCATAATAAGGGATATGCCAACAACTACAACATTCAATCATTTATTAAAACGATGCCAATTTCACCAAATGGTAATCCTAAGGAAGGATTCGGTGGCGGATATCAACGAGTAACCTATGGAATCTTCCAATCAATTTATCCCGAACCTTTAGCAAAATGGGGTTCACGGTTCGGTAATGTTCAGAATATTTCAGGGTCTTCTCCTGCAGACTTACAAAGTCAATTACTTAATGGTAACCCGGTTGTTGTCTATGTCACGATGCATTGGGCTGCCCCTCAATATGGTAATTATTTCTGGGGAGTAGGAGTTAATAATAGTCATGTGATGACTCTTGATGGTTATCGTCCAGGTTATTATCACGTTGAAGATCCTGCTGGAGGATCATACTGGGTTTCAGCAAGTAATTTTGAAAATTCATATAATATTAAACGTTTTGCAGTTGTAGTTAAATAAATTATCAATCAGGGAGAAAATAATCTTGGAATTAAAGAAACATTTTAAGTTATATAAAAGTGGTAAACTTTGGTGTACTGTAGCAGTTGTTCTTGCGGGGACGATTTTAGGCGTAGGATCTGTTCAAGCAGATTCTACATTAGATAATAGTAATGTTGAAGTTCAACAATCAGTTGCTGAGACTCAAACTAATACTAGTAATGAAAATATCATCGACAATACTGAAAGTACTAGTAATAGCACAGTTGGTAATGATAATAAGGGAGCAGTTCCTGTTACTCCAGCTGCACAAAGTACCGATACTTCAGAACAAAACATTGCTGAAACTGGGCAACCAAATAGCTTTAAAACAGTCAATAATAAAGTTTATTATTATGGCAATGATGGTAAAGAATATAAGAATCAGTTCTATAATAACTGGGGCCATACCTACTACTTTGGAGCTGATGGTGCGCGTTATACCAACCAATTCTATACCAATTGGGGTCGGACTTATTATTTTGGTGCTGATGGCGCACGTTGGGATGATAAGTTTATGAATGCTTGGGGGAATGTATACTACTTCGGGCAAGACGGTGCACGTTGGGATAATCAATGGATGAATCGTTGGGGCAATAGTTACTACTTCTTTGGCGATGGGGTACGGGCAACTTCACAACTTGCCACCATTGGTGATGCAACGTATCTTTTTGATGATCAAGGACGGATGCAACGCGATTATTTCTTGAATCAAAACGGGAAGCTTTACTACTTTGGAAAAGATGGTAAGCAGTATAAGAACCAATTCTATAATAACTGGGGCCATACTTACTACTTTGGAGCCGATGGTGCGCGTTATACCAACCAATTCTATACCAATTGGGGTCGGACTTATTATTTTGGTGCTGATGGCGCACGTTGGGATGATAAGTTTATGAATGCTTGGGGTAATGTATACTACTTCGGGCAAGACGGTGCACGTTGGGATAATCAATGGATGAATCGCTGGGGAAATAGTTACTACTTCTTTGGCGATGGGGTACGGGCAACTTCACAACTTGCCACCATTGGTGATGCAACGTATCTTTTTGATGATCAAGGACGGATGCAACGCGATTATTTCTTAAACCAAAATGGAAAACTTTACTACTTTGGAAAAGATGGTAAGCAGTATAAGAATCAATTCTATAATAACTGGGGTCATACCTACTACTTTGGAGCTAATGGTGCTCGCTACACTAACCAATTCTATACCAATTGGGGTCGGACTTATTATTTTGGAGCTGACGGTGCGCGTTGGGATAATCAGTGGATGACTAATGCTAAAGGCCAAAAATTTTACTTTACCAATGATGGCTCACGAGCAGAATCTAAGTTTTTAGGTATTGATGGAAATACCTATGTCTTTGATGCAAATGGAGTAGCCACTAGCTGGGGTAAGGTTTATTATGATGATCCTACAACTAAGAAAGTAGCTACTGGTTGGCGAACTATTAATGGTAATCGCTACTATTTCTCAGATGGTTATGACGTTCAACCTGACCCAGATGACTTATGGGTTTACAATGATCAGCTTCATGGGCAAATGTATACTGGTATTCAATGGGTTGACGGTCATTGTTATAATTTTGGTACTGATGGGATTGCTCGTGCACTTCCGCAAAATGACGGTTGGAGTTGGCCGTTTCCACAGTCTGGTGAAGGTTGGCACTATCAGGGACAGAAATTTGGTTATACCAGTAATATTCGTAAGAATGGCTTCCATGATGGTTTAGACTTTGGGACTCAAGATCATCCAGGTTCAGAAGTTCATGCAGTTCATGGTGGGCGAGTATTAGATGTAAATACGGTAAAAGATGATGATGGTAAAGTTCTATGGTGGTTTACAACTGTTTGGGACGGAAAATATTTATATGTTTACCAGGAAGCATTTAGTAACCGTGATAGGATCACTGTTAAACCAAATGATATCATTTATGCCGGTCAAGTAATTGGTTATCGTGACCTTGATCATCTTCACTTAGGAATTAATACTAGTCCAAACTATGGCATCGATTTAAAGAATTCCTTTGTTCCAAGTTGGAATGATCCTAGTCAAGCAACAGGCCATGGCGAATGGTTGGATCCACAAACAGTTATCAGAAATCATGGATAAAGTATAGCGACTTAGTTATCATGCTAGGTCGCTTTTTTATGAATGTCCTCTTTTTGTATAAAGAAGCTGGTATAAAATTTTATCCATAAGCTGCTTATGTCGTAGCTAATAATTTAGCTGTTGTTAGTATATAAGGTATGAAAAATTATATACAAATTGCGAGATAATAAAGTGAATTTGACATACAATTAGGTGAGAAAGGGATTACAATATAAGTGTAAGATAAAATTTGTTGGTTTTTTTTGGGAAGGAATGTTCTTATGTTAAAGAGATTTAAACTATATAAAAGTGGTAAGCTTTGGGTAAGAGGATTAGTTTTAGTGACTGCTGTAGGATTTGGAACGATTATTGGATTCGCTAATCCTACATTCGCTGATGATTCTAATAATGTGAGTTTAAATCAAGACGAGATAGCACAACAAAGTTCAACCTCTATATCGGGGGTATCTACAACTAAAGCGGAAGTTACTTCCAACTTTAACACTAGCTCTAACTCCTTAAATGCTCAAGCTACTGAAAAATTAACAACTAATTCTGTGCAATCTAATCAGCAAAATATTAATAAAAATGGTTGGCAAAAAAATAATGAAGGTCAAATGACATATTATCAAAATGATAAGCCGCTTAGTGGACGCCAATATTCCTATTTGCCTACAATACCAAATACAAATGTTCAAGGAACAAATAATTGGTATCTGACTGATAATGGGGTAGTTCAGGCTGGTTTTCAAGCTTGGGCAGGCTCGCATTACTATTTTGATCCGTCCACATATTTAAGAGTAGATAACGATTATCGTACAATTGGAGATGGGTCTACAGGTTATTTATTAGGTAGTAATGGTCAAGCATTAAGTGGAGTTCAAAAGTGGGCTGGGACTTATTATTATTTTGATCCAACAACTTATTTAAAACAGAATGACGTATATGCTACTTCTCAATGGGGAATGAAATATATGTTTGGCAAAGATGGCCGAATAGTTACAGGGTTATACAAGTGGGATAAAAATGGTCAAGTATATTATTTTGATCCAACTACCTATTTAGCAGTTACTAATAAGTATATGCAAGCTAATGATGGTCATTGGTATCTGTTTACAGCTGACG
>NZ_JAJGUI010000115.1:12471-14237 GCF_020784875.1 Limosilactobacillus reuteri subsp. simiae | reverse complement strand
TTCTACAACAATTGGGGTCATACTTACTACTTCCAAAAAGATGGGTCACGTTTAGACAATGGTTTTTATAATAATTGGGGTCATACCTATTACTTTGGAGAAGGAGGAGTACGTTTAGACGATGGTTTCTACAACAATTGGGGTCATACTTACTACTTCCAAAAAGATGGGTCACGTTTAGACAATGGTTTTTATAATAATTGGGGTCATACCTATTACTTTACTGGAGATGGATCATTAGCACAAAATACTAATGTATGGGCTTATGGGAGCCAGTACCATGCTGACAACGCTGGAATTGTCTCTCCAATTTCTATTTATAATAACAAAATAAATAGCTATATTATGAATAATAATATAAGTCCAGCTAATATTACTTATCAAAATGTTATACCAGATGTAAGTAATCATGTTTATAGTGAAACTTCAGATGGGAAACCTAATATGATTGTTGTTCATGAAACAGCTAATCCTAATGATAGCATTCAAGGTGAAATTAATTATGAACGTAATCATTATAACGAGGCCTTTGTTCATGCCTTTGTAGATGCTAATAGTATTATTCAGATTTCTACAACAGATCATGAAGCTTGGGGTGCAGCATATCCTGCGAATGGTCGTGCTGTTCAATTTGAACAAGTTGAAGTATATGGTACTTGGAACTTTGCTCGTGAATTAGTCAATGCCGCCTACTATACTGCATTTAATATGCATAAATATGGATTAACACCATCACTAGCTCAATCTAATGGAACTGGTACCCTATGGTCACATCATAATGTTAGTCAATATTTAGGTGGAACAGATCATACTGATCCAGATGGTTATTGGAGTAGAAATGCAAGAAACTATTTTGGAACTGGATATACCATGAGCGATTTTCTGCAACTAGTAAACTATGAGTATGCTAAATTAAGTTAATTTAATAAGGAAGGCGTTGGTTTTAAGCTAACGTCTTTTTAAGTTACAAATATATTTCAAAAGTTATCCTTTAATAACAATTTTTGAGAACGTCTATTTATCTGAAAACATGTGGTAGGATAGATAATGTTATAAATAAAAAAGGAGTTACAGATTAATGAGTGTTTATAAACATTATAAGATGTTTAAAAAAGGTAAAAACTGGTGCTGCATGGCAATCGCAACTTTGTCAGTAGCAATGGGAGCTTTATCGATTTCACAACATAATGTTAATGCAGATACTACTGAAACCGATACGAGTAGTATTTCAACAAACACTGAAGATACACAGAATTCAAGTGAAAATACAGTGACATTAACCACATCTGCACAAAGTCAAGATTCACAAGTAGATGCAACTGATATGGCGAAATCAACGGAAAAAGCAAATACGACAAATGATTCTCACAACCAGAATGTAGAAGATTCAACTCAAAGTCAAATTCAGCCTTCTATAGCAAGTTATGTAGCAGTTTCTCCTAAAGCAAACGATTCCGCTTCACAAAATGGTTGGCAAACGACAGACGGAAGTAGTTATTATTATAGAAATGGACAAAGATTAACTGGTCAGCAAAACATTGATGGTAAAGATTACTATTTTAATGATCAAGGTCAGCAACAAAAAGATTATTTCTTGAATCAAAATAATCATACATATTATTTCCAGGCAGACGGGACTCGACTAAATGATGGCTTCTACAACAATTGGGGTCATACTTACTATTTCCAAAAGGATGGTAGTCGTTTAGACAATGGTTTCTATAATAATTGGGGCCACACCTATTACTTTGGAGAAGGTGGCGTAC
>NZ_JAJGUI010000115.1:0-12421 GCF_020784875.1 Limosilactobacillus reuteri subsp. simiae | reverse complement strand
CTACAACAATTGGGGTCATACTTACTATTTCCAAAAGGATGGTAGTCGTTTAGACAATGGTTTCTATAATAATTGGGGCCACACCTATTACTTTGGAGAAGGTGGCGTACGTTTAGACAATGGTTTCTATAATAACTGGGGTCACACCTATTACTTCGGAGAAGGTGGCGTACGTTTAGATAATAGTTTCTATAATAACTGGGGAAAAGTTTATTATTTTGGTAGTGATGGTGCTTTAGTTCAAAATCAAACTATTAATTTGGGCTACGGTGATTTAACTTTTGATGGTCAAGGGCAATTGACATCAAACAATGCATTTATTGGTAGCATTGTTAATGGAGCAATCCAGGGCTGGACACAACATCAAATATTACCATCTCTAACCTTAGCTCAAGCAATTTTAGAGAGTGCATGGGGAAAATCTACTTTAGCTTCGACTTATCATAATTTATTTGGAATTAAGGGAAGTTATAATGGAATGTCTGTTAATATGCCAACATATGAGGAATATGGTGGTCGAATGGTATTAATTAATGATGCATTCCGTCGTTACCCAGATAATAATGCCAGTGTTCAAGATCATACAGACTTCTTAATTAGGAATAGTCGTTACCATAATCTAATTGGGGTTCGTGATGCTAATACAGCGACTTATTTAATTCGAGCTGACGGATATGCTACAGCTTCAACATATACTAGTTCATTGCGAAATGTTATTAATACTTATGATCTAACGCGCTATGATAAAGTAGCATTTAGTCTTTAAAAAACTTTATAATTCATAGGTATTTAATAAAGAGGTTGAGTTTAATATTCAGCCTTTTTTTATTGGGTATCTGTCAATTAGCATATTATTAACTATGTAATAAATATTAAATACTATTGGTGTAAAAATGAGTAATAAAACACAAAAATATAAAAATTCAACATTCTTTATTGTATTTATAGTTCTTTCAATCATGATGGTACTACCATTTTGGTTATCTCATCGTATAGTTATATTTTCTGATTTTTCGTTTCATGCTTCTAGAGTAGAAGAAATCGCTAATAATCTATCGAAAGGTCAATTTTTTACTTTTATAGCAACAAAAACATTTCATCATACGGGAGTAGCCTCTTTTCTATTTTACCCAACAATCTTTCTGTATCCTTGGGCAATATTTTCTTTATTCTTAAATCCTATTAATGCATTCTATTTATGGTATTTAATTTTTACTATTATAACCTTTTATATATCATATCTGTGTATGCTAGCTTTTTCAGATAATAAAATGCAATCGTTTATATTTTCTCTTCTTTATACAGTTGTACCTTATCGCTTATATTTAGGTACATCCGTTTTTGGAGAATTTATTGCTTATTCATTTTTACCTATTGTATTTTTAGGTATCTATAATATTTTCTGGGGGAAGAACGATGGATTAAAATGGACAATTTTGTCTATTGGTATGGCTTTAGTTGGATATTCCCATGTTCTAAGTGTAGTTCTTTGCTGTGAATTCTTATTAATAATTACTATTTTTGCTTTGGTAACTAGACGATTTAATAAAGCACGTATTATTTCTTTAATAAAATCAATAGTGCTGACTTTTTTGCTAGTTATTTTTGAAATAATTCCTTTTTTACAATCATTTAAGAAAATTTATTCTCCAAATCAAGGTATTGGAATAGAGACAAAATTTACACAATTTATTTCTTATTCTTTAGAAAATTTAGAAAGTAATTGCTCTATTGGTTTTATACTATTACTTACTTTATTTGTAGGAATAGTATTTGTAGATAGTAAAAAGTATAAGTTTATTTATTTGTTAGGAGTTATAGCATGTTTTTTTGCGACTTCTTTATTTCCCTGGAAAATGTTTGAGCATTCACCTTTAGCGGTTATTCAGTTGACTTTTAGGTATTTAGCATATGCAAGTCTATTTTTATCTGTTGTTTCATCAAAAATCTTATTAAAAGTTGTAAAAAATAGAAATACTATTGGTTTAATTGCCAGTCTATCATTGTTTGTGATTTTATTTAGTGCATTTGCTCAACAGGCTAATTTACAATTATTAAGAAATTTTAGCTCTAAAGATATGATTGCTAAATCTACTACTACTCCAGTACAGTCATTGCCACTACAAACAGTTGTAAATAACTATACTTATAATAAAATATTTAATTATTCAGTTGTGTTTGGCGAACAAGACTATTATCCAATTAAAGCAATAGAAAATCCTAAAAACTTAAATGATAAAAAAATACTATCAATAATGAATAACGTAACTATAATAAATGGGCAGAAAAAATATTATCATCCATTATTTTTACCAAATCGAATTGTTTTTAAACTAAAACTAAAAAATAATGTTCAAGTTGATTTACCTGTTTTGCAATATAATGGTACTTTTGTAAAAGTAAATAATAAATTAGTAAAATATACACAAAGTTCTCGAGGAACAGTATTAATAAATTTAAAAAAAGGTAACAATGTAGTTGAAGTAGGGTATAGACCGTGGAAACTATATTATTTAACATTGTTTATTTCAGCTATTGCTTGGATAGGATTATTGTATGAGTATATTAAAATGCATAATAAAACTTTAGATAACAGATAGTTCTAAATTAGCGTAACATTTTCTTTACATTAGTATTGCAAACATTATCATTATTTAACAATCCAGCTTTCAATGCCTATAACCATTATTTTTATGATAAAGTAATAATCGTTGAATTTATCGAAAGAAATGAAATGACAAACGGAAGGTAGGATTCATTAATAATGGAAGAACAGAAACACTACAAAATGTTTAAGAAGGGTAAAAATTGGTGCTACATGGCAATCGCTACCGTAGCAATTGCTTTTGGAGTATCAACTACTAGTGTAGCTAATGCTGATACTACAGATACTACGGCTACACCAGTAACTTCACAACAAGTTGAAGTTTCTGATCAAACAGCTACTAATGATCAAAGTGAAGTAAATTCTAATCAAGAATTACAACAAAACACTACTAATAATGAAAATCAAGATACTGCTCCAGTTGCAGTAACACCTCAAACTACTAATTCCTTAAATGGTTGGCAACAACAAGATGGAAGTACTTATTATTATAATAATGGTCAAAAAGCTACTGGTGTTCAAGACATTAACGGTTCACAGTACTACTTCAATGATCAAGGTCAACAACAAAAAGATTATTTCTTGAATCAAGATAATCATACTTATTACTTCCAAGCAGACGGAACTCGTTTAAATGATGGTTTCTATAATAACTGGGGCCATACTTATTACTTCCAAGCAGATGGAAGTCGTTTAGATAATGGTTTCTATAACAATTGGGGCCACACTTACTACTTCCAAGCAGATGGAAGTCGTTTAGATAATGGTTTCTATAACAATTGGGGCCACACTTACTACTTCCAAGCAGATGGAAGTCGTTTAGATAATGGCTTCTATAATAACTGGGGCCATACATACTACTTCCAAGCAGATGGAAGCCGTTTAGATAATGGTTTCTATAACAATTGGGGTCGTACTTATTACTTTGGAAATGATGGTGCTCGTTTAGATAATTCCGTATATAGTAATTGGGGCCATCAATATTATTTTGGGAATGATGGAGCCTTAGTTCAAAATAGTGATGTAACAGTTAGTGGTAAAAAATACCATGCTGATAACGAAGGAATTTTAACAGAAAAAAATAATGTTGATAATAAGGTTGATCGTGCTCTTTCACAACGAGGAGTTCCTTATGTATGGGGTGGGAATACTCCTGCCGGTTTTGATTGCTCAGGATTAGTTCAATGGGCATACGGCCTTGGTTCGAACTATCGTACAACTTATCAACAAGCTACTCTTGGTACTCACCAACGGGACGTTATGAATGCTCCAAAAGGCTCTCTATTATTTTTCGGTAGCGATAGCGCACCTTACCACGTTGCGATTTCGTTAGGAAATGGTACTTATGTTCATGCTCCTGAGCCAGGTGATGTTGTTAAAATTGGATATTCTCGATACTTTAAACCAAGTTTCTTTATTACTTTATAATTTTTAGTGGATTGAAAATCTGTTATAATAACTTAAATAAAGAATAACAAGGAGAAAGTATAAATGGAAATTAAAAAATTATTCACTACTATTGCGGCTGGATCATTGATGATAACTTTAGCTGCTTGTAGTAGCAATTCATCAAAAAATTCACAAAGTAGTTCAGATGTTGCTTCAAGCAAGGTTACTAAGAAGCACACAGAAAAATCGGATAAAGCTACTAGTAAAGAGACAAGTACGAATAAGGATGAAGAATCTAGTACAAGTTTGAATAGTGGAGTATCTTCTAATAAGACTTCTAGTTCTTTACAATCTAAATCTAGTTCCTCTAAAAATGATGCAAATTATTCTGTATCAAGTACATCATCAGTTGAAAATGGAACAAGTGCTAAGTCAACTGTTAAGCAAAACTCCAGCACTTCTTCACAGGCTACAATGACAGCAACTGATGCACGTAACATTGTTAAAGAACATATTGGTAATCAATTAAATAATCGTGGAATTGCAGGTCAATCAACAAGTGATTTACCATCTATTGATTCTGTTGATGGTTATACTGCTACACAGAATGGTACTAATAATTGGACTGTTAGTGGCAACGGTCATACGTACCACGTAACTGCAAATTCTGTTACAGAAAATTAATTTTATAATTTAAAAGAGTTAGTGAGTCTTTTATAATAGACTTACTGATTCTTTTTTCTTTTAGGGAGTAACTATGTCTAAGCAAAAATTTTATCATTGGCTATTTTGGCCGTTGCTATTACTAACAGTGGCGACGTTAATCTGGATGTGTACAAAAATTCAGTTTATTTTTCAGCCGTTTTTAACGTTTATATCAGTAGTTTTTGTTCCATTGATTATCTCTGGATTCCTATATTATATGCTAAACCCAGTTTTAAAACTTTTTATGAAGATCAAAATTGGGCGTTTTCATATGAACCGAGGAATCGCTAGTTTATTAATCGTGCTTTTATTGATCGTGATTGTTGTTGGTGGAATTGCCATGTTAATTCCACCAGTTGTAAAGGAAGTTTCAACATTAGTACGTAACATGCCGCAGACGGTCACAGGAATTCAACATCTTATTAATGATACAATTGAGCATTCATTCTTGCGAAACGTGGATCTAAATGCATATTACCGGCAATTCGATCACCAATTAGCTGGATATGCGCAAAAGGTTTTGCAAGGCCTATCAACACGGGTCGGGGATATCATTGGTATGCTGACAAATGTGACAGTGGTAACAATTACTGTTCCGGTAATGTTATTTTATATGCTTAAGGATGGTTCTAAACTTATTCCAAGTATTCAAAAATGGCTTTCTCCCCACCATGCAAAAGAAGTAAATGACTTGCTTGGGAAAATGAATTCAACTCTATCTTCCTATATTTCTGGGCAAATGATTGAATGTCTATTTGTCGGTGTATTTACCTCAATTGGTTACGTTATTATTGGCCAGCCGCTGGCAATTGTTCTCGGAATTGTTGCTGGTTTGACTAATATCATTCCATATATCGGACCTTATATCGGAATTGCTCCAGCATTATTTGTTGCTTTAACGATGGCACCAAATAAGATTATTTGGGTAATTGTGGTGGTGATCGTTGTTCAACAAGTTGATGGAAATATTGTTTACCCTAATATCATCGGGAAGACGCTTCAGATTCACCCATTAACAATCATTATGTTATTACTTGCTGCGGGCCATATCGCTGGAATCGGAGGAATGATCTTATGCATTCCATTCTATGCCGTTATCAAGACTGTTTGTGAATACTTCTTTGATATTTATCGAATTGAACATCCTGTTGATAAAGCCAAAACTGAATAATAAAAAAGCATTTTCGTCCAAATTTTACGAAAATGCTTTTTTATTAATAATACCGATGTGTATATCCATAATGATTACCATACGTTGGGTGAGTATAAGTTGAATGATAACCATTATAAGTGTGGTATTGAGGGGTCGCATAATGATGCTGGATAGGAGCAGTCGGTGTTTGATTTCCAGTTGCCGGAATTGCTCGAGATTCACTATAGCTTTCATTATTACCTGCTGTGTATGTTGAAGATGATTCAGTCTCATTTGTACTCCGGCGGGATGAACTAGAGCTTCCAATAACTTCATCACTTCCATTACCACTACCAGGATCATTGTAACTGGCACCACCAGGAAGGATAAAGTCAGTCTCATTGTAACCATTGTAGTGCGGTTGTGACTTGTACATCTTGGTTTCGTGGTTAACAACGTTCTTAGCTTTTAAGCCAAGTTGAGCTCGTACCAGTTTTGATACCCGGTTAATTTCTTTAGGACTAGCAATCTGGAAGGAAACTCCTTCGATCGTTGCGTTTTGTCCTTGGAAATGGTAGGTCTTAACATTGTTCATTGCGCCGTGGTAGTTACCATACAAGGTCGCAATATCATCAATTGGAATATTGGTCTTAACCCCATCCCCAACAGCATCTAAAATTTTGTTAGCTGCACCAATTGAACCTGAAGCCTTGAACTTATTAATAACGCTCTTTAGAATTTGTTGTTGCCGTTTTTGACGACCATAATCATTATTTGGATCATCATACCGCATCCGGGAATACTTCAACGCATTTGCTCCGTTAAGGTGTTGTTTACCTTTCTTGAAGTGGTGGCCTTCGTAGTCAAAGGCAAATGGATTATCAACCTCGACCCCGCCAACAGAATTAACAACTTTTTCGAGAACTCCCATGTTAATAACTGCATAGTAATCAATCGGCACATCAAGTAATTCTGATACTTGCTTTACAGTTTGTTTTGGTCCATTGATTGAATAGGCAGCGTTGATTTTAACATAATCAGGGCCATCACTGGTCTCAACCCGTACTAGGATATCACGAGGAATGCTAGTCATGGTGATGGTTTTCTTTTTCGGATTAATAGTAAATAGTTCCAAAGAGTCGGTATTACCACCTTTGTTACCACGATCTAGAGCCCCGACATCTGTTCCCATGGCCAGGACGGAAACTGGTTCACCTTTTTGTAACTTTTTACTGATTTTTCCATCACCAGCGCCAAACACCCCTTTGGCAACTGAGTGAACTTTATGATATTCGTAAAATCCGCCGGCCACTACTAGACAAATTAATAATCCAATTAACGCGCGCACCCAATTTGGCGTTCGATAGTGATGCTTTTTTGGTGGTTGATAATCGGGTGACGATTGTTCTTCTTCTAGTCGCAAACGATTTTCATGTCTGTTGTGTGCTTCCTCGCGTTCTCGACGCTTGCGTTCATTAACGTCACGTTGGATACGTTCTTCCATCCGTTTACGGTAATGTTCCCGCGATTCGTTGTTATTGTTATTATCCATATACTAAGTACCTCAATAAAAATAAGTTCTAACTTTATTAATATAGCAGAAAATTAATCCTAAGTTCAAATATATCTCAATACTTTAAACTTTCTGTAACTTTTATATGGGTGTTATTTTGGTTCAAAATTGAAATTGTAATTCAATATAAAATATATTAAAATTGAAAACGTTTTGTATACTATTTTAACGATAATTTAGGAGAAAATAATGTCAGATAAACTGTATATTATCATACCGGCTTATAATGAATCAGCAAATATTAATGAATTAATTAATAGCTGGTATCCAGTAATTGAACGTCATAATGGTAATGGGGAATCAAGACTTATTATTATTAATGATGGTAGCAAGGATAATACGTATAAACTAATTCAAAATGCAGAGAAAGATCATCCATTACTTAAAGGATTAACTAAGACTAATGGGGGACATGGATCAACAGTTTTATTTGGCTATCGTTATGCTATAAAAAATAAGGCTGATTATATTTTTCAAACGGATTCTGATAATCAAACTAATCCGAAAGAATTTGAACCATTTTGGAATTTGAGGACTAAATATAGTGCAATTATTGGTAATCGCTCAAAGAGAAAAGATGGTGAGCAACGTGTATTAGTTGAAAAAATATTATTACTCCTATTGCGTGTTTATTATGGAGTTCATATTCCGGATTCAAATGCTCCATTTAGGTTAATGAAGACGTCTTTAGTTGAAAAATATATTAGTAAATTACCACTCAATTACAATTTACCTAATGTTATGTTAACAACATATTTTGCTTACTTTCATGAGAATATCGTGTTTAGGGAAATTAGTTTTGCACCTCGTAGAGGAGGAGTAAATTCAATTAATATTTCTAAAATTATAAAGATTGGGTATCATGCTTTAGGTGATTTTCGAATGTTAAAAAAACAAATTAATGACTAGAGGTGAATATTAATGAAAAAAATTAATATTTTTGATTTAAGTATTGTAGGATATTTATATTTACCAATAGTCCTTTTTCTTATAACTTGGTTAAAGCCAATTATTGGACTTCCGTCGGTATTAGTTATTTGTTATATCGTATTGAGATATTCTTATCAAAAATCAGAAATGGATATTTCATTAAAAAAAGATTGGTTTTTCATATTAGTAGCTTTGGCAATTATTGTTTTGTGGGCGCTTTTATCTGGGTTAGGTGGCTTCTTTTTGCAGTCTTATGATTGGCAAAAACATAATGTATTATTAAATGATTTTATTAATAAGAATTGGCCTGTACATTATAAGTTTAATGGTAAATATGGGGTAGTAAGTTATTATATAGGTGAGTACATTATTCCAGGGATGATTGGCAAGGTTTGTGGATTTAACGTAGCACAGACATCCTTATTAGTATGGATAATTTTAGGATTATTTCTATTAATACTATCTCTTTATAAATGGATAAATAAGCAAAATGGATATCTCTTTTTATTAATAGCTTTCGCACTTATATTCTTTTCACCATTTATTTATCCTTTAAATGGTATTTATGGAACCTGGGTTCCTTGGGATTACAATAATATGGGAGAGATGGGAGAGTGGTTTAGTAAAACTCTAAACTTGCAATATACTTCTAATATTTCGCTATTGCGCTTCGTATTTCCTCAGTTCGTTCCGGTTGCTCTTTCGGTAAGTCTATGGTTAAGAAATAGAAAAAACTATCAATTTTGGGGACTGATATTGGCACCGATAATTTTATATTCGACGTTTGCTTTTATTGGTTTAACTGTTTTGATGCTATTTACATTAATCTATGATTGCCTTGATAAAGAAATTACGGTTGATTGGAAAAAAGTATTTAATATTGTTAATATTCTATCTTTATTGTTAATGATAGTTTTATTACTTTATATTAGCTGTAATGTTTTCCAACCTAAGCCGGTAGATGAAAAAATGAAATTTGCTTTTATTGATGTATGGTCACATAAATTAGGATTTATTACATTGCAAGCCTCATGGCTTATATGGGTGTTGCTATTATTAAAACATGAATGGAAGAATCCACTGATATATACTTCGAGTATTATTTTATTTTTATTACCATTTTGTGAATATGGTGCTGCTAATGACTTAGTAATGCGCGTTAGTATTCCTGCTTTAATGGTTATTAATTTCTTAGTAATAAAAAATATTGCAAACTATTGGAAAAAAGATTTGTATTTTGCATTAGTATTACTTGGGGCATTATTTATTGCTGGGATAGGTCCTTTATGGCAGCTAAAAAATGCGTCATTAAATCATAATTTTCATTCACGTGTTTATAATATGCCATATAAGACGGGCGATGAATTCTTTAAATCAGATAAGAATGTTGTTTATCAATATGTAGATTGGAGTCAAAATACATTAAGAAAAATAATTATTCGTAAGTAGTTAAGGCGGCTGTCCTTTTTGTAAGGATGGCTTTTTATATACATATATTATTGTTGTTTGATTAAAAATACCTTATACTAGTAAAGATATTACCCAGATTTAAATTAATAGTATATAGGAAAGGAAAAAATTAATGTCACCAAAAGAACTTGCTGAAGCAGTTAATAAACGGCGTACGTTTGCCATTATTTCTCACCCGGATGCCGGGAAAACAACGATTACTGAACAACTCTTGCTTTTTGGGGGAGTAGTTCGTGAAGCCGGGACCGTTAAAGCACGGAAAACCGGTAATTTTGCAAAGTCAGACTGGATGGAGATTGAAAAGAAGCGGGGAATCTCTGTTACCTCATCTGTTATGCAATTTGATTTCCAAGGTAAGCGGATCAATATTTTGGATACTCCAGGGCACGAAGATTTCTCTGAAGATACTTATCGGACATTAATGGCGGTGGACTCCGCTGTGATGGTTATTGATAGTGCGAAGGGGATCGAGCCGCAGACTAAGAAGTTATTCCAAATTTGTAAGATGCGGGGAATCCCGATCTTTACCTTTATGAATAAATTTGACCGAGATGCCCGTGAACCACTTGATCTCTTAAATGAAGTTGAAGACGTATTAGGGATTGAGACTTACCCAATCAACTGGCCAATCGGTTCCGGTCACCAGTTTAAGGGAATCTATGACCGCTTTAACCATCGTGTTGCCTTGACTCACCCAGCTGATGAAAACAATCCTTACTTACCATTAGATGAAGACGGTAATGTTAAGGGCGATAACCCATTAGCCGGTGATGGTGAATGGCAAGATGCAATGGACGGCATGGAACTGGTTGAAGTGGCTGGTAATGAGCTCGATCAAGAAAAGATTGCCAAAGGGGACCAAACACCAGTCTTCTTTGGATCTGCTTTAACTAATTTTGGAGTTCAGACTTTCTTGGAAACCTACTTACAGTTTGCCCCTGCACCAAGTGATCACAAAACTGAGAACGAGGATGTTGTTAAGCCCCTTGATCCCGAATTTTCTGGTTTTGTCTTTAAGATCCAGGCTAACATGAATCCTCGTCACCGTGATCGAATTGCCTTTGTCCGGATTTGTTCCGGTGAATTTGATCGGGGGATGGATGTTACATTATCACGGACTAAGAAACCAATGCGGTTATCAAATGTGACTGAATTTATGGCCGATACCCGTGAAAATGTTGAGACAGCTGTTGCCGGTGATATTATCGGTTTATATGATACTGGAAACTTCCAAATTGGTGATTCTATTTACAATGGTAAAAAAGATATTCAATTTGAAAAGTTGCCACAATTTACGCCAGAACTATTTGTCCGTGTTTCTGCTAAGAATGTGATGAAACAGAAATCCTTCCACAAGGGAATCAATCAATTAGTTCAAGAAGGGGCTGTTCAGCTTTATCGAAGTTATTCTACTGGCGATTATATTCTCGGTGCAGTTGGTCAGCTTCAATTTGAAGTATTCAAGTTCCGGATGCAAAATGAATATAATTCAGAAGTTGTGATGGAACCAATGGGAACTAAGACTGCCCGGTGGATTGATCCAGACCAATTAGATGAAAAGATGTCGTCATCACGAAACATCTTAGTCAAGGATATCCATGATCAGCCGCTATTCTTGTTTGAAAATCAATTCGCCGAAAATTGGTTTAAGCAAAAGTACCCAGATGTGAAGTTAACGGCGAAGTTGTAATAGGTTTAATAATTTTATATAGAAGTATATACTTAGGTTAAGTAATAACTTTTTGGGAGAGGATAGTAATGAAAAAACATTTTAAAATGTATAAAAACGGTAAAAGATGGTGTGTTGCTGCTATTGCTACAATTTCGCTAGGGCTAGGTATTAGTCTAGGTTCGATAGCGCATGCAGATATGGTGCCTAATAATGAGACACCTGCTGCAGATACTCTAACTACTGGAACTCCTACTAATACTAACTCTCTACAAGGTAATGATAATAGTACTGGAACTGATGCTCAAAGTGATAATCAGACACCGGTTAAGCCTGAGGCAACTGAAAATAAAGATGTAGCACAACAAACTATTCCTGAAACAGGAGCTCCTAATACTTTTCCAACAATAAATAATAATACATACTACTATAACTCAGAAGGACAGCTAGTTAAAAATGATTTCTATAGTAATTGGGGTCGAACTTATTATTTTCAACCTAATGGTGCTCGGCTAGATAATGGTTTTTATAATAATTGGGGTAATACTTATTACTTTGGCGCAGACGGCGCTCGTTGGGATAATCGTTATATGGTTCGATGGGGAAATGCCTATTACTTCGGTAACGATGGTGCCTTAATAAAGAATAAAAACTTAAATGTTAATGGGAAAGATTACTGGGTAAATAATCAGGGGATAATTCCTTTACGTAATCAATTTTTAACTGCAAATGATAATCAACTTTATTATTTTGATGCAAATAATTCATTAATTACAAATAAGTTCTATCATAATTGGGGTAGTACCTACTACTTTGGCGCGGATGGAGCTCGCTACACTAACCAATTTTTGACTAAAGACGGCAAAGTCTATTACTTCGATAACGATGGAGTAATGTATCAAAATCGTTACTACAAGAACTGGGGCAATACTTATTACTTTGGTGCAG